>CAYZEJ010000240.1:0-1753 GCA_964477545.1 uncultured Anaerolineaceae bacterium | reverse complement strand
ACTGCCCTTGGGGGCACGGCGCGCGCGCTGGAACCAGGGGTGCTGGTCGGAGGTGTGGTTGCAGACCAGCTCGGTGATGACCTTCAGACCGCGCCGGTGCGCTTCCTTGATGAGCACCTTGACGTCGCGCAGAGTGCCGTAGTCGGGATTGACGTTGGTGTAGTCGGCGATGTCGTAGCCGTCGTCCTTGCCCGGCGAGGGATAGAACGGCAATAGCCATAGAGCGGTGACGCCAAGGTCGGCGAGGTAGTCGAGCCGCTGCGTCAGTCCCGCGAAGTCACCCGAGCCGTCGGCGTTCGAGTCGAAGAACGCCCGCACGTGGAGCTCGTAGATGATCGCGTCCTTGTACCAAAGGGGATCCCGATCTGTGGCCACCATCACTGCGTCAGCCACTCGCTGGTACCGCCTCGCGCGCAGGTTTCCACTGTCATTGAACAGATCGGCCCGAATCGGAAGGGAAATCGGCCGAAAACGGCCCGTCTTGAGTAGCCATGACGCCAGATCAAGCGTGAGGCAAGCCCGAGTGACGGCGGTCGGCGGCTGGCGGGAGCCATTGGCCACTCGAAAACGGCAACTCTGTTTACTGTCACTGGAAAGGTGTCGGCGTACACATCCACCGGCATCAGCGTTTCAGCCACAGCACGTGCGCGCCACGCTCCGCTGGATCCAGCTCGATGGGAATCAGGGGTCCAGTCCACCTGGCGGACCCGTCATCGAGAAGATCGACGACTTCGAACGGCCGACCGACTGGCAGCCCCAGCCCTTCGAGCCCCAGCTCCAGCACGCCACCTTGGGAGTTGGCGTAGTCGAGGTTGGCGATCGTCAGCACGATGTCCTGCTGGTCGGCGCTGTTCTTCGTGTAGGCAAGCAGATTGGGATTGTCGACGGGCTGAAACCATAGGCGCTCGTTCGACTGGAGCGCAGGGTGTTCGCGCCGCGCCCGGTTCACCCGGGAGATGAGGTCGCGCAGGCTGTCCGGCCACTCCAGGTCCCACGTCCGCTGCTCGTATTTCTCGGAGTCGAGGTACTCCTCCGTTCCCGGATCACGTGGAGTGTTCTCGCCCAGCTCGTAGGCCGGGCCATAGATGCCGTAGTTCGCCGATAACGTCGCGGCCAACACGAGCCGGGCCTCGAAAGCTGCCCTGCCACCCGTCTGCAGGTCGGCGTGCAGGATGTCGGGCGTGTTCGGCCAGAAGTTCGGCCGGAAGAACTCGTTGACCGGCGGTGACGTTAGCTCGGTCATGTATTCCGCCAGCTCGGCGGCGGTGTTGCGCCACGTGAAGTACGTGTAGGACTGGCTGAAGCCGAGTTTGGCCAGCCGGTACATCGGTTTCGGGCGCGTGAAGGCCTCGGCCAGGAAGAGCACGCCGGGATGGTCGCGCTTGATGTCGTTTATCGCCCATTCCCAAAACGCGAACGCCTTCGTGTGCGGGTTGTCAACGCGGAAGATGCTCACGCCCTGGCCGATCCAGAAGCGGAAGACCTCGTTGAGCGCCTGCCACAGGCCGCGCCAATCACGGCTCTCGAAGTCGAACGGGTAGATGTCCTGGTATTTCTTGGGCGGGTTCTCGGCGTACTGGATCGTCCCGTCCGGCCGGGCGCGGAACCACTCGGGGTGCTCCGTGACCCACGGATGGTCGGGCGATGCCTGGAAGGCGATGTCGAGGGCGATCTCAATGCCTCTTGCCCTGGCCGCGACGACGAGGGCACCGTAGTCTTCGAGCGTGCCGAGGTCCGGGTGAACGGCGTCATG
>CAYZEJ010000239.1:0-1795 GCA_964477545.1 uncultured Anaerolineaceae bacterium | reverse complement strand
CGACCGAATGCTGGCGGCTTTCCCGGACGCGTCGGTGCCGACTGCGAGCAATTCATCGCCCTTGCCCGCGAGCGAGCTGACGTGGACGTTGGCGAATTGGGGTCCATCGGCGATTCGCTGCCACTCGACCCCATCCAATGACTGGAGGACAACGGTTGTCGGACCGAGACCGATCGTTCCAATGATGGTGAACCCATCGTCGTTGGCGGCTACGTCAGCGAGTTGGACTTGCGAGAGCATTTCAGGTTCCCCGACACGCACCCAATCGTGGCCGTCCGCCGAAAACCAGATCGCGCCGTGACTGCCGTGGCCGGTCTCGTCGAAGCCGATGGCGACGATGCCCTTCGGGCCCGCGGCGACGCCAAGGATCCTCAGTACGCCGTCCGACTGCGGGAGTGGTTGATCGTCCCAGCGGATCGAGGACCACGTCCGCGCAAGTGCCGATCCAGGTGGCGCGGTCGGCGCAATCGGAGGGGAAGCCTCGGGCGATTGACACCCGACGGCCACCAAGATCAAGAGCCCGGTGGACCAAGCTCTCGCGTGGCGGGCCATCATCCTCGGATCAGGCTTCAGCCTATGCCGTCTCGGCGTAGCGGTCGCCCGCGTAGCTGACGAACCGGGTCTGGCGCTTCTTGAAGTACAGCTGGATCTCGCCGGTTGGGCCGTTGCGGTGCTTCGCCAGCTTGAGGTTGATGACCTCGCCGTCCGTGTCCTGATCGTCCGAGCCGCGCTCTTTTTCGCGCCACAAGAACAGCACGAGGTCGCTGTCCTGCTCTATTGCGCCCGAATTATGGCTCACCACGCCGTCCAGGAGCCAATTTGCGGGGCCGGGAACGGTCAGGTCGTAGACGTCTTCCTCACCTGCCGGATCGATTGCAACGACACGATCCCAGAAGAGATCGTTCGTCGCATAGCTCATGATCTCGGGCGCCGCGAGGATCTCCGCGTATTCGGCGACGACGCGTCGCGACGGCGCGAACCCAAAGTGAGCATCGCCTGCGTACGCTGTTCCACGAACGCCCGCCAGTTGGCGCGTCGAGACGCCCTGCTCCTCCATCCTGGCCCGGACGAGACCCCAGATTTCCCTGGGCACGGTGTCGACGTTCGTGTTCCGGACGAGCAAGCCCAATTCGCGACGGAGTCTCTCGGCGGGTTCCATCCGAGGCCCGAATGCGCCTACGGTGTCCAGGAACCTCTGCTGATCGGTTGCGCCGGAGACCTGCACCATGAAGCCCGGTCGGTAGTCGCCCTTGCTGGCGCTTGTAGTGCGGGTGACGATCGAGAGACGCAGCAGGAGCCCGGCGACATCGGAGGCAAGGCCAGGGCTGTTGGTCGAATACACGACCCGGGAGGCCCCTCGGTCAGTCGGCTGCCGCAGCGAGATCGTCCCGTCTGTTGCCCACAGATGGCGCAAGAGCAAGGCGACTTGATCATTGGCTAGCCGGAAGGCACGCTCGGGCACGCGCTTCTCGTGGGATCGCTGACCATGAATGCCCAGCTCGCGCAGCCAGGCGTTGACGCCCGCGGGATGCCACCTATTCCCGTTGCCGCTGATCATCAGCTGATGCCATGAGCGGCGGCCTCGGTAGCGCTTAACCTCGCAGCCGAACTCTCGCGCAGCGGTCGTGACGGCGGCGCTATTCGCTTCGCTGCTCGTCGTATAGCGCAGTGGAGCGCCCTTGAGGTAGCTGCCGTCACCGATGAGCTGCCCGAGCAGGACGACGTGCGAATCCGGCCAGATCTCCGGGTCCCCTGGCTCAGGCAGGGTGCGGGCCATCGCCACGCGATCTCCGGC
>CAYZEJ010000238.1:0-1802 GCA_964477545.1 uncultured Anaerolineaceae bacterium | reverse complement strand
CGCCGCGGGCGTTGACGAGGAGATCGCCGGTGCCGAGGGGAATGGCGGTCGGTGGCAGTTGGTGGGTGCCGAGGCCGGTGGCTTCGGCGTCGTCGCCCTTCTGGGCATCGAGGGCCAGCGACAGCAGGCTGTGGATGTAGCGGGCGAGGAGGCGGGGGCGCTCGGTCTGTTCGGGGGCTTGGGTGTGGGCCGCGAACCTGCGCGGGTCGAGCCTTGGATGTCCCGGTCGAGGGCCAGGCTGAGCAGGCGCTCGTACAGGCCGGGTGGCAGCCGTGCGGCAGGCATGGCGGAGTCTACAAGCGAACGGACCTGTCCTGTCCGAACCGCGTCCGATCCTTCGAGCCGCGCGGGTGGCGTCTCGCTTGCCCTCTGATAACTTATAGGTTATAACCTGAAGCGAAAGGTCGGTGCGGGCACCAGCCCTTGGACGGTCGACGCCTACGCCACGGATGGAGGCAACCAGCCGGCGTGGGCGTTCATACAAGGGCTTGAGGCTCGCGACAGGGTGGAGGCGATCGCGCTGGTCAAGCTTCTCGAGGAGCAAGGCAATCGGCTGCGACGGCCACAGTCCGGTGCACTCGGAGACGGCCTGTTCGAGCTACGAGGCAAACAGGTCCGGCTCTTCTATGCATTCCTTCCTGGGCGTGTGATCGTTCTTCTCGATGGAGAAATCAAGAAGAGAAGCGACATTCCGGTGAGAACGCTCGAACGAATGAGAGTCCTTCAGGCCGACGTCATGCGCCGCGTCACGACTCACGGCCGGCGGGGGAGAAGCAGGTGAAGAAGACCGCGTTCATGCAGTGGGTCGACGGCCAACTCGCCGCGGATCCGAATCTGTCCCAAGCCGTGGATGATCTGGTCGGCGAGATGAAGCTGGAGCAGCAGATTGTCGCGCTCCGCGAGAAGCGCGGCTTGTCGCAGCGGGGGCTGGCAAAGCTACTTGGCACGAGCCAGCCCTACGTCGCCAAGCTCGAGTCCGGTCGGGTCAAGAACCTTGGCATCCAGACCCTGGCGAAGTGTGCGCGAGCCCTGGGCGCGTCAGTCGTGATACGGATGGAACCCGCGAGTCGTCGCCTCACCCGATCGGCCGCACCGGCACATCGTCGCTCAGTGGCCGGCCGAGTCCGGACCTCCGGAGCGGCGGCAGGGTTGAACCGAAGTCCGGGTAGGAAACGATGACCAAAGCGCTCCGGGACGTCTTCAAGGAATCGCCGACGAAGCATTGGCAGAGCATCGCGCCGGCCGAACCCTCCCGCTCGACCCCGACACGGGCAAGCAATGCGACCCGCCTGAGGGGGGCATCCACCGGCAGATTGCTGCGGATGGCAAGAGAGGCGGACAATAGAACAACGGGGTCAGGAAACGATGTTCGATCGCATCACGTTCGACTCTAGGGTCCTCGGGGGGCGCGCCTGTATCCGCGGGATGCGCATCCCGGTATCCGTCATCGTGAGCCAGATCGCTCATGGGGCGTCTCACGAAGAGATCCTCAAGGACTATCCAGACTTGGAGTCCGACGATCTGCGTGAGGCGATGGAGTACGCCGCCTGGCTGACGCACGAAGAGATCCACCCCGCCGCGCGTTGACGTGCGATTCCTGGCCGACATGGGCGTCTCGCTCCGCGTCGTCGAGTGGCTCCGCAGCCGTGGTGAAGACGTGGTGCCCTGACCGGGGCTTGTCTCACGATCAGTTCGTCGGTTTCCCGCCCGCTCTCCCCGGGCATGTTACGAGCGGAACCTGTTCTCGCAGCCTTGCCCCTATACTCCGATCGTAGTGGAGGCGTGATGCCGACGTTCTTGTT
>CAYZEJ010000237.1:0-1914 GCA_964477545.1 uncultured Anaerolineaceae bacterium | reverse complement strand
AGCGCCTCGGTGACGTGGACGACACAGTCGTCGCAGGTCATCCCTCCGATGCCGAGGTCGATGTAGATGATGGGTTGGGTCATTCGGAGAGTCTCTGTGGCGGTGCATGGCGCGTCTATGCATACGGTAAGTCGTATCTAACGCGCCGTCAACGTCCCGCTTCAACGCCGGTATCGCACGTTTGCCTGGATCCGAGTCGGGGCGCGCGGAGGGACACAAACCCCGAAGCACAATTGTCCGAAGCGGAACAACTCATGGCCCGCTCGACAGCTGTTCTCGTCGCGACGGCAGGCTCGCCCGCAGTGTGGCCTCGATCCAAGTCCGCTCAGGCACGCCTCGAAGCCCGTCGGCTGTCCGGTAGAGGCGGCAACGGGGTGTGTAGTCACCCGGATCCTGGTATGACGGATCGACGTCCCGTCCGTCGATCCGGATCGTCGGCGAGCCGGCGAACCGTTGCCGCCGGGCGACGGTCGGGTCCGTCGCGTCGATGTCGTCGATGGTCGTGCCCGGCGCAAAAGCGGTCAGGATCTCCTCGAGGAGCGTCCGGGCCACGGGGTGGTTGGGGCAGTCGCCGAACCAGAGCAACTCGACCCGCGGCCGAGCGCCGCGGGTCACCAGGGCCACGCCACTACCGGCGGTGGCTCGAGCACGCGCATCCGCAGGCGCAGGCACCACACCCGCAGCACTGGCCACACGGGCAGTCACAGGTTGCCATGTCGGTCCTCCTTCCAGCAGGTATCGCGGTCTGCGGTGGGTCGCCGGCCGCCAGATGCCGCTCGAGCGTCGAAAGGCGCTCATCGAGGTGGAGCAGGGCGTCGACGCGCTGTCGAACCTCGGCCCGCTGCCGCGCGACAAGGTCGCGAAGCTCGACGGACACCTGCTCGCAGTGGCCGGCCGCGCACAGGACCGCCAGCTCGCCCGCGCGCTCGAGTGGCAGATCGAGCGAACGGAGACCCACCAAGAGCCGGAGCCGCTCGGCATCGACCGCCGCATAGTCGCGATAGCCGTTCGCGGCGCGATCGGGTGCCGGCAGCAGGCCGACGGCTTCGTAGAACCGCGCCGTCTTGGTCGTCGTGCCCGCCAGGCGGGCGACTTCGCCGATCTGCATGCCCATACCCTAGACCTTCCAGTCACTGGAATGTCAAGACCAGGGCACCGAGACTCTTTCCGGCCCGATCTGGATGTAAGGCGATGCGGTCAACCGGGCGCACGCACCGCGCTGCGACCGGGTCGAACGACCAGTACGGCCGCCAGGGCGTGGGTCGCGATGTGCTCGGACACCGAGCCCTGGAGCAGGCGACCAATCGTGCCAAGCCCGCGGCTTCCGACGACGATCGTGTCATACCCGTGATCCATTGCGCTGCGTTCGACCTCGGTCGCTGGATCACCGGCCGCGCGATGGAGTTCCGACTCGACGTCGAGCGCCGACAGACGCTCACGAGCCTGCTGGAACTCCTTCGTGTGCACCTCGCTGTCATCCCACGGATCGAGCCCGATCCGACCGGGGCGGACCGGGACCACGCTCACGACTCCGATCACGGCGTGCAGCCCGTTCGCCAGCTCAGCGGCGGTCACGAGGGCCGCCTCCGCCTCGAGCGTCCCGTCGTACGCCAGCAGGACCTTCCTCATCGTCATCGCCTCCGATCCGTCAGTGGGCGTGCCCCAGTGGAGCCTGGTCCCGCCCCCTGAGCCAGCGCTTGGGTTCGTCGCGGAATATCTCGGCGCACGCCACCTCGCAGAAGTAGTACGACGCCTCCGCGTGAACGACGACGATCGCCACGTCGCGGTCGATCGCCATGCCGCACACTGGGTCGACGACCTTCGTGGAGGTTTCAAGCATCTCGTTCTCCTTGTCTCTTGAGCACGCGCCGAGCCTGCTCGTACTCTTCCGCTGTGATCTCGCCCCGGGCGAAG
>CAYZEJ010000236.1:0-2087 GCA_964477545.1 uncultured Anaerolineaceae bacterium | reverse complement strand
CAGTGACCCCGCGGATGTGAACCGCGTGCTCTAACCACTGAGCCAATCGCCCCCGGGAAAGTCCGCATCGGACGAGGACCATTATCGGTTGGCCACCGTGAAAGCGCCAGCAAGTCGTCAAGGGTCGATCCCGGCTCGATCCTAAGGTCCCCTTTCGGTAAGCCCGAGCGCCGGCCAGCGAGTTCGTATCTCGGCGGCGGAAGAGCCCTCCACCGATACGAGCTTCAGCCGGCCAGCGGCGCCCCGTTCCAGCGATACGGCCGAGTTGGCGACCCCGAGAGCTTCCGCGAGCATCCGCACGACCGCCTCATTGGCAGCTCCCTCCGCTGCTGCGGCCCGCACTCTCAGGCGCAGCTCCCCGTCCACACCCACGCCTTCAAATCGGTCGGCGCCGCCGCGGGGCGTGACGCGAACGGCGAATCGGACAGTCTGGCTCAGCGCGACCGGCTCAGCGCAACAGGAACACGCGCATCAGGATGAGCAGGACCATCCCGAGAATCATGGGCGATAGGTCGATCATTCCCGTCTGCGGCAGGACGCGTCGGATCGGCGAGAGCAATGGCTCGGTCGTGTCGTGCAGGAAGCGCGCAACGGGACCCTCGAACCGAGGGTTGATCCAGCTGATCAGGACCCTGCCCGTGACAAGGAGGAACAGGACCGTTACCAGCAGCTGGACGACGACGCGCAGGAAACCTGTGAGCTCCACCGAGCCAGTTTAGGAGCATGTGAAGATCAGCCAGGCGGACGGTCGCCGAAGATGGCGCGCCCGACGCGGACCACGGTGGCCCCCTCCTCCACCGCGACCTCGAAGTCGTCGCTCATGCCCATCGACAGGCCGGCGCCCAGCCCGCCGTGTGCCTGCCTTAGCTGAGTGCTCAGCTCGCGCAGGGCGCGAAACGAGGGTCGGGCCTCCTCGGCTGTATCGACCAGTCTGCCGACCGTCATCAGCCCCGTGATGTCCAGGCCAACAATGGCGCTGAGCGACGTCAGCGCAACCTCGAGCTCGTCGGGGGCGAATCCCTGCTTGTGCGGATCTCGGTCAACGTTGACCTGGAGGTAGATGGATAGCGGCCGTCCATCGCGGACGTCGCGGACGTCGCCGACGAGCTTCGCCAGGCGCGTGCCGAGCTCGACCGAATCCACCGACTCGACAACATCGAATAGCTCAACGGCGCGGGCAGCCTTGTTCGACTGCAGGTGGCCGACCAGGTGCCAGGTCGCCCCCGGGACCTCGGCAGCCTTGGCTTGCGCTTCCTGGACCCGGTTCTCACCGAAGGTGGTCATGCCCGCGGCTACGGCGGTCCGCAACCTTTCAGCGGTGACCAACTTAGAGACAGCGACAAGCTCGACGTCCGCTGGGTCGCGGCCTACGCGACGAGCGGCCGCGGCGATTCTGTCCAGGACAGCCCCATGAGCCGCCCGCAGCGCCTCGACGTCGGCCCGTGGCGGTGTTGGAGTGCGGCGGTCGGTCAGCGGTGCCGGCGCAGGAACGCCGGGATGTCGAGGTCTTCGATCTCGGTCTGCGGGCCGCGGCGCGGCTCGATCCGATCGTTGCGCGGCGCGACCGTGGCTGCGGCGGGGAGCCCATCCGACTCCGGAGTGACGAGGATCGCCGTCTGTGGACGCTCCTCGAGCTCCATGTCGCGATATGCCTCTCGCTCGCGCGCGACTCGCAGCCCGCTCGCCACCTCGACCGGCATCTGGACGTGCGTCCGGGCCACCTCGCGCTTGCGCGAGGCGTCGAAACCCGTGGCGATGACCGTGATCGAGATCTCGTCGCCCATGCGCTCGTCGATGACGGTGCCGAAGATGATGTTCGCCTCGGGATCTGCCGTGGCGCGGATGATCTCGGCCGCCTCGTCGACCTCGAAGAGGCCCAGGTTGGCACCGCCAGTAACGTTGAACAGCACGCCCTGCGCGCCACTGATGTTGACCTCGAGGAGTGGGCTCGCGATGGCCTCCCTGGCTGCCGCGGCTGCGCGTCCTTCGCCACTCGCCCGGCCGATGCCCATGAGGGCGGATCCCGCGTCCTTCATGACCGCGCGCACGTCGGCGAAGTCGAGATTGATGAGGCCGGGAACGGTAAT
>CAYZEJ010000235.1:0-2144 GCA_964477545.1 uncultured Anaerolineaceae bacterium | reverse complement strand
CGCAGTCGACCGAGCCGCCCTGCAGCGCGGCGAGCCGAGCGCCCTGGCCGCCAATCTGGGTGATGGCCGCGTCAGTCGCGGCGAGCCCGAGCGACTTGAGGGCGAGCAGCGCGGCAGCATTCGAGGTGCCACCGAAGGTGCTGATCGCGATCGACTTGTCCTTGACTTCCTCGGCCGTGTCGATGCCGGCCTGGCAGACGAGGTCGTCCGTCAGAATCACGGCGAGGACGCCGACGATGTTGTACGGCACATCCGTCAACTGTGATGAGATGGCGCTCGAGGTGCCGCTGAAACCGATCTGGACCTGGCCGGCCTGGAGGGCGGCCGCGACGCGCGCGTCACCCTCGAACACGCTGACTTCGACGGTGAGCCCGTTCTTCTCATAGATCCCGAGCTGGTCCGCCAGCTTGCCGGCGTACTGGCTCATCTCGGTGACGCTGAGGCCGATCTGCAGGCTGGCCTGCTCGGGGGCCGGCAGCTCGCCGGCTGCGGCCGACGGAGGCGCCGCCGATGGTGCAGCGGAGATCAGCGCAGTGCTCGGTGCCGTGGACGGCGCAACCGACGGCGCCGCGGGTCCAGAGCACGCCGTGATCGCGAGGCTCGCGACTGCGCAAAGCGCCGCGAACCGCAAGGACTTC
Source organism: uncultured Anaerolineaceae bacterium (assembly GCA_964477545.1). GTDB lineage: Bacteria > Chloroflexota > Limnocylindria > Limnocylindrales > CSP1-4 > JALYGJ01. The sequence continues at coordinate 1,506 of CAYZEJ010000235.1, read as the reverse complement.
GTAGACAAGGCCACTCCTCCATCCCCTAACTAATCCGCGGGCAGGCAGCCCAAGCACCGAATCTAGCGGTTCGGCATGCAGTTGTCTACGATTGCGTTGACATTGCATATACCGCCCCGCCAGACTTGCCCGGCCGGCTCACGTTTGCGAGTATCCGGATCGGCAGTGCAAGGAGCCAGACAGGCCACGATGAGTATTGCCTCGAGATACCCAAGGCCGGGGCGCCGCGACCCGGGGCAGCGTGGCTGGCTCGACCGTCGCGGCCGGCTGGGATACGGCCTGGTCGGCGTGATCGGCTTCATCCTGATCTGGGAGTTCGGCAGTCGCGCGGGCGTGATCAACGCGTTCTTCTTCAGCCGGCCCACCGCGATCGCCGAGGCCGGGATCGTGGAGGTGCAGATCCCGCGGTTCTGGGACGACGTGCGGATCAGCGTCACGGAGTTCCTGGTCGGGTACGGCCTGGCGATTGTCGTCGGCATCCCCCTCGGGCTCCTGACCGGCTGGTACCGCCGCCTGCAATACGTGCTGGACCCGTGGCTGAACTTCCTGAACTCGCTGCCGCGGTTCGCGCTGTTGCCGGTCATCGTCATCGCGGTGGGCCTCGGGATCTGGTCCAAGATCACGGTTTGCTTCCTTGGCGCGGTGCTGGCGATCATCATCCCCACGATCCAGGGGGTGAGGACCGTGGATCGGCGATACCTCGACGTCGCGTCGAGCTTCCGCGCCTCGCGGACCCGACTGTTCGCCACGGTCGTCGCGCCGGCAACGGTTCCGTTCATGGTCACCGGGCTTCGACTCGGAATGGCCCGCGCCCTGATCGGCGTGGTCACCGGCGAGTTGTTCGCCGCGACCGGAGGATTGGGGTACATGATCAAGAAGGCGAGCGACGCGTTGCAGACCGACAAGTTGTTGTTCGGGGTTCTCATCTTCACCTTTGCCGGCGTCATCCTCGTCGAGGCGGTGCGTCGGCTCGAGACCCGCGTCCAGCGCTGGCGCCCGGTCAGGCGGGGGACGGCAGCATGAGCACGAGCGGAATGGCGCTGCGGGCCAAGGGCGTCCAGTTCAGCTACATCGACCGGACAACCCGGGACAACCTGATGGCCATCGAGCGCATCGACATGGAGATCCCCGAGGGCCAGTTCGTCTCGATCGTGGGCCCGAGCGGTTGCGGCAAGTCGACCTTCCTCAAGATCGTCAACGGCCTGCTCCCGGACTACCAGGGTGAGATCGAGGTGCTCCAGCCCAAGGGAGTGGGGAGCGCCCACGCCATGGTCTTCCAGGACGCGGCGCTCTTCCCATGGTTCTCGATCCTGGCCAACGTCGCCTACGGGCTGCGCTGCCAGGGCGTTTCCAAGAAGGTCGCCAATGAGCGAGCCATGCCGTTCATCCGGATGGTCGGCCTCGAGGGCTTCGAGTCGAAGTACCCGTACCAGCTGTCCGGCGGCATGCAGCAGCGGGCGAACCTGGCCCGGGCGTTGACGGTCGCCCCCGAGATCCTGCTGATGG
>CAYZEJ010000234.1:0-2149 GCA_964477545.1 uncultured Anaerolineaceae bacterium | reverse complement strand
CGGCCGGGTTCAGGCTGCACCGCGGCAACTCTAACGGGCGGGCCGCGTCGGGGACATTCGGATCCGCACTAGAAAGTGCCTAGATACGCGCACGGTGTCCCGCAAACGTCAGTCCCATAGGCCCGGCCGAACAGGCCGGTGAACTCCGCTCACGAGGCGAACGCTTGATCCTCACTTAGCAACCAGACCTCGGAGTGCTTCCCTTCCCGGACGGAGAAGGCTACCAAGGCCATCGGGACCAGAGGACGGAGGTCTGACGACCCTCTGGCGTTGCCGTCGGCCACTCAACCCACTGGCTGCCTGTCTCGACCTCTCGCCTCCAGAAGAACGTTCCCTCGTCGACGAACACTGCATAGGCGACCTCTGCCGAGCCTGCCTCTACGAACTGTCGAATGCGCTGAACGTCCTTCAGCGCCGACTCGAAGCCGACAACCGGGAACTTGTGGGACAGCAAGTCTGGGCGGCCGTGGTCAGGCTCGAACTTGAACTCCGCCGCCACGAGTATGCGCCCGGCGCCGTCGCGCAAAGCGATGTCTGCGCTCAGTGCTCGACGTGATCCCGGCAGCATCGGGTAGTCGTTGAAGACCTGCCAGTCCAGGCTGTGTTCTCGGACTAGCTCCCACAGCTTCACTTGCACCGCGTAAACGATGTCGAGCTCAAGATAGAAGGGTCTTTCGTCATAGGAGTCGCGTAGCCATGCGAGGGTGGCTTCGAAGAGACCCGGGCCGTCACTCATCCGCACGTATGAGGCAGAGACTGAGGGCTCTTGTCGTTCACGCTTCGCGGCATAGGGCTAGGCCTCTATCGATAAGAGGCCCGATGTTCTTTCGAAAGCCGGAAATCGATGCCTTCGCCCAGATGGCGTGGATGTCCTTCCATCCCTCATGGGCAACCTCGGAGAGAGTCGAAGCCACATTTGCGCAGAGCCCGAACGTGAGGACAAGCCTGTGGGGCCGCCACCTCGTTGACGCCCGATCGGCCACTGAACGGCGAGATTCGACGGAGGGAGATGGCATGGCGGTTCGCATGGGTTTGGTACTGGACTGCGCGGACCCCGTGGCGCCTGAGCTGGAGGTGTCGGCCGTCGATTCGACGATTGCCATAATCGCGACCGCCAGTTCAATGGAAGGCGATGAGCATGATCGACGAGTATGGCTTCGAGCGGCTCGACGTCGAGATTGAGGGACTCACCCACGAGTACGAGGTCCGATGGACGCTACTGCCCGCCACAGACGGCCCGCCTGGCTATCCGGGGGAGCCGTACATCCCGCTGGCGGTCTCGTTCGCAATGAGGAGCGGTGAGCGACGACGGCAGGGGCATCTCGACTACGCACTGAGCCGGTCGTTCTGGGCGGAGCAGCGTCCGCCGATGCCGACAGAGGAAGATGGCGAGACGCTCCGCAGGCTCGTACACGAACGGCTCCCTCACGACCTGAGAGTTATAGATGCAGGTGGCGATCCGGAGGCGTTGCGAACGAACCGGACGCCGAAATTCCTGCCCCCGTAACCCCGGAGCCTCGAGACTGCCGCCTGCGCCAAGGGGGGGCCGAACCGGACGCCGGAGTATTCTTGCGGCCGTAGCTGGCCGCCGCGGCGGGGGCATCGGCACGCTCCTCGTCCAAGCGGTTCGCGCCGCCGGCGTGACGGTTAGCTGGGGCGCCCAGACTTGGCCCGTCAGCGTGAGGTCGGCGGTGTAGCGACCGGAACCGGTGACCTTCTCCTTGCCGTCTGGCCGTAGGACGCGGTCACGCCTCGTCCTCCCCGAGCCAGGGTGGCCGGTTCGCCAACACCTCCCCCACGTCTGGCGCGATGGCCGCCAGGTAAGCGGCACCGAGGAGCGCGAGTACGCCGGCCGTGACCAGCACGGCCAACTCTCGCTTCGTCATGGCACTCATCGCCTGCTTGCTCGCCTCCTGCTTCCTTGTGCTTCCAATGCCCTCGCCGCCCCCTGCAAGAGCGCGCCCTGGGTCGATACCGACCGAATCTCGCCGGCCAGCGCCTCACGCCGTGCCGCCTCCGAGGAGCACGACCGCTTCCTCGAGCGCCGCGACTCGGCCCTCGAGCGCCGCCGCCCCGATGTCGAGCGCCGCCGCCCCGATGAGGCCGTGGGGGTCCAGGACGAACTTCCGGGCCGCCCCCTTGTCGAACT
>CAYZEJ010000233.1:0-2586 GCA_964477545.1 uncultured Anaerolineaceae bacterium | reverse complement strand
GTCTGGCCCAGCCAGAAGTTCCGAAAAGTCGCGCGGCGCAGCAGCGGAGGGATCAAGGGCAAGCGCCGAACTCATAGAAGCGTCGGATGGGCGCTCCCAAGGGTAGACTTGAAGGGTCGCTGGCGAGTGGCCAAACGGTAAGGCACCTGACTCTGGATCAGGGGATTGAAGGTTCGAATCCTTCCTCGCCAGCCAACTCAGCGGCCGCCGATGCCACCTAGGGCGACGTCCCGATCGTCACGAAACCGCCCTCAGAGGCGAGACCACCGAGAACGAGATAGTTCTCGGACACGAGGACATCGAACACGTCGGCCGAGCTGCCCGATGGATCGGTGAGAACCACCGACTCGCCGATGGGCGTCCACTCGACGCCATCCTCCGACACCCACACACGCCTGGTTTGATCGGACGCGCGACCGACGGCGATCAGACCGTCCTCCCATGGCTCGACCGCGCCGTACCACGGCGGCATCGGCACGAGCCCCGTCCCGTCTCGTGGGTCGTTTCGGCGCCAATCAACCCCATCTGACGAGGTGTAGGTCCGCCACAACTCGGGATCCCAATAGCAGCCCTTGCAGTAGATGTCCTCACCGGGAGCCGCGTGCTGTCCCAATGCCATGTATCCAGCTGCGAACGACCAGACTTGGCTTAGGACGTCGCTACCGTCCCCTGAGAGAGCGCTCGAATCAGTCGCGTGTACCCAGTTCTGTCCATCGGACGACACGGTCGAGGCACTGCCGTGCAAGCCGCCATCCGAGCCGTCATAGCCGACGACCAGAAATCCACCGTCCGGCCGAACTGCGACGTCCTCGAACGCTCCTCTGGGCAGATCTACATTCACCCTCGTCCATGCTTCGCCCGTCGGCGAGAACCACGCAGCTGCTCGGCTCGCAGCCTCGCCAACGACACCCACAGCCAGGAAACCATCGGGACCGGCGGCCACGGCCTTGAACGCCTCCTCCTCGGTGACTGGCAAGGGGGTGATCGTCGATGGACTCCAGGAGGCGCCGTCGCGCGACCACCACGCGGCCGAGCTCATGTCGCCATATCCAACCGCGACGAATCCGGCCGCTCCACCGGCAACGTCGACAACATGCAGCCCGTCGTCCGGATCTCTGAGCAGATCCTCCCGCCACGCCAGGCCGTCGTTAGTGGTCCAGAACGCCGTGCCCGTCTCGAATGGAGAGTTACGTTGCCAGTAGCCCCATGCGACGAGTTCAGAACGGCCGTTGATGAAGAGCCCGCTGACATTGTGATTCGGTCCGCTGAATGGCTCCGTAAACGTGCGCCATGTCAAGCGATCAAGTCTCAACGCCGCCTCAGGGCTTGGCGTGGAGGGCTCGGCGGTTAGTGTTGGCGGCCTTCGGGTCTGTGTCGTGGGCGACGCCGACGGCGAAGCCAATGGAGGGGTTGGCTGGATCGCCTGAGAGCAGTCAAGGCTTAGAACCAAGACGATCAACAGGCCCAGCGGCGTGGCGCGGGAATTCACTCTCACGTTGCCAGCCTACTTCGGGCGCGCACCTATCGGCTTCCTGGTGTCTCCTGGGGAGGCAGAACTGGCGCCAGCAAGGCATCCCCTGTTCATCCCCTAACTGGACGCGTTACGCTCGGCCGTCCACTCGGAGTGCCACAGCGTTCAGCACGCGCTGACTCTGGATCAGGGGATTGAAGGTTCGAATCCTTCCTCGCCAGCCAACTTCTCGGTTCCTGCACGAATTGATCCCCTAACTGTCATCCCGTGGCTTGACCGCGTCAGCCACAGCGCACCGTTCCCGAGAATCACGGCTCTCTACTCGGGGTACACGGGCGCCGGGGTCGGCGTCGCTGCGGGACTGCGACTCGCGCCGTCCACGAGCCGCCGATCGCCGACTGGCTCTGAGAGTTCAACGGTCATTGGATACGGTCCATTGCCCATGCAGGTCGAGTCAGGCCCGCGGTTTCGGATGTTGATAGCGTCATCGCCTCGTACGCCCGCGCCAACGACTGGGCCGGGGTACCCGCCGGTCTGATGCATCGCCTGCGGGTAGCCGTCGTATCGTCGAGAAACCCGACCCACCAGTCGTCGATCGTGGGTGCGACGCTCGCAAGCCCGATCGTGCCAACGCTCCGCTTGGACGCGGCCGACCCGCTCGAGCGGACCACCGCGGCCCGGCAAGGCTCCGCTTGTGCGCGCACTCCGCCGCGACCGCGACCAGGCATCGCTTCCCGCACGCCCGCCGCCTTCTCAACTCTCGACGCGAGCTAGCCGGTTGCCCTCATGGCGGGCACCGTCGTGAACATTGCCAGCAGCGCCAGACCGGGGGCGCGTGGCGTGCTTTCGGCTCCCGATCGCCTGCGACGGCGGCGTGCCCTAAGGGGGCAGGCGATGGTCAGGCCGAACCACCCATCAGGACAGGCCAACTGCCACTGCCGCGACTGGGCCGTGCTCGCCTACCCTAGAGACGATGACAACCCATGTCTTACGGTCCATTCGCGCCCGCCGTGTCGAACGCGGACGAGGTCCTGTTCGTGTCCGCGCGATCCGCCCGACCGATGCGCTGGAGCTCGAGCGGTTCTACGCCGCGCTCTCGCCGGAGAGCCGCCGGA
>CAYZEJ010000232.1:0-2617 GCA_964477545.1 uncultured Anaerolineaceae bacterium | reverse complement strand
GCCACCGCCTGGGTGTCGATCGGCTGCGGGCCCAGCTCGGCACCGAGCGCTGGGCCCGCAAGCCGCGCGACACGGCTAGAGAGACCTTGTGTGAAGCGGCGGCGCTCTCGTGGTAGCAGTCATCGTGGAGCAGTTCGTGTCGTGTACCTGCTCTTGACTCATCGCTTTGGTCCTCCTCGATGCTCGTCATGGCGCGGACCAGGTGTGCCAGTGGAGTCGCCACTCGGAGCCATCGGGAGGCCGGCCGTCGGTGATACCGAGATGCATCGACTGGACCATCTCGTGGGACTTGGCAATGCGGACCTGCTCGGTGGCTTCGTCGCAGGTGACGAGCAGGAAGTCGTCGCGGACGTAGGTCTTTCCCTCGAAGCCGAGTCGGCGTCGGAGCTCTCGGCGGGCGGCGGCGCGGAGCGCCTTGAGCTGGTCACCGGGTACGCCGAGCACTTCGGCGGAGCCGTGCTCCTCGACTGCTTGTGCGATCAGGAGCGCGAGGAGCCCGATCCGCTCGTCTGGTTCCGGATCTGGGAAGTGGCGGTCGAGGCTGGTGAGACATCGGCGGCAGGTCGGCGCCAGCTCCGATTCCTGCAAGGCCCGGAGCGGGCCAGCTTCCCCAGCGGCCATCGCCTGCCACTCGACACCGCAGAGCGTGCGGCTGGACCAGCAGCGGTCGAGCAGAGCCGCCGACGAGTAGCCGACGATCGAATCGACGTAGCCGCGGCTCGTGCGGTCGAGCCACAGCGCCGGGACCGCTGGTCGCGCGTCGTCAGTTCCGAGCGCAGTCGCGATGATGTGCACCGCGAGGCCGGCTGCGGCCTGGCCGAGCAGGAACCGCTTGCCGTCGACCACGATCGCGTTCAGATCGGCTGGTTCGGAGCTCACGTCGGCAACGTTACGAGCAGCCGTCGCTCAGCTCGAGCCCGCGGAGCTGTCGCCGAAGACGAGGTTGGCGAAGATGTGGGCGGCGTCGGCCTGCATGCCGGGGAGGATGTGCTGGTAGACGCTCATGGTGAACGCGACGTTGGCGTGGCCGAGGCGCTCGCTGACCACCTTCGCTGGCACGCCGGCCTTCAAAAGGATGGTGGCGTGGGTATGGCGCAGATCGTGCGGCCTGATGCGGGGGACGTTCGACGCGGCAACGAGCCGGTCGAAGTACTGACTGTAGGAGTCGGGGTGGATCGGCGTCCCGTCTGGTTTGGCGAACACGAGTGAGTCGTCGCGGGGTCGGACGCCGAGCGCGACGCGTTCTGCGATCTGGTCACGCTTCCAGGCCTTGAGCACAGTGATGGTGCGCGCGTCGAGATCCACGGTGCGGCGCGACATCGGGGTCTTCACGTCGGCGATCACGATCTTGTAGGCGACGTTGAGCACGGCCTGGCGGACCGAGAGCCGCTTGTCGTGAAGGTCGATGTCCTCCCAGCGGATCCCGAGGATCTCGCCTCGGCGCATCCCAGTGTTCGCGGCGAGGTAGATCGCCGGGTAGAGGTGATGGTCGCGGATGCCCTCGAGGAACTCGCGCAGCTGCGCAGCGGTCCACACCTTCATCTCGCGCTTCGGCGCGGAGGACAGCTTGGGCGGGTCGGCGAGGTCTGCGACGTTGCGTTGCACGCTGCCCTTGCGGTGCGCGTCCGCGAGCGCCTTGCGCAGGATGCCGTGGATGTAGCGGACCGTCTTGACCGACAGCCCGCCCCGGTCACCGTTGAGCCGGCCCTCGACGAGCAGCTGCGCGTAGAACTCGTCGAGGTCCTCGGCGGCGAGGCGCTGTAGCGGGATCGTGCCGATGCCGGGCACGACGTGGTTGACGATGTTGCCTTCGTAGGAGTTGAACGTCGACCGGCGCAGCTGGGTCCGCTTGATCGGCAACCATCGCTCGGTGAGGTAGTCGCCGAGCGTGATCCGATCCGGCGACCGATAGTCGCCGTCGTGTTGCCGCTTGACCAGATCAGCAAGGATCTTCTCGGCTTCGCGGCGCGTCTCCCCACCCGGGTACCAGCGGTGCCGGCCCTTGCCGGTGGCCGGGTCGGTGCCTTCGTAGACGACGGCGTAGTAGCGGCTGCGGCGCTTCACGATGTGACCGCGCATCAGATGTCACCTCCCCGAACACCCCGCGCACCGTTTGATGCACGGGGGATCAGCTCGTCGCAGCCCGTTGGTCGCGGGCTGCACGGCCCGACCGGTCGGGTCGGGCCGTGGCGAGTGGTTCGGGGGACGGTGCAAGGCCGCGTCCCCGACGGCCGAGAACGAACCGTAGCCAGCGACCCCGGTCGCGAACTGTTGCACTCGCACTCCGGCTCGCCGTTCATGCCGACCGGGCGGAGCGGTCACGGAGGATCTCGTCGATCGCGTGGGCGGGCACGACGAGACGCCGGCCGAGGCGGACCGCGGGGATGTCGCCGCGGCGGACGAGGTCGTAGGCGAGACCCCGGGAGATCCCGAGGAGCTGGCCGGCGCGCTCGACGGTGATCGTCAGCGGCTCGTGCTGCTCTTGGGTGTCCACGACCCATGACCCACCCACCCGCCGGACCGCCGTTACCGACGGCCGCCAGCGCGCTGACCGCTGCCGTGGCCGACCCTGCGGGTCGGGTGCCGTGGCCCGCCTCCGGCGGGGTGCCGTGGTGGT
>CAYZEJ010000231.1:0-2755 GCA_964477545.1 uncultured Anaerolineaceae bacterium | reverse complement strand
CGCTCGAGTCATACGCAAGCTGGCTGCGCGAGCAGCTGGGATCGGCCACAGACGAGTTCGCGCTCGGATCGGACCGCTACGACGAGCTCGTCGGGCTGCGCGCGTTCGACGATCTCGACACCGCCCAGATCCTCGCGATCGGTGAGGAGCAGCTCGCGCTCAATCGTGACCACAGGCGGAAGGTGGCGTTGGAGATCGACGCAGGTGCATCGGCGGAAGACGTCGTCGACCGCGTCAAGTCAGACCATCCCGCGGAGTTCGCCGGCGCCCTCGATGGTTACCGAGGCGCGATGGACGAGGCCCGCCAGTTCATCGTCGACCACGACATCGCTTCGCTCCCTGAGGGCGAAGCGATCTCGGTCGTAGAAACGCCCGAATACCTGCGCAACGTCATGCCGTTCGCGGCCTACTTCAGCCCGCCCAAGTTCGGCAAGGGCAGCGTCCCCAAGGGCCTGTATCTCGTGACGCCCTCGGTCGACGGTGGCGCCGGGGCGATGCGCGAGCACAACTACGCGTCGATCTACAACACGAGCATCCACGAGGCGTACCCCGGACATCACCACCAGCTCGCCGCTGCGAACACCCATCCCAGCCTCGTCCGTGTGCTGGTCGACGCTCCCGAGTTCGTCGAGGGCTGGGCCATGTACTGCGAACAGATGATGCGCGAAGAGGGCTTCGACACCGCCCCAAGCCACCGACTGATGATGTACACGGACGCGGTCTGGCGGGCCTGCCGCATCATCCTCGACGTCAAGCTCCACCGGGGCGACATCAGCGTGGCCGACGCGACTGAGTTCATGGTCGAGCAGACAGGCTTCGAGCGCGCGAATGCCGTCGCCGAAGTCAACCGCTACACCTACACCCCGACCTACCAGCTGAGCTACCTGCTGGGCAAGGTCCTGTTGCTGCGGCTGCGCGAGGACGAGAAGAAACGTCTGGGCGAACGCTTTTCGCTACGCGGTTTCCATGATGCATTGCTGCGCGAGGGGAGCCTGCCGATCAGCTTCCATCGCCGCCTCCTGGCTGCCGGCGGGGCATAGCGATGCTCCTGGTTCCCAGCCTCGATCTGAAGGCCGGTCGGTCGCGGCTGGTTTTCTGGCCCGGCGCCGCCAGTGGGACGGGAACGCCCACGGATCGGCCGGACGCCATCGCGCGGGTCTTCGTCGAGCTCGGCGCGCCGATGCTGCACCTGGTCGATCTCGACGGCGCCGTGCAGGGCGCGCCCGCGAACACGGAGGCCATCCAGCGCATCTCCCGCGCCGTCGCCGTGCCGCTACAGGTTGCCGGCGGCATCGACGGACCGGAACAAATCGAGCTCGCCTTCGCCGCAGGCGCCACACGAGTGGTTGTGCCGCTGTGGGCCGTGGCCGAGTCTGTCGACACCCTCCGCGCGTGTCTTCGCGTGGCAAGCGACTGGCTGGCCGTGGGCATGGACGCACGACCCGAGCGATTGCGCGAATATCCGTGGCACGGTCCGCCGCCGTCGTTCGAGCAGCTACTTGGGATGCTCTCGACCGAAGGAGTTCGTCGCGTGGTGATCTCGCACTGGACGCCTCCCGACCTGCCCCGCATTGCCGAGCTGGCCCGAACCCATGATGTCGAGATCCAACTCGCCGGGGGCGTGACGGACCAGGAGGGGGTCAGGGCAGCAGCCGGCGCAGGCGCGCACAGCCTGATCCTGGGCGAAGCGATGTTCACCGGCGCGATCGATTACGGCAGCGCAATTCGAGACGTCACGGAACTAGGAGCTCAAGTGGTGACAAATGGCTAAGCGTCGTAAGCAGACCCCGCAGCGGTCGCACGTGTACCAAAGCGGCGAAGTCCGACCTGGCTTCTCGCGTCGGCAGGCGTCGAAGCCCGAAAGGTCGGGCATGCCCACGACCTGGATAGTGGCGGGCGTTTTGGGAATAGTTGCGGTCCTGGCCGTGCTCGCGTACGCGCTCGGTTACATCCCGGGCGGAGCGAGTCCATCGCCATCGCCGTCGCCGGCGCCATCGACTTCGCCGCGGCCGACCTTCAACCTGCACCCGCCGTCCGCGACTCCGCTGGCCAGCCCGCCAGCCGCACCGTCAGGTGACGGGACGACGGCGACGATCTCCACCGACCTGGGCGACATCACATTTGAGGTGTTCACGGAATCGGCGCCGGTCGCATCGGAGAACTTCATCAACCTGGCAGACGCTGGCTTCTACGACGGTGTCGTCTTCCACAGGATCGTGCCCGACTTCATGATCCAGGGCGGCGACCCGGAGGGAACAGGCGGCGGCGGCCCCGGGTACACCATCCAGGACGAGCCGGTCGTCGGCCAGTACGGCCGCGCGATCGTGGCGATGGCCCGCACCAACGCGCCCAACTCACAGGGCTCGCAGTTCTTCATCGTCGTATCCGACGACGCGCGCGCGGCGCTGGAGCGGTTCCGCACGTACGTCATCTTCGGCGAGGTTTCCGCAGGAATGGACGTCGTGGACGAGATCGTGGGCATGCCGAGCGCCAACGACGAACCGGGCGGCTGGGGAGGCACAGCGCTTGATCCCGTGGCCATGGACACCGTGACGATCGAGCAGCCCTAGAGGCTCAGATTGGCTGATTCGGCCGATTTCACGCTCGCAATACAGGTTTCGGAATATTAACTATGCAATCTGCATAACCCCTTGAGGCGCTCGAAGGGGTCAGGTAAACTAGGTGACGGATGTCGCGTTTACGCGGCATGTGCTGCCCCAGGCGCAAGGTCATGGGTAGGTTGGGTTAGGGTAGC
>CAYZEJ010000230.1:0-2766 GCA_964477545.1 uncultured Anaerolineaceae bacterium | reverse complement strand
GGGTTTGCCCGCTCGCACTAGCTGATTTCCTACCACTCTTCACTTGTTAAGGTGCCTGTGCCCGATCCCTTCCGGCATCTGGCGCAGCCGCGTATTGTGGCACGGCCACACAGGGCTGGTCAAGACTTGAGGTTGGGACCGGCGGCTCCGGATGGAGCCCTGGGCCACCTTACAGCGACCGCAGGCAGATACTCTACCACGATCGGCCGAGCCTGCACAGGACGAGATCGGGCCGGTGGAGCGCTTAGAGAGGGCCCTCCTGGACAAGCAGGATGAAGGCCGCGGCGCTCAGCCAGGACACGAGCGCGAGGGCGATCGAGCCGGGTTCACCCAGCGCAACGGCAACCAGGTAGACGACCAGGCCGAGCAGCGCCGCGATCGCCGGCTTGACCAACCGGAGTAAGAGCTCCGCGACCAGGTCGCTCACCGCTCGGCCATCTCGAACGCCCGCCTGCCCTGCATGGCCCTGACCAGTGTGACCTCGTCGGCATACTCGATGTCGCCGCCAATTGGAATCCCGCGCGCGATCCTTGTTATCGAGCGCACGTCAGGCGTGAGACGTTCCGCGAGGTACATGGCCGTGGCCTCGCCCTCGAGCGTTGGGTTCGTGGCCAGGACCACCTCCTCGTACGCCTCGCCGTTCCGGCTGCGAACTGCGGCGCGCTCCAGCAGCTCGCGCACTCTGAGCCTGTCGGGCCCGATCCCGTCCATCGGCGAGATTGCCCCATGGAGGACGTGGTAGCGGCCCTTGAACGAGCGGGTGCGCTCGATCGCCAGCACGTCCAGCGGCTCCTCAACCACGCAGATTCTCGTCTGGTCGCGCGACGGATCCGCGCAGATCGGACACAGCGGCCCCGTCGAGATGTTGAAGCACGACTCGCAATAGACGACCTCGTCGCGTACCGCGACAAGTGCAGCGGCCAGAGCGCGCGCCTCCGCCTCTGGTGCGCGGAGCAGGTGATACGTCAGGCGCTGCGCCGTCTTGGGGCCGACACCTGGCAGTCGCGACAGTGCCTCGATGAGCCGCGCGACCGGCTCGATGAGTGTGGCCAAGTCAGCCGGTGAGGCCGGGGATGCGCAGGCCGCCCGTCACCTGGTTCATCCGCTCAGCTGCGGCGTCCTTGATGCGATGAACGCCGTCGTTGACCGCGGCCGTGATCAGGTCCTGGAGCATCTCGACATCGTCCGGATCGACCACATCCTTGTTGATCGCGATCGAGACCACCTCGCCGTTGCCGTTGACGACGGCCGTGACAGCCCCGCCTCCCGCGGTCCCCTCGACGCTCATCTGCGCGATGTCGGCCTGGGCTCGTGCCATGTCGACCTGCATCTGTTGAGCCATCTTGGCCAGGTTCCCGTATCCCACTCGTACCTCCTAGTCGACCTCGGCGACGTCGACCAGATCGTCCTCGAAGATCCGCCGCGCCTGTTCAACAAGATCATCGCCGTTGACCGAGCCGGCCAGCACCGCGACGGGTTGGACCAGCTCGATGTTCGTGGCCACGCAACGAACGGCGACGGCACGTCCGAGGACCTGGCCGATCCCCTCCTCCAGCATGGACCGTTTGCGCTCGGCAATGTCGCGCAGGAACGCCTGGCTCTCCGGGAAGCCGAGCACGATAGTCGCGTCGCGAACCTCAACTGGCCGGCACGCGCCAATGAGCGGCCTGTTTGCCGGGTTGCGGCCGACGACCTCGAGGATGCGCGGCCAAGCCGCGAGCAGTTCCTGGAGCGGACCGTCCGATTCGGCCGACTGAGACGCAGGCACCGATTCGACCGGGGGCACCGATTCGACCGCCGGAGCCGCCTCGACCGGCGGCGGCGATTCGACCGCCGGAGCCGCCTCGACCGGCGGCGGCGATTCGACCGCTGGCGGCGATTCGACCAAGGGTGCCGACTCCGCCACGGGTTCGGGCTCGGCCACCGTTGCCGGCTCGGCATGAGCTGGTGCCTGTCGTTCGATCGGGACCGCCCGCGCCGGTCGTGGCTCTGGCGTGGCGGGTTGGGCAGCCGCGGTGGATCGGTCGGGCGTATTGGTCGGACTTTCGAGGAGGGCCAGCTCGAGCTGGAGTCGGTATCCGCCGGCAGCTCCTCTGTTGATGTCGAGGCCGGCAAGGCGTCGCGCGGCGCGGGCAAGCGTCTGAGTCTCAGCCTGTGCCTTGGCGCCGCCGCTGAGCGCTCCTATTAACTGTTCGCGCATGCGCGCGACGACCTGGTCCGCAAAGGCGACGAGGTCGCGGCCATCGCGCTCCAACTCGTCCAGCAGGCGGATGCCATCGAGCGAGTCGGCGCCGGTGAGCGCCGCGATGAATCGGTCGACGCTCTCCATCTCGGCCAGGCCGAGCAGGTCGCGGACCGTGTCGGCATCGATCTGCTCGACGCCGCTCGAGATGACCTGGTCGAGCATCGACTCCGCGTCGCGCATGCCGCCATCCGCGCGCTGCGAGATAAGCTCGAGGGCGTCATCGCTGATGGATCGGCCCTCTGCTTCAACGATCCGACGCAACTTGCCCGCGATCTGGCGCTCGGGCAGAGGCCGGAAGGTGAAGCGCTGGAGTCGGGACACGACGGCGGGGCGGATGCCCGACGGGTCGGTCGTGCAGAAGATGAACAGGACGTCGGGCGGCGGCTCCTCGAGCGTCTTCAGCAGGACGTCCCAGCCCTCCTTGATGCGCTGGACCTCGTCGATGATGAAGACCTTCTTCTTGAGGTCGGCGGGCGCGGTGTAGACCCTCGGGAGGAGCTCGCGCATGTCGTCGACGCGGT
>CAYZEJ010000229.1:0-2791 GCA_964477545.1 uncultured Anaerolineaceae bacterium | reverse complement strand
GGGTCGACGAGGTTGGCCAGCGGCTCGCCGCGGCGGAAGCGCTCGAGGTTCTCGCAGAAGAGCTCGATGCTCCGATCCAGCACCCGGCCACTCGACCATGACGTGTGCGGCGTGACGATGATGTTGGGCGTCGTGTACAGCTCCGAATCGGCCGGCAGCGGCTCCTCGCGGAAAGCGTCGAGCACGGCGCCGCCGAGGCGCCCGTCGCGCACGGCTCGGATGAGTGCTCGGTCGTCGACCAGCGCACCGCGAGCGATGTTGATCAGCCATGCACCCGGCTTGGCGTGCGCCAGCAGGTCTGCGTTGAAGAGGTCCGTCGTCTCGGTTGTCAGCGGCAGCGCGAGCAGCACGAAGTCGCTCTGGGCCATCAGTTCGGGCAGACCATCGGCCGGCAGCATGTCGATGAGCGATGTCAACTCGTCGATCTCCGCGTCCGGGGCGGCGGCTGAGGCGTCATCCCGGGCGGCATGGCGGCGAACCGCGACGACGCGACTGCCCATCGTCAACGCAAGCTCGGCCACCCGTCGGCCGATGGACCCGAGCCCCACGATGCCAACTGTTACGTCGGCCATCTCGCGGCCCTCGAGCGGCTGCCATGTCTTCTCGCGCTGAAGCTCGAGCAGCAGAGGCAGCCGGCGGCTGACGGCGAGGATCATCATCAGCACGTATTCCGCGATCGGGTCGCTGAAAACGCCGCGTGCGTTCGTTATCGCGAGACCGCGCTCAAGAGCGGCGGGCGTCAAGACCCGTTCGACTCCTGCGGTAGCCGAGTGGACCCACATCAGCTGCGGGGCACGGGCGAGTATTCGGTCGAAGACGATGACCGGCAGCGGACCGCGCAGCAGGACCTCAACGTCCCCGAGGTCGCTGTCCGCAAGTCCCTCGAGTGAGACGCTTACGAGGCGGCTGCCGGGTGCCGCTGCCGCGATCCGCTCGAGGTCCTTCTCGCGGTAGCGGGCCGACAGGATCGGGGACAGGCCGATGGCCGCGGGAACGCCATCAGGACCCGAGCCAGGCCCGCTGACGCGTTGGGTCACAGGCAGACCGGTGCTCACGCGGTGGCAGCGACGGTGTACGGCGCCACGCGGCGGAGCCACAGCCCTGGATCTGCGAGCTCCTCCTCGCTCGGGAGTGCGGATGGACCCGTCCACAGGAGCTTGACCGCTTCGCGTCCGCCTGCCGTGGCCACGCCTGCAACGAACTTCTCGCCGCGCTTGTACTGCTCCAGCTTCATGTCGAGCCCGGTGAGCCGCGCGATGAGCCGGTCGACCGTGCCACGGCGCTGGTTGCGCCGTGCGTCGAAGCGCTCGCGAATCGCAGAGACGTTCGGCAGCAGTTGCACGCCGACCTCGTCCATGACCCAGTCGCTGAACCCCTCGAGCATGCTCATGACGCGCTGCGTTTCCTCGAAGAGCTTGCGTTGCTCGGGCCCAAGGAAGCCGAGCAGCGGGTTGTCCTGGGACTCGCGCAGGCGCGCGATGAGGGCGCCTATCCCGTCCGCCTGGATCGACTTTGCCTGGTCAAGCACTCCCGTCAGCTGGCGCTCCAGGTGGTCGCGCAGGTATGGCCGCAGCCACGTGTTCGCCTCGAATTCGTAGGCGTGGGTTGTCTCGTGCAGGGCAATCCAAATGCGGAAGTCGTCGAGCGGCACGTTGAGCGACGCCGCTGTCGCGCGGATGTTCTCCTCCACGAATAGGAGCTTGCCCGGCTGCGCCTCTGCCGAAAGGATGGCGATGTCGTACTGGCCGAGGACGCGCGAGCCGAGGTAACCGAGCAGGAAGCCGACCTGCTGCGTTGTCAGGAACCGATTCGTCAGCTTGGCCACGCCCGATGCGAAGCCGCGGTCGTTGGTTGAGCCGCGAATGTGCGGCTCCAGGTGGCCGATGAGCTGCTGGAACGTCGCGATGTTGGCACGAGCCCAGCCTGCACGGTCTACGACTGCGTGACGCTCGACGACGCCGGGCAACGGCAATCCCAGCTTCTGCTCCAGGAGCGGAACAACTCGGCGCATGGCGTTTGCGTAGCTATCGCCCGCGGCGATGAGCTCGGCAGCGCTGAGGGCGCCTGGGGCTCGGCGCAGACGTGACACCGCGATCTGCTCGGCGCGGCGCCAGTCGACGAGACCGTCCTCGGTCGCCTGGTGCGCGCGACGGGCAAGGTAGCGCGACGCGATCGCGATCCCGGCCGCACCCACGGTCAGGCCGACCCCGATCAGGCGCTCGTTGCGCCGTGACGTCGCCACGGCACCCGCCCGTCCGCTCAAACCCAGCGCCTCGTGACGGCGCTCATGCGACCCCTGCCACAGCGACGGGCTCGACATGCGAGAAGTAGCTGTCGAACAGACGGTCGGCAATCTGGCTGAACTTCGCCACATCGCCGGTCGTCAGCTGGACGTGGCGCGGGTCGCCATCGGCGGGCGCTTGCAACCCGTGTATCTCGAGCAGGCCGGCGAGGGCGCTTGCCGTCGCGGAGGCAGAGTCGATCACGGCCATCTCCGGTCCGACCACGCGGCGGATGACGGGCCCTAGGAGCGGGTAGTGGGTGCACCCCAGGAGCAGCGTGTCGATGTCCTGGCCCGGCTCGAGCAGTGGCGCCACGGACGCGCGGACGACGTCCTCTACCAGGCCGCCGTCGAGATGGCCGGCCTCCACGAGCGGAACCAGGTCCGGCGTGGCGTGCTCGAGGACCTCGATGAACGGATCCTCTTCCTTGATCGCCTGGAAGTAGGCGCGCGAACGGACCGTGGCCTGGGTGGCGATCACCCCGACGCGCCGGTTGCGCGTCGACAGAG
>CAYZEJ010000228.1:0-2805 GCA_964477545.1 uncultured Anaerolineaceae bacterium | reverse complement strand
TCCTCGATCTCGACCAGGCCCGGCAGCTCATCGGCGACTGGGTTGCCGACTACAATCCTGCATCACAACACCCATCTCGCTATGTCGTTGGAATGAAGAGGTTTTGTTGATCGGGATGCGGTCCCGTGGGGTGGCTGAGCTTGGTTCTGGCGCGCGTGACGATCATTTTTGCCGTTGGACTGACGAGGACGCTCCGACTGAAGATCCAGGGGCCGTCGGGAAGCGGGTGGACGGCGCCGATTGCACCGCTCTCGGCCGCGATCCGAAGCGTCTTCGGCGTGATGCTGAGAAGCCTGGCTGCCTTGCTCAGGTTCAGCCACGGCTCGTTCCCATCGGGAGCGGAACGGAAGACGGGGATCTTGTGGTGTGACCTGAGCGCGGTCACCCGCTCGCGCGTCCAGCGGTTGCCGTGACCGGTGAGAAGACCGTTCCTGTTGAGGATGCCGGCGATCAGATCGTCGCTTGCGATGAGGACGAGTTGGCCGACGGCGGCGACGACATCGGCGCCTGTGCTGTTGCGCTGGCCGCGGCGCCGCTTCGGCAGCCGGAGCTCGGTGTGGATACCGCCCATCCAATGGATGACGAGCGCAATCTCGGAGGCGCCATCATCGATATCCGCAACAACCTCACGGATCACAGTGCGGACGATGCGCTTCTTGAGGCGCGGATCCGTCGCCGGCGCCGCCCAAACCGACTTGAGATCAGCGGCCAGACTGGCGAGCGACATCGGTTCGACCGCCGGAGGCGGAACCGCCAGATCATGGGCGGCGATCTTTGCTTCGACGGCGGCCACGGTGGCAAGCGCACGGTTCCAGCGTGCCTCGAGTTCTCCAGCGACCAGCCGGTTCGCCGGGTCGGTCACGTCATATTGCCGGAAAGCGCGATCGGCCGCGTAACGCGACGCTTCAAGATCGCGCATCAGCGCATCGCGGACCTGGTCGCGCCGCTCGTTTGCTTCGGCTTCCGCGGCGACCGCCGCCGCGATCGCTCCGGGGCCGACCACTCGCAGCAAGGATTCCTCGATGGCGTCGTCGACCCTGAGACCGCCGAAGGCGATGCAGCGGGGCTCGCCATTGTCGAGCCAGCCACGGGCGCAGCTGTAGCGTGGGATATCGTGCTTCGTGCCGCTATAACGAACCGTGAGCTTGCGGCCACAGCGCCGACAGCGGACGAGCCCGGCGAGCAGGGCGTCGCCGTGCTTGGGCGCGCCGTGGTGCCGGCTCGTAGGGATGTTGTCGCTCACCATTTTGCGGATCGCCTCCGCCTTCTCCCAGCTGACGTAGCCTTCGTGCATGTTGGGCATCAGCGCCAGCCACGCGTCGCGCGCCTTGCGCCGCCGCTTCAGGCCGAAGCCCGCGCCGTCGTATCCCGCCGCGACGCCGGTCTTACCATAGGCATAAGCCCCGCCGTAGATCGGGTTCTCGATCATCCGGTGGATGGTGGCATAGCTCGGCCGCCGCCAGGTCACGTCACCGTTATCTTGTCGCGTCGGCAGATTAAGCTCGTGCGTGTGGAACCACAGGAGAGCCTGTCGCGCGCTCCCCAGTTCAGCCACCTTGTCGAAGACGAGGGTGATCGCTTCCTGGACGCGGCGATCCGGGTCCTTCTCGTATCGATCGCCCGCCTTCACAAAGCCGACCGGCGCGGCCACGACAAGTTCGCCGCGCCGCGCCTTCTCGTAGCGCGCCGAGAGGGAACGCTGGCGCAGAAGATCGAGTTCGTACTCGTTGAGGCTGCCCTTAAGGCCGAGCAGCAGGCGGTCGTTGCCATGTCGGGGCGCGTAGACAGCTTCTTGGTCGATCAGAACGGTGTCGACGACGCGGCACATCTCGATCAGTTGCTGCCAATCGTGACTGTTGCGGGCAAAGCGTGACACCTCGCGTGCCGCCACCGCGCCGACCTTGCCGAGGCAGACCTCCGCCACCATCCGCTCGAAGCCGATGCGGGCGATCCCACCTGCCGCCGAGCGACCCAGATCATCGTCGACGGTGTCTATCTTCGACCACCCCAGCGCCAGGAGCCGGTCGCGCATGGCATATTGCAAGGCACTGCTCTCACGGTTGTGCAGCACCTGGTGGGCGGAGGATTGGCGCACATAGAGGATGGCCTTGCGTTCGAGATGATGCGGCCTGATCTTCTCAAGGCTCATGGCGCGCCTCCCCGATCGGAGACGAGACGCTGCCTTGAGCGTGATCCAGGATCAGGCGCGTCATCAACGCGGTCAGCTCGGTGCGGGTTTGCGCCGGCAGCGCCTCCCATACCGGTGTCTGCTCCTTCCTGCCGCTCTTCGGCTGGCCGAACAGATCGAACTGCCGGGCGGCGCTTGGCTGCCGACGATGACGCTCGTGATTGTGTCGCATGGCTCGCTCTCTGATTCTCGTCGTGAGAGCGCGAGGCTGCGCCTGAAACCGGGGCATTCGAAATTGCAGGGACATCGGCCGGACGGCGCCCGATATCGTTCAACAGCCGGCACAGGGCATGGAGCGCGGCCAGATCCGTGGCGGGGACCTCCGTCGAACGCGTCAGCGTGCACGCCGCCCGGTCGAACATCCACGCCGGCAGTTCCAGCGATCGGCTCGACAATCCACCCCCAACGCAGCAGCGGAAAACATCGCAACCGTCCTTCTCGATCACCTCGTCAACGCGAACGACCCGCCCGAAAAACGGATGCCACCGATAAAGAACCTCACGTTCCTCGATCCTGTGGGCGTTCCGTCGTCGCGTTGTACAACACGGCAAGGCCGCACTCCGCGCTTGGCTATCAGACGCCGGCGGCCTATGCCGACAAACTGACCGCGCCGACAG
>CAYZEJ010000227.1:0-2905 GCA_964477545.1 uncultured Anaerolineaceae bacterium | reverse complement strand
GCGGCAAGGGCGCGGGCCTCGCCGAGATGACCAATGCCGGCCTGCCCGTGCCGCCTGGCTTCACCATCACGACCGAGGCGTGCAACGACTACTTTGCCGCCGGCGAGCGTCTCCCCGAAGGCCTGTGGGACGACATGCTCGGAGCCATCAAGCAGGTTGAGGCTGAGACCGGCAAGGGCTTCGGCAATGCCGCCAACCCTCTCCTTGTCAGCGTCCGATCGGGCGCCAAGTTCTCCATGCCCGGGATGATGGACACGGTTCTCAACCTCGGCCTGAACGACGACACGCTGCACGGGCTGGTCACGTTGACCGGCAACGAGCGGTTCGGCTGGGACGCCTACCGCCGGTTCATCCAGATGTTCGGCCGGATCGTCATGGACGTCGACCCGAAGTTCTTCGACGAGGCCCTCGACGGTGCCAAGGAGAAGCGCGGAGCCAAGCAGGATACGGATCTCGACGCGGATGCCCTGCGCGAGATCGTCGGTGAGTTCAAGGAGATCGTCGCGCGCGAGACCGGCCGCGACTTCCCGACCGATCCGCTCGAGCAGCTGGACCTTGCCATCAAGGCCGTTTTCGCCTCGTGGTTCGGCAAGCGCGCCCACGACTACCGCGAGTACAACAAGATCGCCCACGACCTCGGCACGGCGGTCAACGTCGTCACGATGGTCTTCGGCAACATGGGCGACGACTCGGGCACCGGCGTGGCATTCACGCGCGACCCGAACACCGGCGACAAGCAGCTTTTTGGCGAGTACCTGACCAATGCCCAGGGAGAGGATGTCGTCGCGGGCATTCGGACGCCCCTGGCCATCGCAGAAATGCGCTCGCAGATGCCCGAGGTCTACTCACAGTTCGAGGAGATCGCGGGTCGCCTCGAGAAGCACTACCGCGACATGCAGGACCTTGAGTTCACCATCGAGCGCGGCCGGCTGTACATGCTCCAGACACGCTCAGGCAAGCGGACGGCGACCGCTGCGGTGCGGATCGCAGCCGCCATGGTCGATGAAGGAATCATCACCGAGCGTGAGGCGCTTGCGCGCATCGAGCCTGCGCACGTCGATCAACTGCTGCGCGACCAGTTCGATCCCGCCGCCAGGCAGAGCGCACAACGCATCACGGCCGGGCTGAACGCATCACCCGGGGCGGCCGTCGGCAAGGCGGTGTTCAACGCCGACCGGGCCTTCGAGATGGCGCAGCGGGGCGAGAAGGTGATCCTCGTACGGATCGAGACGTCACCGGATGACTTCCACGGCATGGCCGCGGCGCAGGGAGTGCTGACCGCGCGCGGCGGTGCGACCTCGCACGCGGCAGTCGTCGCGCGGCAGATCGGCAAGCCATGCGTCGCCGGCTGCGCGTCGCTGATCATCGACTACGGCACGAAGTCGGCGCGCGTCAACGGCCTCGGCTTTTCCGAAGGGGAGTGGATCTCACTCGACGGCACGACCGGCGAGGTGTTCGTCGGCGCGTTGCCCACCACCGAGGCGCGGTTCGAAGATCAGGCCGAGCTCCAGAAGGTCCTCGAGTGGGCCGATCGAGCACGGCGCCTCCAGGTCTGGACGAACGCGGACAAGCCCGAGGAAGCCGCGATGGCACGCCGCTACGGCGCGCAGGGCATTGGCCTGTGCCGGACGGAGCACATGTTCCGCGAGGGGGAGCGCCTGGACATCGTGCGCGACGCGATCCTCGTTGCGTTCCAGGCCACGCGGGCCAAGGAGAAGCGCGAGGCCGGCGGCGCCCTCAGCGAAGAGGACTCAGAGGCGGTATCCCGTTTCGACGAGGCGATCGCCAAGCTCGAGGTGCTCCAGCAGGGAGACTTCGAAGGCATCCTCGAGGCAATGGACGGACTGCCCGTGGTTGTGCGGTTGATCGACCCGCCGCTGCATGAGTTCCTGCCGAATCATTCCGAAGTCCTGGTCGACGTCACGCGGATGGAGGCGACGGGCGTCGCCAAGGACGATCCGAAATACGTCGAGGCGCGGGAGCTGCTCCGCGCCGTCGACGCTTTGAAGGAGCAGAACCCGATGCTCGGCCTGCGCGGCATCCGACTCGGCCTGATGATCCCCGACCTGATCAAGATGCAGACGCGAGCGATCCTGAATGCCGCCATAGCGCGCAAGAAGGCCGGCGGCGACCCGCACCCCGAGATCATGATTCCGCTTGTCGGCCACGTTAACGAGCTGGCCGCCACGCGGGCCATCCTCGACGTCGAGGCGAAAGCGGTCCAGGATGCCGCTGGAGTTGAGGTCGACTTCAAGTTCGGCACGATGATCGAAGTGCCGCGTGGCGCACTGACTGCCGACGAGATCGCGCCCCACGCCGAATTCTTCAGCTTCGGCACGAACGACCTGACGCAAATGGCGTTCGGGTACAGCCGCGACGACGCCGAGGGCGGGTTCCTGCTCAACTATGTCGAGCGCGGGATTCTGCCCGCGAACCCGTTCCAGACACTCGACGTCTCAGGCGTTGGCCAACTGGTGCGCACCGCCGTCGAGAAAGGGCGCGCGGCACGGCCCGGCCTGGAGATCGGCGTCTGCGGGGAGCATGGGGGCGATCCGGCGTCGATCGCGTTCTTCAACGAGGTAGGCCTGGACTACGTCAGCTGTTCGCCCTATCGCGTGCCGGTGGCCCGACTTGCAGCTGCGCAGGCCGCCCTCTCCGGTGCTGCTGAGCGAGACAAGTAGGACAGCTCTGCTGGAGTCGCGAGAGGGGCGCCTGATCGTCAGGGCTTAGACTCAAGACCGGAAATCTCCGTGTCGGGGGAAGCCCTTGGCGTCACGAGTCGATCAAATTCAGTTCGCCGCGTCCGGCTCGCCGGGTTTTGCGTGGCGCAGGCTCGGGTTCTGGTTCGGCCTGACCCTGCTCGCGGTCGCCCTATTCGGGGCTGCTTTCGCGCTGGGCTACTCGA
>CAYZEJ010000226.1:0-2929 GCA_964477545.1 uncultured Anaerolineaceae bacterium | reverse complement strand
ACGATGGTCATCACGACTCCAGCGCGGCCGCCGGGCCGCCGACTCCTGATACCACCCTCCACGGCCTTGCCGAGGCCCTCGAAGCCTTCGTACTCATTCGGCGCGCGCGAGCAGGTGGGCAGCCGGTAACCGCCACCATCCGCATCTACAACCGGCTAGCCGAGTACATCGGAACGCCGCCCGGCCCCAGGAACGATGGCTCGGCCTCGACGGTCGGCTCGATGCTTGGCTGAGTTGCTGGGGACAAGGCCGCCAATTGCTACAGGCCATCGCGACCCTGTGCCCGTAGAGTCCGTGGACGACAGCCGAGGACTGTGTCTAGGTGGTCTAGTAGCAGCCCGCTCAACCTAACCTGCGCGGGCGGCCGTCCCTTGCTCGGCGGCCTGCGTCTGGTTGGCGTCTGAGCTGGGGAGTACGGAAGCATGATGGACTGTTCCTCCGCCGCTCTCTAGGGTCAGGTCGTGACCCATACGTCGGCGTCGTCCACGCTCCTAGCTGCCTCCACGCGACCGGGCCGTCGTCTTTCGAACCGACCCGCCGCAGCGAGCATGATCCTGCTTGTTGGTGGACCTCTAGTCCTCGTGCTGTTCGTGCTCACTGCGCTCGACGTGGCGGGCTTGGCAGGCGTGTGGGAGAACGGTCACTGGACACTGACGGCGTGTATGGCGTTCGCGCTGGCTGCCGCCGGCGCCAGATCGGCGCGGGGCGCAGAGCGACGAGTTCGGACTCTCGCCGCGGTTGGCGTTGCGGTGTATCTGGGCGGGCAGCTGCTATGGGATGTGCAAGTCGCCCTTGGTCTCTATCCAATCCCGGCACCGTCGGATGCTCTCTTCCTGGGAATGGCGGTGCCCCTCGTCGCCGCCCTGGCGGTTGCCGTGCGCGCTGGCGGCTCGCGCCGTGAGCTACGAACATTCCTCCTCGATACGGCGGTCCTGGTGGCGACGGTCGTGGCCGTCGTCTTTTACGTCTTCGCCCCCTCGGCAGCGGGAGCCACAGTCGGCCTCGGGATGGTGCTGCTGTTCTATCCCATCGTCTTCCTTGGCAGTGCCGGGGCATTGGTTGTGGCCGCGCTCCTGACCCGCGGTGCGCCCGAGCCCCGGGGCCTGTTCCTCTCAGCTGCAGGAATCACCGTCCTCGGCGGAAGCTGGATCCTGTACTTGGTTCAGGCGGCCGCTGCACAGTCGACGACTGGCAGCGTCGGGAACATGGCCGGCTCGATTGGCGTGCTCATGATCGGCTTGGGGTTTGGCGGATGGCGGCTTGCCACAACGCCATCGGAGCGGGCCGAGAGGATGGCAGATCGCGTGTTGCCTTTCCTTCCTGTCGCCGCGATCGGCATCGCGACGGCGATCCTCGCCCAGCCCGAGTCAGTGTCGGGCGGAATCAGCTTGGTCTCGTCTGCGGCGGTTGCGGTCATCATCCTTTCAATCGTGCGGCAGACGCTGCTCCTCGGTGACCACATGACGTTTCTCGTCAATGAGCGCGAGGCATCGGACCGTGAACGCGCACTTCGGGAGCGGACGCAGGAGGCGCTGGCCGCGTGGGAGGCGAGCGAGGCACGCTACCGGACCCTGGTCGATGTCTTCAACGAGCTGGGCGACCAGACCACATTCGCCACGGACGAAGGCGAGATGTTCAAGGCCGCGGCGGTTGCCCTGAGCCGCCTCGTTCCGGCGCCGGCGGGAGACATCCTGGTGATCAACCAGTCGGCCGACCGGCTCACTGTCGCGCTCGCATGGGGTGAGGGCGCCGTCGAACCCGCCTCGGCGGTCGACATCGATTCGCCTACCCGGTGTATGGGCATTCGGCGCGGCTCGGTCCATGTCGTCGAGGACGGAGGCGACCAGTGGGCCAAGACGTGTCCGGCACATCCAGTGACGCGCGGCTCGACTCTATGCGTGCCGATGCTCGCAGTGGGCAAGCTCGTTGGCGTCATTCATCTCGCCCGAGACGAGGCGAATGGCTTCGGGGAGGACGATCAGCGCCATGCCGCCAGGGTGGCCGAACAAGTGGCACTCGCCATTTCGAACGCGCGCCTCATCCGAACCATGGAGAGCCTAGCCCTCAGCGATTCGCTGACCGGCTTGCACAACGGACGATTCTTCGATCCGTTCCTCGAGAGCGAGCTGGCCCTTGCGGAGCGCGACGGAATCCCGATCGGCCTAATTGCGATCGATCTTGACCGCTTCAAAGAGTTCAACGACGCGCACGGCCATCCGGCCGGTGACGAGGCGTTGCGAGCGTTCGCGCGCACCTGCATCAACACGCTGCGCCAGGCGGACACCATGGCGCGGCTCGGCGGAGAGGAGTTCGCGGTGGCGATCCGCGGAGCGGACCTTGACGGGACGATCGCGGTCGCCGAGAAACTGCGCCTCGCCGTCGAGCAGATGACCATCCAGATCGCACCGCGGCGCACTGCTCGGATGACGGCCTCGTTCGGTGTGGCGAATAGTGCTGTTCACGGCACAGAGCGCATGCGGCTCGTCCGAGCCGCCGATCGGGCGCTCTATGACGCGAAGCGCCGGGGTCGTAATGCGGTGGTTGCTGCCGAGAACCAGGCGACCCACGGAGAACCTGCGCCCAACAGCTCGCACTAGCGGTTGTTGCGCGAGCAGACCAACCTGCCGGCAGCGGCGAAGTCCGCCGCCGTCAGGTCCGCCAGACCTACAAGCATGTGGCACTCGAGCGCTGTGGTCGGAGATCCGTGCGCAGCCATCCTAATCTGACTCGATCGACGCACCGGCTTAGTGCGTACAAGCATGTGGCATTCGAGCACTGTGGTCAGACGGCTGCGAAGTAATGTGCTGCAATACGGATCGGCTCGACACGAAGGCCGGTCTGGTTACAGTTATGTAGCCAAACTGAGCACGACATCGTGGGCGGCTAGCTCAGCTGGTTAGAGCACTTGCTTGACATACACCCGAGGTTG
>CAYZEJ010000225.1:0-2954 GCA_964477545.1 uncultured Anaerolineaceae bacterium | reverse complement strand
GGTCTGGTCGCGCTCGCCGGCGGTCTGGTCGCGCTCGCCGGCGGCCTGGTCGCGCTCGCCGGCGGCCTGGTCGCGCTCGTCGCCGGCCTGGTCGACAGGCAACCTCCGCTCCGGAGACCGGTCTGGCTGGCTCACGGCTGTCGGTCCGCCGCGGCCGATCGTGGCGACGTCTCGTCAACGCCGATCCAGCGTTCGAGAACCCGCGCCAGGCCCTCCAGGGTCACCGGCTTGGCAAGGACGTCGCCCATGCGTGGGGTTTCCATATCACTCATCGAACGCGAACGCGGACCTGCCGTGTAGATGCGGATACGTCGTTGTCGGGACGCGTTTGCACCGTCCAAGGTAGGTGCGTTTGCACCGTCCAAGGCCGGCGGACCGATGGGGGTGCGCGTTTGCATCACTCGATCGGGTGCGTCTGACTCTGGAAACGACCCAGCCGCGGGCGAAATGCTCGACGCGTGACCTTGAGTCGGGAGATTTGGCGATCAGCGAGCACCGCCTTGAACTAGACGTGCGCGCGCCGACCGCTCAGGTCGTAGCGCTGCTCAGCGTCCGGCCCGCCACCTGGCTGCACGGGTTCCTCCGCCTCGCCACGCTCGAAGCGGCCGCCAACACCCCTGCGCTTCGTCCGACTGGGGTCGCGAGGTACAAGCTCGGACCGCCCGCCTTTGACCGCTCGGGTGCCGCTGCCATACCGCTCACGTGGTGGCCACACCTCGACGGTGACGTGCTCTTCGGTCGCTTCAAGGGTCGGTTCGTCGTCCGTCCCGGCGAGATGGGCACGATCCTAGCGCTCGAGGGCGAGACGACAGGCGGCACGCCCGAACGAGCCGCATCAGTGTTGCGTGCACTCCTCGAGCTGCTCGGCGCTGCGGTCTCGGCAGATCAGGAGCCCGGTGGGTAGTCGATGATCCCTTCGTGCATAGCAGTCGAAACCGCTTCGAGCTTGGAGTGCGCGCCCAGCTTGGACAGCACCGACTGCACGTAGTTTCGCACGGTGTTGACGCTCAGGTGCAGCTCGGACGCGATCGCCTTGTTGGTCCACCCTCGGGCCAGGCAC
Organism: uncultured Anaerolineaceae bacterium; assembly: GCA_964477545.1. Taxonomy (GTDB): domain Bacteria; phylum Chloroflexota; class Limnocylindria; order Limnocylindrales; family CSP1-4; genus JALYGJ01. The sequence goes on along the minus strand of CAYZEJ010000225.1, from coordinate 1,894 downwards.
GCGAGGATCTCATGCTCTCGCTCGCTCAGGTCCGCACCCAGCGCGCGGTGCGTGCGGTTGAGCTTCGGGAGGAGGCGCGCCAGGAGCGGAGGGGAGATGAATGCCCCACCGCTCGCCGCGGCACGAACCGCTTCCGCCACCTCCGCCGCCGCCCGATCCTTGGTGAGGAACCCCGAGCACCCCGCGTCGATCGCCGCGAGCAGCACACGGTCCTCGGCCAACCCGGCCAGCATCACGACCATGACCTTCGGAGCGCGACGCTTGATCTCCGCGGCGATGGCGACACCGTCCTGTTCAGGCATCAGATAGTCGACGAGCACGACCTGGGGCCTCAGCCGATCCGCGAGCTCGATGCCCTCCGACCCGCTAGGCGCCGTTGCCAGCACGGCGATGCCCTCCTCGTCGGCGAGCAGCCGGGCGAGGCTCTCCGCGAACATCCGGTGATCGTCGATGATCAGCACGCCGATCGTGCCGGGCTCAGGATCCGTCATCGAGCACCTCCCGGATCGCGCGCAGCAGGGCATCGTCGGCGACGGGCTTCGTCAGCAGCCGGCCGGTCAGGGAGGCGTCGTCGGAGTCGTACCCGGACAGGAAGATCACCGGCATACCGGGGCTTCGTTCGTCCAACCGCAGCGCGAGCTCGTCGCCTCGCATCCGCGGCATCGCGACGTCGGTCACCACTACATCGAGCGCACCCCCTTCCCGTTCGAAGAGCTCCAGCGCCTCGACCCCGTCGCATGCGACGATTACCTCGTAGCCGTACTGGACCAGAATGCGGGCGGTCGGCACCCGCAGCGCGTCCTCGTCCTCGACGAGCAGGATCCGCTCGTGTCCACCCTCGGGCGCATCGACCGCCGCTCGGCCCGCCGCGGGGGCTGCCGACGCGTCGGCGCCCCGCAGGACGACCGTGACGGTCGTGCCGACGTCGACCGCTGACTCGATCGTGACCTCGCCGCCGTGCTGCCGGACGTTGCCGTAGACCGTCGCCAGGCCTAGGCCCGTCCCCTTACTTCGCGGCTTCGTGGTGAAGAACAGCTCGAACGCTCGCGCCACCACCTCTGGCGCCATGCCGTGGCCGGTGTCAGCGACCCGCAGGACCACATCGGGTCTTCGGTGCGCCAATCCGCGCGCAGGCGGCAACGGCTCGGTCACGAGGCTGAGCTTTCCACCCGCCGGCATGGCATCGCGCGCGTTGATCGCCAGGTTCAGCACGATCTGCTCGAGCTGGTGCCGGTCAGCGATCGCGACGAGCGGGCCGCCGGCCAGGTCGACACGCAGCTCGATGTGGTCGCCCAACGTGCGATCGAGCATCGACGCCACACCGCGAACGATCTCGTTCACGTCGAGCGGCTCCGGATCGGCGGCGTCTCGCCGAGCGAACGTCAGCAGCTGCTGTGTGAGCCCCGCCGCTTGCTCCGCCGCGGCCCGGATCTTCCCGAGATCCGCCGCGGCCGTTGTGCCGGTCACCCGAGGAGCGAGCAGCGTGGCGTAGTTGAGGATCACGCCCAGCAGGTTGTTGAAGTCGTGGGCGACGCCTGCCGTGAGCTGGCCGAGGCTCTCCAACCAATGCGACTGTTCGCGCTGCTCGTCTCGCTCCCTCGCTGACGCCCCGCGATCGGCCAGCGCGGTGTTGCGATCGAGGTCGGCTTGAGTGCGGTCGCTGGCCCCTGCCCGGCGATCTTGCGAGGCTCGCATCCGGTCGGAGGAAGCTTCTCGCCGGGCCAGCGCTGAGCGGTTGAGGGCGTCTGTCGTGATCCCTGCACTTACCGACGCCTCGGACTGGTCGGCGGTCTGGTCGCGCTGGTCGGCGGTCTGGTCGCGCTGGCCGGCTGTCTGGTCGCGCTGGCCGGCGGCCTGGTCGCGCTGGCCGGCGGCCTGGTCGCGCTGGCCGGCG
>CAYZEJ010000224.1:0-2987 GCA_964477545.1 uncultured Anaerolineaceae bacterium | reverse complement strand
GGGTGCAGGCCATAGGCAGCGATGAAGTTGATCACTGAAGCCTCGTTCTTGAGGCCGCCGGCGAACTCTATCCAGCTATCATAGGGCTTGAGTTCAGGGGCGTTCTGGCTGGCCTGGTAGAATTCACGCCGCGCAGCGTTCAGTGAGGGTACGCCGGTATCGCGGCCGCGGGCGAGGTTGATGGTAGCCAGATCCAGGGGCAGGCCGAGCAGGTTGTTACGCAGCGCCGTGGTCACGAACTCGTCGATTTCGTTGCCGACCTGCCGCGTCATGCCGCGGATGATGTCGCCAGCGGCAACGCCATCGGCGACAGTATGGCCGGTGTCGAACTCGACCGGGTTGAGGAAGGCCTGGATGAGGCCGATCTGGTCATTGGTGAAGGTCGGGTCGAGCCGGTCAATCTGCTCGGTCAGCATCGAGTGACCGAAGCGATAGACCACATGGGCGAACTCGGCCACGATGGCGGGGTTAATGTCTGCATGGTAGCCATCGGGCACCACGAAGAAGTCGATCGCGGGCTGGATTTTGCGGGCAAAGTCCTCGAACACAAGGTGCTGGTACTGCATCTCGGTGCCAAACTTGGCGGCCTGGAACAGACGATTGCCGTCCCACACCAGATTATCAATGGCTGGACCCACCGGGACCGCAGCCACATCGACCGCCAGCCACTCGTTGAGGAACGCGACGGCTTCTGCCTGGGTGGCGCCGTCGGCCAGCATCTTGGCCGCATCGGCGACGACGACGACCTTGGTGTGTTCGGCCAGGCGATTGTGCTCGGAATGGAAGATGTGGTGGACGGCCGTCAGGCCAGCGGTGCTCCGGAGCCCGAAGCGTGGGTCAGTGAGCGCTCAGCGGAACTGGACGACGCCGTCGCCGTGGGCGGCCAGGCCGCCATCACCGAGGACGTCCGCACCCACCTCGCAACGCTCATCGGGTGACCGCCGGCAAGTTACCCACATGTGATTAAGTTGTACGGTCGAATTCGAGCCTCCGGCTTCGTACACTTTGGCGAAAGTGTACGGAACAGTTGCATAGGCGCTAGCCGTACAACTTCGGAGGAAACTCATGCCGCCCGGACGCCCCTCTCGCGAAGAAATCTATGCGCGCCTCGACACTCAGATCGCAGAGCTTTGGCAACGGATGGGCGGTCTCCCGGATCCGATCGAGGCGGCGGACATCTGGACGGGCATCTGGTTCCAGGAAGCCCATCACTCGACTGCCATCGAGGGCAACACGCTCGTCCTCAAGCAGGTCGAGGCGCTGCTGGCTGAAGGGCGAGCTGTCGGCGAGCGGCAACTCAGCGAGTACATGGAGGTGCGCGGCTATGCCGATGCTGCCCAGTGGGTGTATGGCCAGGCGATCGAACCTGGCGACTGGAGCGATGGTGAGTTATTAAGCCTGACGGAGGCGCGCCGGGTCCACGAGATGGCCATGAGCCCGGTGTGGAACGTGGCACCTCACCATCAGGCCTCCCCGTCTGAGAGTCCCGGGTCATTCCGCGAGCACGAGATCGAAGCCTTCCCGGGCGGCATGAAGCCTGCCACGTGGACAGAGGTTCCCGTGCTGATGAAGGACTGGGTCGAGGCCGCCTGCGCGATACAACCGCGTACAAACGCCTTCCCTGAGCAGCTCGCGGCTATCCATTGCTGGTTCGAACAGATCCACCCGTTCCTCGACGGCAATGGGCGTGCGGGCCGCTTGATTCTGAACCTGCTGCTGGTTCGGCTGGGGTACCCGCCCGCGATCATCTACAAGAACCAACGGCAGGCGTACTTGCGCGCACTCAGGCTGGCGGATCAGGGAGAGTTCGGCGCCCTGGGCGAGTTCATCGCGCGAGCCGTGCTGGACAACCTCTACAGATTCGTGGTCCCCGCCATCGCCGGGCCGGCACGTCTGGTGCCGCTCGCGGCCCCCACCGAGGATGTCCGCGTCGGCGTCGCGAAGCTTCTCGCCTCCTAGCGCCAAGCCTCGGCGGTCCGGCCGGCAGGCCGGTGGGCCGCCGAGGAGGGAGCGGTGCTCTTGTTTTTCCCGAGCGACGAGGCGAGGCCACCGGCCTGCAGCAGGACGCTGGAGCCCTACCAGTCTTCGATCTTGGGCTCGGGGCGGCCGGGCATCTCCTCGCCGGCGTTCTCCTTCAGCGGCACCATCACCTTGCGCTGGAACTCGCACACCACGGTGCCGTCCTGCTTGTAGCCGATGGTCTTCACCGTGACGATGCCGCGGTCGCCCTTGGACGTGAGCTTGCGGTCCAGCACCTTGGTCTCGGAGTAGATCGTGTCGCCGTGGAACGTCGGGTTGGCGTGCTTGAGGTACTCGATCTCCAGGTTGGCGATCGCCCGGCCGGACACGTCCGGCACGCTCTGGCCCAGCACCACCGAGTACACGAGGTTGCCCACCACCACGTTCTTGCCGAAGTGCGTCGACGTCTCGGCGTAGTTGCGGTCCGAGTGCAGCGGGTGCTGGTTGTAGGTGATCTGGCAGAACAGGTGATCCTCGTGCTCGGTGATCGTCTTGCCCGGCCAGTGCTTGTAGACGTCGCCGATCTCGAAGTCCTCGTAGTACCGCCCGAACTGCATCCCGGCTCTCCCTTGTCCTCGTGTTCCCTTGGCGCGGGATTCTCGCCCAGGTCAGGCCAGGACGGGAAATCGGGGATCGTCGTGCGAGATGCGCCCGGTGGCCGCCAGGATGAAGCGGTCCCGGCCGAGGTTGCGCGGCCGCGGCTCGCCGAGCAGTCCTTCTAGGATATCCACCACGATGTCGGCGGCTTCCGGGTCCGGGTCTGGCGGTACGTCCAGCGCCCGGCGCACGTCCATGTGGTGCACGACCACCTCCAGCACGCGCGTGGCGGTGTACTCCTGCAGGTGCATGGGCCCGAAGATGGTGGCCATGACACGGTCGCCCGCAAGCCCCTCGGCCGCGTCGGCAGTGGCCCGCCACGCTCCGGCGAACGCCTCGGGAACCTGCTCTGGCGGGAGCGCTTGCGCCTC
>CAYZEJ010000223.1:0-3071 GCA_964477545.1 uncultured Anaerolineaceae bacterium | reverse complement strand
CGCGCAGCACGTCGTAGATCGGCAGGACCGTGCCGCCGGGGTAGCCGAAGATCGTTGTCACGCCCTCGCGAACGAGCGCCTCGCACACGGCGCGCGCGCCGATGCGCGGCGCCACCTGGCCGGCGGGCGGGGATTCGCTGTTCGGAAGCGGGAGAGCTGTCATCTGGAAGAGGGCCTCGTACAAACAAGAACCCCGCCTGGCTTCTTGGCCTGGCGGGGTGTCGGTTGCGCTGCTCGGGTGCCTGTCCGGCTACTCGGTCGAGCGTCCTCCATCCCGCCATCCAAGAAGGACGACGAGCCGAAGAATGCTGATGAGTACGAGGACGCCGCGGAGCCCGGTGAACATGGGTGGACCCTACCAGCGCTGTCAACCCCGGCCATCGGGACCTTTGGGTGGTTCGGTGTAGTCCTGGTACCGGTCCGGCGATAGACTTCGTCCTCCTCGCAATCGTCACGGCCGAGGTGTCGTGTCGAGGTGGCCGGCACCAGTTGGCCATGCCTGCGGCTGGAGCGCGGTTCCCCGCTCTCCTGGTCGCCGCCCGACCAAGGCTCCCGTTGGGCGAGCGCTGGTTGCGGCTCATACGCACGGCGCCGGCGACCGCAGATACAGATCCCCGGTGACGTCAGCGATCCGCCGGTCGCCGGCTAATGAGCCAGAGCAACAAGCCAACGACTCCAGCCGTTGCCGCTCCCGCGGCAAGGGCCCACCCAGCATCGCACGGCACGTCGTAGCCGAACACCGAGAAGCACCGCGGAGGCTGGGGCATGACTCCGCTCCCCGGGAAGAGGAGCACGAGCACGACGAACCCCGCGAGCAATGCAATCGCGACCTTCGCCAGGGTCCACCGGCGGCCTTGGCGCTCCGTCTGGTTCATGGGTGATCCCTCTGCGAGGCACTTCGTCGGTCGAGTCGGGGGTCACGCCCGTGACGTCCACGGGCGTCTTCGGGCTGCAGGTCAACGCACTGGGGGAAGGGGAGCAGCGACGCTGCTCCCCTTCCCCCGTGACGCCTTCGGTTCGTCCGCAATGCGTCGCGCCTCACATTCAGTTGTTGGCGACGTTGACGCCCAGAGCGTCATCGATCCGATCGGCTCGGGAGAACAGGTCGCGATCGAACGGGAACCAAGGGTCAAAGCGCCAGCCATATGTGAGACCGTAGGCCGTATTGCCCCAGTACCACGGACCACCGCTGTCGCCCACAATCACAGTGCGGTGGTCCATCTGCACCAGGTTGCACAATGCGAAGTGACAAACGTTGAGTTGGATCACTACCAAGCAGTCCTTGAAGGTGACCTTGCCGTTCTTGCACAGCGACTGTCCCACCACCGGAGCACCCACGGCAGCGACATCGCGCCGATCTGCCTCGAGTGCGTTAGCGTTGCCGGCATAGAAGTCGTCCGGTTCGGCCTGGGGCCCGGTGTGCCACTGGAAGTCGCCTTGAGCCCCCTCGTGGCCGGCCTGATGGGCCAGAGCGACACCGTCGTCGTTTTGAACATTGCCGCAATGTCCGGCGGTGCTGACCCCTCTCACTCCTGCTGCGTTCCTTACGACAAATCCCGATGTGCAGGTGCTAATCGCTTCCCCGCCAATGTGTGCGTTGTTGTCTACCTGGCCACCCAAGGCTGGGAGGTTCGACCGGACCACAGTGACGGCGATGCTGTCGAGAAGCCCGCCTAAGCCGGAGTCAACGAGGCTGTCGGCTGCACCAGCGCGAAGCTCATCGAGCGCGGCATCGGCGACGCCGCTATCCAATGCGACCACACTCGTGATCTGGCGCGTATCGAAGTCGAATGAGGTAGTGGCGTCGCGGACGTTAGCCGCCTCGAACACGGCATAGTGGACGGTCGCGATTGCCTTCTCGAGCTCGACCTCAGTGAACCCGAAGTCGGCACGAACTTCGACTCCAACCGTTCCATGGGCCTTCTCGAACGCGTCGATGATCTCGATGGCTGCGTCAGGCGCCCCGGCCGCGAAGGCGACCCATGCGCCCTCGCCGTCGACAATCTCGGCAGTGGTGAAGGCCTCTGGGGACGCCTCTCGGACCGACGCCACCGCAAGGGCGAAGTTATCGTTCCACGCATAGCGGTCGATGGCCGCTTGGAGGGACACGCCATCTTGGCTAGCGAGAGTTTTCAAGTCCGCAAGCTCAGCCTCACTGATCGGATCGTTGATCTGGGGCTGCGCCACGTCCTGGAGGTCCGTGGGGGGCAGACGCTCTCCTCCGACGCCATCGGCCGCCTGCGCCACGGGAACGGCTGTCGTCAGAGCCAGCACTACGACAACCGCCACTCCACCTTGTTTCATGCTCGCCCTCCTTGAGCCGTTAGGTCGAAGGTCAAAGTGCATGGCGCGCCCTCCTTGCTCGGCTGGAAGCCGTCCGGTCGGCCTCAGGCCGAGCATAGTCCGGCAGTCGGCGCTCCAGCGCGCCTCCAGCATCCGGTCCACGCTATCGCAGCAGTCAATTGGGATTTTACCGGCGGCAGGCAATCCTGGATACAATGATCGAGTGAGCCGGGCCGGTCGCCAACAGAACCATACAGAGCTCGGGGCCAGGTTACCGCCAACTACTCGGCAGTACCAAGTCCTTGGAAGCTACGTCCGCGGCGGTAGTGCAGACGCCGCTGCGCGGTGGCTGGGGGTTAGCAAGAAGACCGTTCAGAGCCACCTGACAGCGCTTCGCCAACGCCTCGGTGCCCACAATGAAGCTCAGGCCGTCCATCTCCTCTGGTTGGCATATGCGCGCCACGCTCGTCGATGCGCTGAGCGCAGCCATGCTGGCTGTCCCTCCGTGAAGCAGTCCATGTCCTTCTTCAAAGAGGTAGGGGCCGACCCACAGCTCAAAGAGGCAGCGCCCTGCACTTAGCCCGTCAGGGCGCGCGTCCTTCGATGAGCTCCGTCAGCCATTCCCTCAGCCGAGCGAGGTGCGCGGCGTAGTGCTCACTCGCCGACTTGAGGCATTGGCCTGCACCTAGGCGACCTCCCCGGGGCGCTGCTGCAGGGCGGAGCGCGGTGCGGCGTTGGCGCGTCCACGACGAGCGACGGCGTTGCAGGACGCCGCCGATGCCTCAGCG
>CAYZEJ010000222.1:0-3100 GCA_964477545.1 uncultured Anaerolineaceae bacterium | reverse complement strand
CATCGAGCACATCGTGTTCACGTTCGCCATCAGCGGCGTGACCCGGACGCTCTCCCACCAGCTGGTCCGCCATCGCGCGGGCGTCGCGTTCGACCAGCAATCGCAGCGCTACCTCGACTACAAGCGGCCGTCGTACATGGTGCCGGGCACGGTCCAGGACGCGCCCCCGGAGCTGCGCGACCGGTTCGTGGCCGACATGGACGATTCGCTGGCGCTGTATGGAGAGCTGCTCCAAGCGGGCATCCCCGGCGAGGACGCGCGGTTCGTGATGCCCAACGCGACCCGCACGAACCTGATCATGACCGCCAACCTTCGGTCGCTGATCCACATGTCCGGGTTGCGGCTGTGCACGATGGCGCAGTGGGAGATCCGGCGGCTGTTCCAGCTCATCCGCCACGAGATCTTCGCCGTCAGCCCGTTCCTCGGCTCATTCCTGGCGCCCAAGTGCGTGCCGCTGGGCTACTGCGACGAGGACCGCAACCGCGACGAGCACTGCCCCATTCGCCCGCACAAGGACAATGTCCTCGCCGCCTGGGCCGAGAAGAAGGCCGCCGCCAAAGCGGCCGGTCGCGAGCTGCCGACCGTCTAGCGGCCATTTCTTCTGGTGGTGTTCGCCCCAGCGCAGACTCCGGACGCTTGAAGGCTAGGCGGCCTCCGCAAGCAATCGGACGAAGCGGCGTACCAGCGCCGTGAAGCGCGGGCCGGCTTCGGCGGCAGCGGCGAGCACCTCTTCATGTGTCAGCGGTTCACCTGTCACGCCAGCGCCCGGGTTGGTCACCAGCGAAACACCGAGAATCTCCAGGCCCGCCCAGCGCGCTGCGATTGCCTCTAGAACAGTGGACATGCCCACGGCATCCGCGCCCAGCGTTCGCAGCATGCGCACCTCGGCCGGGGTTTCGTATGTGGGACCGGTGAGGCCTGCGTAGACGCCCTCTTCGAGCGCGATGCCCTCGTCCGCCGCCGCACGCCTCATCAGGTTGCGCAGCCGCGGGCTCCATGCGTCGACGAGGTCAGGGAAACGTGGCCCGAGCGCGTCGTCGTTGGGACCCATGAGGGGGTTCCGCCCGGTCAGGTTGAGGTGGTCGGAGATGAGCATCAGGGTCCCGGCCGGGAACGAGACGTTGACGCCTCCTGCGGCATTGGTCAGGACGATGGTGCGAGCCCCGAGCCGACCCATGAGCAGCACCGGCTCCACCACGAGCCTTTCCGAATGCCCCTCGTACATGTGCAGCCGCCCCTGTAGACAGATGGCGGGTACGCCCTCGAGATTGCCGAGAAGCAGCTTGCCCGCGTGTCCCGGCGCGGACGCGGCAGGCCAACCGGGCAGATCGAAAAACGGAATTGCGACCACGTCGGCAAGAGAATCGGCCAGGCCGCCGAGGCCGGAGCCAAGGACGATCCCGACTCTGGGCACGAGTGGGGTGCGGGTACGAACCGCGGCCTCGAGCGCGTCGAGTCGCTGCGAGTAGGTCACGGGGTGCAGGTCGTCCATCGAGCCGGAAGTGTGACAGACACAAAAAACGCCCGAAGGAGCTCTCCTGGCCTCAACACCTTTGATGTGATCTCAGTGCTGAGTCCCGAGTGGCCCCTCCGAGCAAGACGTAAGTTATCGGCGCCGGGTGGGCCAGTCAACGCGCTTATCCACGGATTTCGGCACATTCGGCCGAGACCGTCCACAAATCAGCGGTTTCTGTGGATATGTCTGTGGAAATCGGGCGTTCGGAGCGTAAAGAAGAACCCCACTCTTTCGAGCGGGGTTCCGTCTGTCTGCTATGTGAGCGATCGGCTGCGCCGATCGATAGGGGTTCAGCCCTTGGCGACGACCGTCTTTGCGTATGTGTCGTGGAAGCCCTGGCGCGTCGAACTCTGGGCCATCGTGACAAGCAGGTAGATCTGAAAAGCGACAACGGCGAGCCACAGGACCCAGCCGATGGCGCTCCACTGGTAAAGCGGCCAGATCGCAAGCGGTGCGCCAACGAGCAGCCACCTGCTGATCGCCTGACCCTGGCTGATCGGGGCGCCAGTGCTGGCGTCGCGAACGGACAGCTTCATGACCTTCATGCCGACCGTGGCTCCACCCATGCGGGACCACATGCCGATGAAGTAAGCGCCGGAAACGATCAAGAGCAAGACGACGGCAACGACGCTGCTGACCAGGCTCGGATACCGAAAGTTGCCGAAGATCCCGCCGAAGTTGTCACCGAGCACTGACGTCGTGAGGATCGTAATGATGTAGCCGATGATCCCGAGAATGATCGCGTCGATGATGAACGCGATCACGCGCTCGGGGATGTCGGCCAGTGCTACGCCGGCGGGTCCGCTGATCGAGCCGCGGGCAGTCAGATTCGATGTCCATTGCGGCGAACCAGCTGGCTGTCCGCCCGTAGGCGGTGGCGGGCCGGGTGGCTGCGGCGTCGACTGCCAACCCTGCTGAGGCGGCTGCTGGCCCGACGGGGGCGGTGCGCCGCCGCCGGATTGGTCCATGGTCACTCTCTCTCCTCCTATGCCGTGCGACACGCGCCGGTCGGATAGGCGACTCTGCGGGCCAGCAAATTGGGCATGGCCGGCGCGTCGCTCGTTGAGGTTTTCAGCATAGCGTCCAGTGCAAGGTGCGGGGAACGAAATTCGAAAATAGCCGTTGCGTTTTAAGAGGCTGCGCGAACGGGCGTTCCTAGCCGCCGATGCGCGACATCTCTACGCGGTTCGGGTCGACTGATTCTGACCCGAGGGGCAATGTCGCCAGCGAGCGCAGCTCCGAATATCGGTCGTCTCGCACGCGCCACACGTCCGAGATCGCCGCGGTCAGCTCGGAGTCCGAGGCTCCAGCGCGTAGAGGTGCGCGCAGGTCGTGGCCGGAGTTGGCGAACAGGCACGTGAACAACTGGCCGTCGGCCGTGATGCGAGCGCGCGTGCAGTCGGCGCAGAAAGGCTGGGTGACGGAGGCGATGATCCCGACTTCGCCCGTGCCATCGCGATACGCCCAGCGATCGGCGACCTCGCCCGGGTAAGTGGGCGGCAGCGAAACGAGCGGCATCTCGGCGTCGATGCGCGCAGCGATCTCGGCCGCTGGAACCACCTCGTCGAGCCGCCAGCCGTTGGT
>CAYZEJ010000221.1:0-3101 GCA_964477545.1 uncultured Anaerolineaceae bacterium | reverse complement strand
GTGGTGGCGCACGAGGTTGGTGGCGATCCCGAAGAGCCACGGGCGCGCGTCGGCGTGCGCGGCGTCGAAGCGGCGGCGCACGTCGAAGGCGGTGGTGAACGTCTGGGCCGCGAGGTCGTCGGCCTGGTCGGATCCCACCCGACGGGCAAGATACCGATGTACCGCGGCGTAGTGGCGATCGAAGATCCCCGCGAACTCGAGCGGTTCAACGCGTGATGAGGCGATGATCTGGTCATCTGACCGCGTCTCCACCGACTCATATTGCCCGGACCGGGGAATCGGGTTCGCCTTGCGAGATGCCAACCTCCGGGTGGAAGCCGCGCTACTCGTCGGTCTCGTCGGTCTCGATTCCGTAGTGCGCAGCGCACGCCTGAAGGTCGCGGTTGAACTCAGATTGCGTGACAGGATCGTCGCTTACCACGCCGCTCGGCGGCACGAGATAGCGTCCCAGCGGCTCGAGCACGGGGTCCGGGACATCCCAGCCGCCGTCACGGAGACATTCGGTGATGCCCGTAGCGATCCCGTTCGCCCACTGGACCTCTGCCGGGTCGTCCCCATCGACCTCACCGATTCCACTTTCGACCGAGCAGCGCATTGCCGCCCGCTGGTACGCGAGTAGCTCGTCCGAGAAGGACTGGGGGCCGGTCGCAGTGGGCCTTGGTGAATAGCCGGCCCGGTCGAGGCATTCGTCGAAAGCTGCGAAGGCGGCGGAGTCAGTCCGAAGGGCATCGTCGCTGAACGTCGGCCGCAGCAGGCCTGCGTGGCTGGCGGCACTGAGCCCCACGACCATTGCCGCAGCCGCGATGGCCGCGACGACGGGACGTCTGGTCGCAGACCCGTTGTGAGGGTGCCGCGCGATCTCGAGCGTTTGTGCCGGCAGATCAACTGTCACCAACTCTCGCGTTGCGCGAGCGAGTGCGCTGTCGAGTGACGCAGCACGTGTCATGAGCGAGGTGCAGCTCGCACATTCCCCGAGGTGCGTGACATGCTCTGTGCTCAGCTCCTCCTCGCGAGCCAGCTGGGCACGAATCGCGATCCCTGTCTGGCACTCAGCCATGGTCCGTTCCTTCCTTCCAGAGGTCCAGCAGACGGCGGCGCGTGCGCGCCACGATCGTGCGGGCATTCGTATGCGATGTGCCGATCAGATCGGCCACCTCGTCGAGCCGATATCCGTAGCCGTAATGGAGCACGAGCACGCTTCGCTCGCGAACCGGTAATCGCTGCACGAGCTCACGCAGTCCCAGATCGCTCGTGACGCCCTGCGGCCCTCGCTCGCCCAGGCGCGGCAAGAGTTCGCGCAGCCGGCGCGTGCGCCGGTGATGCTCCACGCACTGCCTGACCGCGATGGTCGTCAGCCACGCCTCGAGCGCGTCGAGATCACGCAGCTGGCTCAGCCGTCTCCGGGCCAGGATGTAGGTCTCCTGGACGACGTCTTCCGCGATGTCGCCTGCCAGCGCCCGGCAGATCGCAATGAGCCGCGGCGCGACAGCTGGAAACCTTGCGTCGAGCAAGGCGGCACGCTCGCGCGAGGCGGACCCGGCGGTGCGTATGGCGGCTGGCTCGCTGGTCGTCACGCTAGTCAGTAGGTCCAGCGGCCCGAAATGTTGCACCGTGGGGCGCCGCGAGCACGGTCGGCTCCGGTCGCTGGGCGCGCAGGTCACGTGCGAGTTCGGCGGTCAGTGATCGCGTCCTCTCTTCAGCGTCCGCCACCAGATAGACGCGACGCAGGCCCCGATCGGGTGGGCCGCTGGTAGCTGCATCCGAGGTACCGCCCGCCTTAGCCCCTGACGACACCGGTCATATCTTGCTTGACGCTAGCCAGTACTATCCGCACCGTACCCAACAAGCGAGGAATGCGTGCCCGAGCAACGCAGGGTTTCCTTGGCTCGCCGGCTGATGGCAGTCGTCTGTGCCGTCCTTGTCAGCCTCCCATTCCAGACACCAGCGCCGGTTGCGGCCGTCCTCGGGTCCAACCTCGCCAGTGGCGCCGCGGGCGCCACGTGCAGCGCCAGTAGCACCTATTCCGGCTATCCGTGCGCGAACGCCATTGACGCCTCGGAGACAACCTTGTGGTCCGCCAAGGTGCGGGGGAACGGATCGTGGCTTCGGGTCAATCTGGCCGGGGGCGCGGCCACGATCACTCACTTTCGGGTAATGCAGGGCAGCACTGAAACGCACGCGGACCATGCCGAAGAGTTCGTGATCGAGTACCTGGACGGATCAGGAGCATGGGTCAGTGCGACCACGTGGACAGGGACGGGCGGGGGATCCAGCGTCGGCAGCGCGCTGACGAATGGACGGCCGCTCGACGCATTCGATATTGCGGTGAGTACCGCCTTTGGCGGCGCAGGGTCGTACGTTGAGAACTTCCTCGGCCAAGGTGCCGCGGGATTCGTGCGGGGACTTGGTGCCACTGGCGTATTGTCCGCGGCCCAAGAAGGCGTCAAGCGGGTGTGGGATCAGTTCACCAGCGGCAACTCAGCTGCGAGTCTGAGAGGCGGGGGGACCGGTCGTGCGCATGGTTCAAAATAGGCGCCAGGTATGGGTCTCTTAGTCGTAACGCTCCTCAGTTTTTTCGGGCTTGTGTTGTTCATCGTCCACGCGACCGGGGTGGTATCTCTCGTGCGTGGCGTCGCGCCGCTTCCCGATTGGGTACGGCCGCTCTTCTCTGGGCGCCAGGGCGGAAGGGTTCGGTTCGGCATCTCCCTCGCATGGGGCGTGGCCATGGTCGTACTCAGTCAGCTTGTCGTCGTGGCGGCTTTCATAGACGGGAGAAACCGCGACGTTCGGCTTGCGGAGTTACCGCCGTTGCTCGAAGTAGCCGTCGCCTCGGCATGGAGCTATTACCTCGCGAGACGCTATGCGGGTGGGGTCAGGCGGTAGTAGGCCGCAACGGGGAGTTCCCCGAGCGTGTCAACTGAGTACTGGACTAATCGCCTGCGTTCCTCATGCCTAGCGCGCGTTGCGCATTGACGGCAGGAAGATGCCGATGACGCCGGCGGCGGCGCACACCCCGCCGAACACCACGAGCACAGTGCCGGCCCCAATCGCATCGGACAGGATGCCGGAGACCGCCATCGAGGCGGCGATGGCGCCGAACA
>CAYZEJ010000220.1:0-3106 GCA_964477545.1 uncultured Anaerolineaceae bacterium | reverse complement strand
GTGGCGACCGTCGAGCACGTTGGCTTCGCAGAGGCGACTGACGTCGCCGTTCATCGGTTCACGCAGGACTTTGGACTCGAGCCGCCGACCTTCCCGGTCCTGAGCCCCGAGTTCAGCAACCCGCTCTTCCTCAAGCTGACGTGCGAAGCCCTTGCTACGCTCGGCGCGACGCGCTTTCCCTTCGGCTCCGCCGGCCTCACGACGGTATGCGACGCCTTTCTCGAGGCAGTAAACAAGCGGCTTGCCGAACCTGGTCGGAGCGATTACGACGAGCGCACCGATCCCGTCCGCGGCGCGATCCGCGAGATCGCGCTCCTCGGCCCGGGCCCACTGGACCGAGCCGACGTCCAACGCATCACCGACGAGGCGGTGCCCGATCGGCCCTTTTCTCGGTCGTTGATGCGCGGCCTGATCGCCGAGGGCGTGCTCTCGGAATTGGGCGATGGGCGGATTGTCTTCGGGTACCAGCGGCTGGGCGACGTGCAGCGCGCGACCGTGATCGCCACGACGTCGACGGACGAGGTGCGGGCATGGCTCATTGCCCACGCCGACGATATCTGGCGTGAGCGAGGCGTTCTCGGCGCCCTGGCCGTTATCGTCCCGGAGCTTCAGGGGTCGGAGCTCATCGACCTCGCTATCGATGAGGAGGGCAGGGTCTCGTACGACGTCGTCGACAGCTTTCTCGAGAGCCTGCTCCTTCGGTCGCCCGGGTCGATATCGCCACGCGCCGTCGAGATCGTTCAGCGGCTGCTCGACCGCGACCACCGGGTAGGCGAGATCTGGGATCGGCTGCTCCGAATCGCGTGTGTCCCTGGTCACCCGCTGAACGCGGACTGGCTGCACGCTCGGCTCGCAGCGTACGACGTGGCAGAGCGCGACAGATCCTGGTCGACCTGGCTAGTCGGCGCAGCGGACTCCGATGAGGAGACTGCGGTTCGCCGGCTTCTGGAGTGGGCGTGGCCGACTGACCTTCGCCATCGCCCGGCGGTGCCCGACGACGTCGCCAGGTTGGCGACAAAGATGTTCGGCTGGCTCCTGACGACCAGCGACCGCCGCGTGCGAGATCGCGCGACGAAGTCGATCGTGAGCGTCGCCGAACGGGCGCCTGCACCGTTCGCGATCACCCTCGGAAGCTTCCGCGGCGTCAACGACCCATACGTCGTCGAGCGGCTGGCGGCAGCGGCGTGCGGGGTCGTTTTGAGGACGGACGACGCCGATGCGACCCATCGGATCGCGGAAGGGGTGA
This sequence comes from uncultured Anaerolineaceae bacterium, assembly GCA_964477545.1. Classification (GTDB taxonomy): domain Bacteria; phylum Chloroflexota; class Limnocylindria; order Limnocylindrales; family CSP1-4; genus JALYGJ01. The sequence continues at coordinate 1,860 of CAYZEJ010000220.1, read as the reverse complement.
TGGAGCTCGTTGCAGACGTCCAGCCCCCGCATCTCCTGACAAGGGACTTCGTGCGACGGGTATTCGGCGTGGCGCGGGACCGGGGATGGTCTGGCCCAGACGCACGACCACCGTACGGCGCGGACTGGCCGGTGCCGACGAGGGCCATCGAGGAGATCGAAGCTCTCGCTGGCCCACCGGACTACGCGTACGGTTCGATCTGGCATTCGCTCACGGGGATGGGTGACTTCGGGCGCTACGTGCTGCAGTCCGCATTGCGAGATGTCGTCACGGATGACGAGAAGGCTCTGGTGCACGACGCGGAACGAGCCGTTTTCGACCGAGTCCTTGACCTTGGCTGGACCCCCGAGCGCTTCGGGCAGATCGAAAGGGGCCGGTCTGGGCGCGGGCGCGACGACGCTGTGGAGCGGGTCGGGAAGAAGTATCAGTGGATCGGCCTGTACGAGGTGCTCGGGCGCATCGCCGACCACCACGATGTCAAGCCGGCATGGAGCGACGAAGGGGCGCGGCCATACGCGTACGCCGAGCAGCTGGTGTGGCGCGACATCGACCCAACCGTGCTCGCTCGAAAGCCTTCGGACCCTTCCACACCGCAGGACCTGTGGTTTTCTCCCGCTGAGGCCCGATTCCCGCCTGGCACGCCGGAGGACTATCCAGTCGACATGAGCGGAATCCCTGATCCGCTGGACTTGATTGCGGTCACGGACGCCAGTGAACGACCATGGCTGGTGCTGGTCAGCATCCCAACCTGGGACCAACCGCAGGCACCCGAGATCGAGGCACTACAGGCACCACGGCTCAGCGTGTGGATGCGGCTGCACGCGTACCTTGTCCCACTCGCCGAAGCGCCAACGCTCCGCGAGTGGGCCGTCGGCAGGGACTGGCATGGGCTGTGGATGCCCGGACTCGCAGAGCCGCACAACGTCTTGTTGGGGGCGCATCCCGACGATCCGGAGTGGTCCGCGGCGGATGGACAGGTCGACCCGTGGGAAGCAAGAGCTCACGGCGCGCTGCCTGCGGAATTCCTGCAATGCGCAGCGTGGTACGGCGGTACAGGTACGTCGCGGGACGCGTCCGCCGAGGAAGAGACTCGCGGTTACGTCCCGACTCGTCGTTTGGTCGACGTCCTTGGTTTGTACAGGGGAGTCGACTTCTCCTGGAATGACCCGTTCGGAGTGGCTGTCTGCGACCCCTCGATCGTCTCGGGAGGGCCGGCGGCCTTCACGATGCGCCGCGACCTTGTGCCGCAACTGGCACAAGCCGGGCTGACGATCTTCTGGACGGTGCTCATCGGCAACGAGCTACACCGCCGTGACCACTCCATGCCCGGTGACGAATATCGATGGGTCACCGCGAGCGCCTCGTATCTCCTGGACGGTGATCGGATCGAGTTGGTCGGAGCGACGGCTGCCCGATGTCGGCCGGGGCCTGCGACGGAGAGTGAATTGGTTTGGGCACCGCGAAGCACCGAGGATTGAGCGTCGCCCACTTGGTTGACGGCGCTGACCTCGGCGCTGACCTCGGCGCCGTCCTCGCCAGGCTCGCGAGTTCGACCGTGGTCCGGCATGTCGCCGGGCTCGTCAGCGCCGCCCGCGCAGCCGCCGCATGCCGAGCCGAGCGCGCTCTCGACGATCGACGGTTCGGCAGTCGTCGCAACGTCGCTGAGTCGGCGACCGACGCTTGACGAGCGACTGGCACCCTGTGCACTCGACAAATGACCCGGCGAGCCACTCGCGCGAGCGCCTGGGGCTTGGGATTGCAATCGATGCCGCATCGCCGGTTCCTAGTACACGGCGGGCTCCCGCCCGCCGGAGCCATTGACCCTTCCCGTGTCGATTGGGCGGAGCCCTCTAGGGCTGC
>CAYZEJ010000219.1:0-3137 GCA_964477545.1 uncultured Anaerolineaceae bacterium | reverse complement strand
ACCTCACACCGTGCCGTGTGGCTCTCGTTTGTCAACAACGTCTTCGGTCACCACAACTAGCCGACGCCCTCGAGCGCGAGGCACGTCGACGGCGGGTCCCCGTATCGAAGGTCGCTCGCGAGGTCATCGAGGAGCGTCTCGGACGAGGAGCGGAAGGCGTCAGAAAACTTCCGTTCGTCGCCCTGGGTCGCAGCGGGCATAGCTCGACCGCCCGGGACATCGACGAGATCCTGGAATCCGAGTGGAACGTTGATCGCAATCGTTGACGCCGGTCCGCTGTATGCGGCAGTCGACGCAGACGACATGGATCACTCGCGCAGCGTCGAAGTCCTACGGCGCGCTGATCTCGAACTGGTCGTGCCTGCGTTGGTCGTGGCCGAGGTCACGTTCCTCGTAGGCCGTCGCATGGGCGCCGGCGTGGAGGCAGAATTCATGCGCGGGCTTGCTGCGTTGGAAATCGAAGCCCCGGCTCCGGAGGATTGGCCGTCAATCGCAGATCTCGTCAATCGCTATGCCGACTTACCGCTTGGCGGCACAGATGCCTCCGTCGCCGTGCTCGCTGACCGCTTGGGAACGGACGTCATCGTCACCTTGGATCGACGCCATTTCGGAACGCTCCGAACATCGAAAGGCAAGGCGTTCCGGCTACTGCCGGACTGAACGTAGGAATGTCGCCAGCCTACGGCTTGACTGTGGCCCAGTAGCGCTCCGCGAAGCCCGACACGCCGCCGGCGAGCGCGACGCGGGCGTGATAGCCGGCCAGATCGTCGAGGAGACCCTGGTCTGACTCGAACAGGTTGGGTAGCTGCGACGCGTAGACCCGGATGCCGGCGGCCTTGCGGTCCAGCACGTCGGTGATGTCCGAGTACTGCGGCTCCAACCCGACACCGACAGGCAGGTCCAGCTCCACCCCGCCAGGGCGGCCCGGACGAGCGTCCTCGCGCCACCACGCGTACGGGAAGTCCTCGTAGAACGACAGTCGACCGATGAATGACCCTGCCGGCATGACCCATTGCGTTCGCTCGGCCAGCAGCGAAAGCCCGACCTCGCGACACAACTGGTGATCGACGTGCCCACCAATCGCGAGCGGGAAGTAGACCATCTGAGGTTCGAGCCGCAGGATCTCCGAGCGCAGCAGCTCGTACGGCGGCAGATCGTCGTCGTGGACTGCCCCGAGCAGCTCCTCATCGCCCGAATAGCCGCGGTACACCGCGTCGGGCAGGTCGAGGAAGATCACGGACGCCTCGGCGAAGAACGCATAGCGCTCCTCCTCGAGCTTGCGCCTCTCCATCGCATCCAGCGCGCTGAAGTCCACGGGTAGCGTGCTGCCCTGCCCGCCGATCGAATCGGCTACAGGTCGATCATCGGCCTCCTCGTTGGTGATGTTGGCCGACCGGGTCCACGCCGCGCGCTGCCAGAACTGGCGCGCCTGGGTGTTCGCGCGCTGCTGGGTGACGTCGAGCTTCTCGGGGTCGGCCATCCACGGTGGCGCACCGCCGACGGCCGCCTCGACCGTGTAGTCAGGCGCGATGTTGTCGCGGCGAAACGCCTCCGTCAGCGGCCAGTTGGCCTTGGTTCCGTAGCCCAGGGCCGCGCGCTGGTAATCGGTCAAGCCGCCATTGCCAGGAGAAGCGCCGCTGCCCGAGTAGACGGTCAGGATCGTCACAGTCTGACCAAGCTCGCGCAGGCTCGCGACAAGGCCGCCGCACGAGAGCGCGATGTCGTCCGGATGGGGCGAAACAAAGACGTGCGTCATGCGTGCATTGTCATCCGAACGGGTCGAGCACCTCTATCTCAGTGAACTTTCGGAAGTCACGATCGTGAGTCCAAATCGTACGCACTTCGTTCTCGCGCATCAGGGCAACAAGGTGGGCGTCAGACACCAAGTTCCCGGTCGGCCGCAGATCCGTGGCGATCGTCCGGTAGTGCGTCCAGAATCGGTCCTGCTCGCCCACCACTCTGACATGGGGCAACTCGATGAGCTGTGCGACGTTCGCCTCCGCCTCAGCGGGCGAGAGCGGTATGTTCGCTATCACGTGGTGTGTCGCGATACGCAGATACGCCATCAGCACAGGCCAGAAGAGGTACACAAGATCGGGCCCAGCTGCAAGCCGCTCGACTACAGCTTCGGCGGCCTCGTGGAACGGGCTCTCCTCGGCCGACGAGTAAACGAGGATGTTGGTGTCGACAGTCGAGCGGCTCACTCCTCGAGCGCCCGGCGGACGGCCTCCTTGTCTTCCAGATCCACCCGCAACCCCATGTTTTTCGAGATCCAATGGAATTCGCGGGGCTGCTCCCGCACCTCCTGAGCGAGCGGGCCAACAAGAAGCTCGGAAACAAGACGCCCCAGGGACTTGCCCTCGCGCTTCTGGCGCTTCTTCAGGTCGCGCAGCACACCGGGGTCCAGATCAAGGGTCGTACGCGTCATGATGCTTGATGATGGTCACCATCGCATCAGATGTCAATTACCTTGGAAAGCCATGCTCGCCGAGCAGGGGCACGAGAAACAAGCGTCTGGACAGGCTCCTGGGATTTGCCGATCTCGGACGACTGATCAGCTAGGTCGACCGGCAGAAGCGCCGGCCATCCGCCTTATCGTGCCTGCGGCCTGGCGCGACGAACCGACCGCCGGCGGAGGCGGAGGATGACCAAGCCCACCAAGACGCCGAGCACGAGCGCCGCGATGACGACCAGGATTCCAACCACTGCTGGGACGCGGCCCTCGCCTATTGCCTCGAACACCTCGGGAAGACTCGGTATCACCGGGGGGGCTGCTTCGACGGCTACCTGTTCTACGACGAGGGGCAGGGCGTGGGCTTCGGCGCGCACCTGCTCGACTGGATCTTCGAGACTCAGGTTGACCGTGTATGCACCAGGCGGGAGCAGCGAAGCCAGAGGCATCTCGACGAGTGTTGCGTCGCCCGCGTAGAAGCTGTCCATCGCTATCGTGACGCGGGTGACCTCCGTCCCTGCCGGGTCGATGAGGACCAGTTCGGCTATGGGTTTCAGCCGCACATTTCCGGTGTTCTCGACGACGACGGCGACGGCCGACCTGTCCGCCACCACGGTGTGCGTCGCTGCACCGATGGCGAGACCCGGCGTCCTTGGGCCAGGGACGGTCACGGCGACGGCTACCG
>CAYZEJ010000218.1:0-3179 GCA_964477545.1 uncultured Anaerolineaceae bacterium | reverse complement strand
TCGACGGCCTTACGGGCCTGCCCAACCGGCGCTATCTCGAGGAGCTGCTCGCTACCGTCGGACCGCGTCGCCGTTCGGGTGATCGGCTGGGCGTGCTGATGATCGACCTCGATCATTTCAAGCGCCTCAACGACCGCTACGGCCACGCCGCCGGCGATCGGGTGCTGCGCGCCGTCGCGGAAAGAATCTCGATGGCGGTGCGCGCCGAGGACACCCCCGCGCGCTATGGCGGCGAGGAGTTCGCGGTCGTGCTCCGCCGGGCCGACCCGCAGCAGGCGATGGATGTCGCTGAGCGCATCCGCCAGCAGATCGGAGACATAACTCTCGACGAGCTTGGAGTCGGCCAGCGCATAAGCGTGTCGATCGGTGTCGCTGTGGCGGATGAGCGGGTCGCCGAAGCCCAGGCGTTGCTGGCTGCGGCCGACGAAGCGCTCTATCGTGCGAAGCGCGATGGGCGAGATCGGGTGGTGTTGGCCAACTCGCGATAAGTGTCGTAGACCCGTCCCAGCACGGCCGAAGACTCGAACGGCAGCGAGGCTTCGAACGCAGTGGCGGCGACCTCATCGCGCGGCTGCTCAAGGGCCCAGCGCAGGCCCTCGGCGAGCGTGTCTGGCCGCCAAGATTCGGCCAGCCAGCCCGAGCGACCAGTGGTGACCGAGCGGCGCACTTCGCCGACGACCGTCGAGACGACGGGCAGGCCGCTTCCCAGGGCCTCCAGCACGACCCGCGGACCGCCGCCTTCCGCCTTTGATGTAACGAGGAGAACGTCCGCGGCAGCCATGAGCTCGGCGACCACCTCTCGTGGCTGGTCGCCCAGGAAATGGGTCCGTTCAGCCACTCCCAGGTCGGCTGCCTGCGTCTCGAGCGCGGCGCGCTCGGCCCCGCCTCCACACACGATGAGCTGAGCCGACCGGGACGTCGTGCGGAGGAGCTCGGCGAAACTCTCCAGGGCGAGGCCTGGGTCCTTGACCGGATGCAGACGGCCCACGAAGAGCACCCAGCGATCCGCGCTGGACTCGGCGGAGAGGCCAAATCGGGCAGCCACCCGCTCTCGGATGCGTGGTCGCTCGCCCTGGCCGGGCGGGTGGAACAGGCCCCCGTCATACCAGCCCGAGAGGAACTCGATCCGATCGGCGGCGAGGGGCGTGAGATGGCGCAACATCAGCGCTCCCGCCTCATTGACCACGAAGACTCGATCGAATCGATCGAGCCGATCGGCGAAATCGCGATAGAGCCATGCCAAGCGCCGCCACCCAGTCGGACCGGGCCACGCGCCGAGATCGAGATGGATGACCTGGACGCGCGGTCCCCGATGGCGGTCAAGCAGGAAATGGCGGTACGGCCGATGGACCTGGAGGATCGCGCCCGAGTCGCGTGCCTCGCGCCGCAGGATGGCCAGCGCGCGGATGGTGCGCGGAATGCCGAACGGGTGCCTGGCCGATGATCCCATTCGGGCTATCGGCAGGAACCGTGCCTGTCGCGTACCGATCGTCACCGTCGTCCAGCGTCCCACCGGCCTGGCCCGCGGATCGGCAGTGAGGCCAAAGACCGCGATCTCGAAGTCGGTCGGTGAGTGAGCTACAAAGTCGTGCAGGAACGTCTGGATGCCGCCGCCCGTCGGCGCGGCCAGATCGCGCGGGTGAACGACGAGGACGCGCACCGGCCCGACCTGGTCAGCCACCGTCTGTCGTCCTCCATGTCTGTCGACGATCCAGCCCGCGCGCCGATCGACCGGACATCACTCAAGTCCGTTGGCGCGAGCCAATCTAGCAGCGCACCCTCGGGGTCGTATCCTCGCTGGCGATGGATCCGAATGCCCAGATGCCCGACGAGCGCAGCGTGGCCATCATTGGCCTCGGCTACGTCGGCCTCCCGTTGGGGCTGGCTTTTCGCGATGCCGGCCTGGACGTCGTCGGCTACGAGTCAAGCCCAGAACGCCTCCAGTCGCTGCGCGAGGGCAGGTCGCCGGTCGATGACGTATCGGACAGCAGGTTGGCCGACGCGCTTGCCGGCGGTCTGCGGCTGTGCCGTCCGCAGGACGAGGGACTCTCAGGCGCCGACGCCATCTTCATCTGCGTCTCGACGCCGATCACGAAAGAAAACGAGCCCGACCTGGGTCCCGTGCTCACGGCGGCTGACCAGGTCTCCCGTTCGCTGCGACGCGGCCAGTTGGTCGTCCTCCAGTCGACCACATGGCCCGGTACGACAGCCGGCCCCGTCCGTGACGCGCTGGAGCGCTCAGGACTGGTCGCCGGACGCGATTTCGGGCTTGCCTACGCGCCGGAGAGAGCCAACCCGGGAGATCGGAAGTTTGTCGGGAGCGTTATCCCTCGCGTTGTCGGCGGTCTCACGCAAGAGGACACGGCAAGAACCGCTCAACTCCTGCGCCGCCTTGGCACAGACGTGCTGGAGGTTTCGTCCGCCGATGCCGCCGAGCTGGCCAAGCTCCACGAGAACGTCTTCCGCAACGTCAACATCGCACTGGTCAACCAGCTCGCGCTCCTGTGCGAGCGAATGGGACTCGACGTCTGGGAGGTGATTGGCGCCGCGGCGAGCAAGCCGTTCGGCTTCATGCCGTTCTGGCCCGGTCCAGGCGTGGGCGGGCACTGCATTCCGGTCGATCCCTACTACCTGGCCTGGCGCGCGCGCCAGTTCGGGGTCGCCGACAAGTTCGTCGAGCTTGCTGCGGAGATCAACGGCGCGATGCCGGTCCACGTTGCCGAGTTGGTTGCGAGCGCCCTGGAGAAGCGCGGAAAGACGCTCGACGGCGCTCGAGTTGGGATCGTTGGCGTGGCCTTCAAGCCCAACGTTCGCGACGCCCGCAACGCGCCCGCGGCTGGCACGATGGCTGACCTCGCGCGGCGCGGCGCCATCGTCCGCTTCCACGACCCGCACATCTCGCAGGTATCCGACGCCGACGGCCGTTCATACGAATCGGCGCCGCTGGCCGAGCTCCTTGAAGAGAGCGACGCGGTCGTCGCGATGGTCCGCCACGAGAGCGTCGATTGGAATGCCGTGTACAGCCACGCGCGGCTGGTGGTCGATACGGTGAACAGCTCGGCAGGCCAACCCGTCAAGCCTGGGCAGGTGCTTCGCCTGGGCGCCGGCTGGAGCTGATGGAACAGCGCGTTTCGATCGACCTCCATTGCCATAGCAGCGCCTCGTTCGACGGACATGTA
>CAYZEJ010000217.1:0-3234 GCA_964477545.1 uncultured Anaerolineaceae bacterium | reverse complement strand
CGTCCACCGTCGCCGCTGAAGCCGGCCGTGCCGGTACCGACGATCGTCTCGATGATGCCCGTGCTCGCTGCGATGACGCGGATACGGTTGTTTACGGAGTCGGCGATGAACACGTTGCCATAGGCGTCGCTCGCCACGTCGGAGGGGCTCCACAGCCATGCGCGCCGGGCAGGCCCGCCGTCACCACGGAACCCCGCGCGAAACTCAGCGCCCGCAACTCGGGTCACTCCGCCGTTTCCGTCAGCCGCCAGGATGCGGTTGCCGCCTTTCTCCGCAATGTAGACCGTTGCGCTCGGGTCTGTGCCCGCTGGCGCGACGGTCACTCCGTCCGGGCCGGTCATCCCACCGGCGATGTCGGCCAGCGTCCCGTCTGGCCCGATGCGCATCAGCATGGAGAGATTTGAATCCACGATCCAGATCTCGCCGTCACTCGCGACGGCGACGCCACTCGGACGAAGTAGTTGGGCCTCGAGAGCAAGTACTCCGTTCGCAGCCTGAGTGGTGCCGCCGCCTGCGAACAGCTCGATCAGGTTTACCGGAGGAGCAGTGGTGGCAGCCGGTGTCGGCGGCGCTACCGTCGGCGGATTGACTGTGGGCAGAGGCGTCGAAGTTGGCCCAGCGGTGCCAGGAGCGGATGCCACGGCCGACTCAGTTGCGGCAGCCGTAGCGACGGAGGACTGGCCGGGCGTCACCGGCGCAGTGGTTGGCGAGGCGGGGCTACTCGTTGGTGACGCCGGAGCCGGCGTTGCGCCGCCACCCGAGCAGGCGGCGACGAGGACGGCGGCGGCGATGCGCATCGGGAGATTCACGGCATTTCTCACGGTAACTCGATCCACCCTTCGATGACTGGGACCACCTGGCCCGTGACGCGCGCCGCGGTTGGTTCGCCGTCAACGCCGAAATCGGCCTCTGCAACCAGGCGCGACGGACGGCCCATCTCTACGCCCTGCTCGATGACGACCCGATGGGCCGCCCCTCGCCGGCCGGCGAGATAACCCAGGAAGATGCAGATCGGCCCTGCCGCCGAGCCCGTCGCCGCGTCCTCGGAGGTGCCGGTCCGTGGATCGGACAGGACGCGCACATGGACGTCGGCATCGGGGATCGCCCCGGCATTGCCGGGCGTGACAAGCGCGGCCGAATCCGCGCCGTAGGTCTCTGTAAATCGGGCCAGAGCGAGTGCGTGGCTGGCGTCCAGGTCGGCCAGAAGGTCGAGCCGGGAGATCGGGACGACCAGGTAGGGCAGGCCGCAACTGATCACAGCCGGCGCCCGCCGCTGACCGCCCTTCTCGACCTCGCCCGGCCAGCGCAGCTCAGCGGAGCGGATCTCGAGCGTCTCGGCCAGTTCATCGAGCTCGTCGGCCGGAACGCGATAGATCAGCTCGGGCGCCGCCATGCCCAAGGTGATCTGGCGCACGCGCGCGCGACCTTCCGATTTCGTCACCTCGATATCCAATGGCAGAACGCCCACTGAGACCTCCTGGCGGACCTTCACAGGGGCGCCATCCAGGGATATTCGGCCGTCGTCCGCGAGCACCCAGGCGGTGCCGATCAAGGGGTGGCCGGCGAAGGGCAGCTCGACCGTCGTGGTGAAGATCCGAACTCGGTAATCCGCGCCCGCGGCGGAGCCTTCGGCCGTCGGCCTTGTCACGAACGTGGTTTCGGAGAGCATCATCTCGCGCGCGATGGCCTGCATGTCCGCGTCGGACATCTCGTCCGCATCGGGAAACACAGCCAGCGGGTTGCCTTCAAGCGGCCGGTCGGTGAAGACGTCGACCTGGCGGAAGCGGAACCGTCGACTCACCCGCCGAGTGTCTGCGCCGCGGACCGCACGCGCAAGCCGCACGAATGTCTATTCGGGCTGATTCCGCGCAAGAAGCGCCCGCCGACAAGTGTCGCCCCGAGATTAGCCACGTTCAAATGCCGCCGGTAAAGGGCCAAGCCCGGGCGGCACACCGCCAAGAGCGGTCGATTGTTCGCGTTGGTGACATAACGGGCACTGCCAAGGCTTTGGCTTCAGGAAACACTCGCCTCGCGGTGTCCAGGGTACGAATGCGAGCGTGAATTGCTTCGAACGCCGCATCTCCAGGGTCGTCTGGGCTCGCTTAAGGCTCGATTGGCCCTCGAATGTCAGCCTCGCGAACATTCGCTCGGTCAAGCAAATGCACCAGCAGCTTCGTTGGCGACGAGCTCGCTGCTGATTTGACCGGGGCGCCGCTGCTAGCCTCGCAAGCGACGGTTGGACCCCGGGCGCCAGCCGGGAGTCGACCGCTTCGCGCGCAGCAGCGGCCGACAACGAATAGGTCGACTGCGGAGGAAAAGCTTTCGTGACTGACCCGTTCGAAAAGTCGATGGCCGAGGGCTATGCGCTCGATGAGCCCGCGCTCGTCCTCGGAAGCCCCATGCGCGACGGCGTCCCATACAACGGCGCGCGCGTCCAGGTGGCGTTGTCGATCCTCAACCGCCACGGCCTGATCGCCGGCGCGACCGGCACCGGCAAGACCAAGACCCTCCAGCTCATGTGTGGTCAGCTGTCGATGGCCGGAGTGCCGTCCTTCGTCGCCGACATAAAGGGCGATCTGACCGGGCTGGCCATTCCTGGCGACGCCGCCAATCCCAAGGTCCAGGAGCGCATGGCCTCGCTCGAGCTGCCGTTCACGCCGTCGGGCCATCCTGTCGAGTTCTTCTCGCTCAGCGGCAAACGCGGAGCCCAGGTCCGCGCGACGGTGCACTCATTCGGGCCGCTGCTGCTCGGAAAGGTGCTCGACCTCAACGAGACGCAGACGTCGATCCTCGCGCTCATATTCAAGTACTGCGACGACAACGGCCTGCCGTTGCTCGATCTGGCTGACCTCTCGACCGCGCTCAAGTTCCTTTCATCCGATGAGGGCAAGCCCGTCCTCGCCGATTACGGCGGCATGTCCAGCGCCTCGGTCGGAGTCTTGCTGCGGTCGATCGTCGTGCTCGAGCAGGAGGGCGCCGACACCTTCTTCGGCGAGCCCGAGTTCGAGGTGCTCGACCTCCTCCGCACGACCGCAGATGGCCACGGAATCATCAGCCTGCTCGAGCTGTCGGACGTCATGGAGAAGCCGCGACTGTTCTCGACGTTCATGCTCTGGATCCTCGCTCAGCTCTATGCGGCGTTGCCCGAGATCGGCGACGTTGTGAAGCCCAAGCTGTGCTTCTTCTTCGACGAGGCGCACCTCTTGTTCGACGACGCGTCGGACGCACTGCTGG
>CAYZEJ010000216.1:0-3259 GCA_964477545.1 uncultured Anaerolineaceae bacterium | reverse complement strand
GCGCTCGCGAACATCGGTCCACGCAAAAACCGTTGAGACCAGGGCGACGCCGATCACGAGACATCCGATCAGGCGGTGAGAGAGCCGCATGCGCGTACCTCCATCGCTTGCTACGACGAGCCAGCGCCGAAGACGCTTCAAGAAGTCTGCCAACGAACGCTGGCAAGACCCAAGCGTAAAGGGCGGTCTATTCTGTGGCCTGTTCCCGGGATCGCGCAAGGACTACTCAATCGCGCCCGCATGCGGCCTGTCGAGGCGTTACCCGGTCGGCGCCGCGAGGACGCATTCACATCGGAGCCCTCGTGTCACACGGTCCTGGCTCACGCCGGAGTAGGATCGGGACGTGCGGCTCGATCACCTCGGACTCATCGGCAATTGCCAATACGCGGCGCTCATCGAGCACACCGGCGCCATCGTGTGGTGCTGCCTGCCACGCTTCGACTCTGAACCCATTTTCGGATCGCTGCTCGATCCGGAGGGCGGGCAGTTCCTCGTCGGCCCCGCCGATGGATCGGCCGGCGTGCAGCGCTATCTCGACAACACCAACATCCTGGAGACGGTCTTCAGTGCTCCGGGCGGGCGCTTTCGCGTCATCGACTTCGCGCCACGATTCGAGCGCCACGATCGCGTCTTCCGACCAACGCAGCTCCTTCGCATCGTCGAACCGATTGAGGGTTCGCCGAGGATTGTCGTGCGGTGTCAGCCCGTGTGCGGCTGGTCGAAGGTCCGGCCGGTCGTCAGCCAGGGTTCACACCACATACGATTCGAGGGTTTTGGGAACGAGCTGAGACTCACCACCGACATTCCCCTGGCCTATCTTCAGGGCCAGGCGTTCACCCTGACGGCACGTCATCGGCTTGCCCTCACGTGGGGCGAACCCATCGAAGAGCCGCTCCCTGAACTGTGCGACCGGTTTCTGAGCGAGACGACGCGTCACTGGCAGCGATGGGTGAAGCATTGCGATGTGCCGCCTCGCTATCAGCGGGAAGTGATTCGGTCGGCGCTGGCGCTGAAGCTGCACTGCTATGAAGACACCGGCGCCATCATCGCCGCCATCACGACGTCCATTCCCGAGTCGCCCGGCAGCGGACGGACCTGGGATTATCGCTACTGCTGGTTGCGCGACGCCTACTACGTGATCGATGCGTTCCGACTGCTGGGTCAATTCGATGAGCGCGAACAGTTCATCAACTACGTCCTGAACGTGGCGGGGGGCACGCCTGACCTCTCCCTGGCGCCGTTGTACTCGGTGTCCGGCACACGCGATCTCCCGGAACGCGTGGCAACCGGGTGGGCTGGCTTCAACGGTGACGGTCCCGTCCGGGTCGGCAACGGCGCCGCCCTTCACGTGCAGCACGACATCTTCGGCGAGCTGGTGCTCGCCCTCGCGCCGGTCTTCCACGACGAGCGGTTCACCGCAGAGCGATCGCCCGCGACCCTGGACTTGATCCTGCGTCTCGCGCGCCGGGCGATCGCGGTCGCTGGCACGCCCGATACCGGCATCTGGGAGTTCCGCACGACACCGAAGCCTCAGACATTCTCGAGCGTGATGTGCTGGGCGGCCGCCGATCGCGCGTCGGCGATTGCCGCGCGGTATGCGCCCGCGGCGGCCGACGAGTTCAGGAAGGCGGCCGAGCGGATCCGCGAGGAGATCGCCACCCGCGCGTGGAGCCCGAAGCGCGGCGCCCACGTGGGCACCTACGACGGTGACGACCTGGACGCGTCGTTGCTTCAAATGGCGCCCCTTCGCCTGTTTCCGTCCGATGACGCGCGCCTGTCCAACACGGTGGACGCGATCTGGAAGGGCCTGTCACAGGGCGGCTGGCTCCTGCGCTACCGGGAGGATGACGGGTTCGGTCGGCCGAACGTGGCGTTCATCTTGTGCGCGTTCTGGTTGATCGAAGCCCTGGCGGTCATCGGCCGAATAGCGGAGGCCCGCACGCTCATGGACGCCGCGCAGTCGATCCTCTCGCCGCTTGGATTGCTCTCGGAGGACTACGACACCACGACGCGGTTACTGTCGGGCAACTATCCGCAGGCGTATTCGCACGTCGGTCTCATCCGGGCGGCGTTTTCGGCGGCACCGCGATGGACCGAGGTGTTGTAAGCGTTTGATTTTCCGGTGATCGCCTCGTAAGATGGCGCCAACTCACAGTCCCTTCACCCGCGCGCGCGAACCGTGCGCGTCCTCCAGGACGCGCGTCAGAGGACACCGGACATGCCGACCGGCAGATTGACCCCAGCGCAGAGCGTCCCCCAGGTGTGGGCCGTCGGAACGGCCATCCTGGTCCTGGCGGCTCTCCCACTGCTCGCGCAGCGAGGCGGCGGAGCGGCCGTCCCAGCGGCGCCCGTCCTCGGCGACGCCGCCAAGGGGAAGGCCCTCGTCGAGTCGGCGAAGTGCCTGGATTGTCACCGCATCGGCGAGACCGGATCGCGTCTGGGCCCGGATCTTTCCGGGGTCGGGACGCTGCGTTCGCCTGAGATCCTGCGGCGGGCGATCGTCACACCCGACGCCGACGTGTCTCCAGAGAACCGCTTCGTCCGCGTGGTGACTCGAGACGGCGTCGCGGTCGTCGGCCGGCTGCTCAACCAGGACGCGTTCAGCATCCAGTTAATGAATGCCGAACAACAGCTCAAGTCCTATTCGAAAGCCACGCTGCGCGAGCACACGATCATGGACACAGGCCTGATGCCTTCGTTCGAGGGCAAGTTGACGGCCACCGAGGTCACCGACATCGTCAGCTACCTGCAATCATTGAAGGGAGCCCAACAGTGACACTCCGCCTGCTCGCCCTTGTCGCCTGTCTGCTGGGCGGTTCGGTGTCGGCCCAGGTCACCTACGACCGGATCCTCCACGCCGATCGCGAGCCGCAGAACTGGCTCACCTATAGCGGGGGCTACGCGAGCTAGCGCTACAGCCTGCTGAACCAGATCACGCGCAAGATGGTCGATTACACCGAGAGCGGCGTGCTCACGACTGCATCGGATCTTCTCTTCTCCGGCGGGCGTGAGGGAAATTTCTTCGCCCTCGACGCGCGCAATGGGCAACTGCTCTGGAGAGTGAACCTCGGCGGCACGGTGGCCAGCGGGCCGATCGCCTACGCGGTGGACGGTCGGCAGTACGTGGCCGTCTCGGCCGACGGCGCGCTCTTCGTGTTCGGCTTGCCGGAGTAGGAGTCGGAAGCAGCACGACTCCGGCAGTCGTGCTGCTCGATGGTTAACGCGAGACTGCGCCGTTACCGGCCCGTCACCGGCAGGG
>CAYZEJ010000215.1:0-3312 GCA_964477545.1 uncultured Anaerolineaceae bacterium | reverse complement strand
ACGCGCTGATCTGGCCGTCGCCGGACGGCATCGGGGTGATGGATGCCGATGCCTTCGATCGGACGGTCCAGGTGGCCATCGAGGGCGAGGTCATCACGGCCGAGCCCGCGGCAGGCGTCTACACCACAGATCTCGCGGTGGCGGCCCTCAACCGGTTGCAGGGGGAGGACCGGACCGGCGCCGACTACCAGAAGGAAAACGTCATACTGACGCCGGGCGGCGAGTAAACCGCCGACAAACGGCCAAGCGGCGCATAGCCGCACGGTCCCAACCACCGGGAAATCGAGCGAGGCCGGCCCACGAGGGCCGGCCTCAATCTTGCGCGACTTGGTCTCCCGGGGCGCCCTCACCACGGCCCTTATCGCCAGCAGCTTTAGATTTCGCCGCTCCCGCCTTCGAACGACTCCGTCGGGTTCCTCCACGCCGCGATTTCGGTAGCTTTCGGGCTCTTGGGCGGCCGCGACGGCACCATCGACTCGGCGGGACCCAATCTCGCCATAAATTGGCCGATAAGCTGGCGGTAAGGGAGCCGTAAGGCCGAAAACTAATACTGCCAGCACTAATGGCAGGCAAACGCGTCGTCATTCCTCGCGCACGCATGGCCGGTCGACGACGCGCCGCGGCGGCGGCAATCGCGGCAGGTGAATACATCGCCAATTCGCGGCGGAGGCGGCACTTGAGCCAACAGACGCTCGCCGCAAGGGTCGGTATCTCTCAGGGCTATGGGAGCGAGATCGAACGCGGCGCAGCCATCCAGGTACCGCCGGAAATCTGGTTCGCCTTGGCCGAAGCGCTTGACGTCCCGCTGCGATTCGAATTCGGCCGCGACCGGCTGTCGGAACTTGACGACGCCGGCCATCTGGCCATGCAGGAAATCTGCATGCGTTTCGGTCGGGCGACCGGTTTCAGTCGAACCTTTGAGCTTCCGACGCGGCCGCAGAGTCCGGCTCTATCGGTGGACGTCGAGCTACGTGACGACGTGCGCCGGCTGCTGGTGATCGAGGAGTGCTGGAACAGGTTCGGGAACATTGGAGCGAGCGTTCGCAATACGCGTCGCAAGATCACAGAGGCGGAAGCGCTGGCCGTCGCGATAGGTGGCAAGGCTGGTCCGTATCGGGTCGCTGCGTGCTGGGTGGTGAGGGACACCGCGCGGAACCGCGAGATCCTTCAAACGTACCCCGAGATCTTCCGTGCGACCTTTACTGCGTCGTCGAACGCTTGGGTTCAAACGCTGACCGAGCCCGGCCACGATCCACCGGCGGGTCTCGGGCTCGTCTGGTGCGATACCCGCTCCGGGCGGCTGACCCCGTGGCGAGGTTCTGGATAACCTCGCGAGCGTGCCTGACCCGCTCCTCCTCGCCGCGCTCTTCTTTGCCGCGGCCGTGCTCTACTCGTCGGTCGGCCACGCCGGCGCATCTGCATATCTCGCTGCGATGGCGCTGCTGGGTGTGCCCCCTGCCGTGGCCCGGCCCACGGCGCTCGCGCTCAACATCCTCGTCGCCAGCCTCGTCATGCTGCGCTACTGGCGGAGCGGGTTCGTCTCGCTGCGCGCCATCGCCCCGTTCCTGATCGGGTCCATCCCGTTCGCGTTCCTGGGCGGGGCGATCAGCCTGCCCACGAACATCTACAAGCCGCTGCTCGGCGTCGTGTTGCTCATTGCTGCGGTGCAATTCGCTCGCACCGCGACCCGTGCCGCGGACGAGGAGCAGTCCGTTCCGAGCGTGCCGTTCCTCCCGGCCATCATCGCCGGCGCGGCGATCGGCCTCGTTTCCGGACTGACCGGCACAGGCGGCGGTATCTTCCTAACTCCGCTGCTGCTCTTTGCGGGCTGGTCCGCTACCCGGCCAGCGTCGGGTATCGCGTCCGCGTTTATCCTGGCGAACTCCATCGCCGGGCTGGCCGGCAACGCAGCCAGCATCGGTGGCATCCCGGCCGAGATTCCCATTTGGGCGGGCGCGGTGCTCCTGGGCGCCCTGATCGGGTCGGAGCTGGGCCGCCGGCGTGCTCCCACAGCCAAGCTGCGACTGGCCCTCGCAGGCGTGCTGGTGATCGCCGGACTGAAGCTGATCTTCATCGGCTAGATCAACGGATGTAGCGGCGCTCCTCGTAGCACCACGCAAAGCCCGCACCGTTGCCTGTCATCTGTTCGATGACGGGATGGTGCTCGCCGAGCGCGTGCGCCCGGCCGTGGCCTGCCTGCGACTCGCAGCAGCCGACGTGGCCGCACGTGGCGCACGAACGCAGGTTGAAGGTGCTGCCGCATTCCTCGCATGCGACCGCTCGCGGCGCCGCTGGCTGAGTCGGTGCATGGGGGCAGATCGGTTCGTCGAGGATCGGCGGATCGAGGATCTCCACGGCGCCAACGATACGCCGACGGACGTTCTAGCTGGCGGCGGTCCGATTGAAGGCGAATAGCATTTGATCGACGAGCGGTCGCGGCTCGCCCGCGTAGCGCATCACGCCGACCGAACCCGGGCTGTCTGGGACCGGATCGAAGGCGACCTCCACGAAGGCCGACTCCACGAACCAGCCGCGGATAGCCGGCGTCAGGTCAGGCTCCCGCCGATGGCGCGTCCAGATGGCGGTCCCGCCGGGCACACACATCGATGCCAGGGCACGCACCGTGCGCTCGATGTCGGCATCGCTGATGTTGCCGAAGACCCCGCAGGCGAGCACGAGGTCTGCGGGCACGGCACCGGAATAAGCGCCGGCCTGGCCGGCGTCACCGACGACAACCTCGACTTGGTCCAGACCGAGTGCGTCACATCCGCGGCGGGCGACGGCGGCCAGGCCCGGATCGAGCTCAACGAGCCGGCCGCTCAGGTCGCGACGGGCAACGCTGCCGACGGAGCCGAGCAGGTCCCGCGCCTCGCCGGCGCACATGCTCACAACTCGAACCGGCGAACGGTCGCATGCGCGCAGGAACGCGCGGATGTGGCCCTGGACGATCTCCAGCCGGCGTCGAAGGGGAGTGTCACCGTCGTAGTCGGCGTGCCAGGCGACCCAGTCCATGGGGCCGCCTCCTTCCTTCGAGCCGGAGGTCAACCGCTCTTGCCGGTCCCGAATTGGCGATCGCCCGCGTCACCCAGCCCGGGCATGATGTAGCCCTTCTCGTTCAACTGGCGGTCCAGGGCGGCGCAATAGATGTGCACGTCGGGATGCGCGTCGGTGACGGTTC
This sequence comes from uncultured Anaerolineaceae bacterium, assembly GCA_964477545.1. Lineage (GTDB taxonomy): Bacteria > Chloroflexota > Limnocylindria > Limnocylindrales > CSP1-4 > JALYGJ01. The sequence continues at coordinate 134 of CAYZEJ010000215.1, read as the reverse complement.
GGACACCTTCGGGTGCGGCGATGAGGTTGACGAGCTTGATCCGCACCGGCGTCACGGCCCCCCACTTCTTGAGCACCTCGATCGCGGCCGTGGCCGAACCGCCGGTCGCGAGCATCGGATCGAGGATCAGGCAC
>CAYZEJ010000214.1:0-3344 GCA_964477545.1 uncultured Anaerolineaceae bacterium | reverse complement strand
CGTGACCGAAGAAAAGTCGACCTGGACGACCAAGAAGGGCCTGGCCCAGATGCTCAAGGGCGGCGTGATCATGGACGTCGTCACGGCAGACCAGGCGAAGATCGCGCAGGATGCCGGCGCCGTCGCCGTGATGGCGCTCGAGCGAGTGCCAGCGGATATTCGTGCTGCGGGTGGCGTCGCGCGCATGAGCAACCCGACCATGATCCTGGAGATCATGGAAGCCGTGACCATCCCGGTCATGGCCAAGGCACGCATCGGCCACTTCGTGGAGGCGCAGGTTCTCGAGGCGCTTGGCGTTGACTACATCGACGAGTCAGAAGTCCTCACGCCCGCCGACGAAGAGCACCATATCGACAAGCACGCCTTCAAGGTGCCATTCGTGTGCGGGTGCCGCGATCTCGGCGAAGCCCTGAGAAGGATCAGCGAGGGCGCGGCCATGATCCGCACCAAGGGCGAGGCCGGCACAGGCAACATCGTCGAGGCCGTCCGACACATCCGCGCGGTCCACTCGGGCATCCGCGCCCTCCAGTCCAAGCGCGAGGACGAGCTGTACGCCGTGGCAAAGGAGCTACGTGCGCCCATCGACCTCGTCCAGGACGTAGCCAGGAACGGCAAGCTGCCGGTTGTCAACTTCGTGGCCGGTGGTATCGCAACGCCTGCCGACGCCGCGCTCGCCATGCAGCTCGGCGCCGAGGGCGTGTTCGTGGGCAGCGGCATCTTCAAGTCAGAGGAGCCCGCCCGCACGGCCCACGCGATCGTCCAGGCGACTACCCACTTTGATAACCCTCAAATCATCGCCGACGTTTCGAAGGGCCTCGGGACTCCGATGCGTGGCATCGAGGTGGCGACGATGCCGGAAGGTGAGCGCCTGGCGGTTCGCGGCTGGTAGATTGGGCGGGAAGCCCAGGTGAGAAGGCAATGAGCGCAACGAATGCGCCGGTGAGAATCGGCGTGCTTGCCGTCCAGGGCGCCTTCGCCGAGCACATCAACGTGCTTCGGCAGATCGGTGTCGAGGCGGTACCGGTGCGTCTGCCCAGACACCTCGAGGGCGTCGCGGGCCTGATCCTCCCCGGCGGCGAGAGCACCACGATGCGCAAGCTGATCGACGAGTGGGGGCTGCGCCAGCCGATCCTCGATCTGGCGGCCCAGGGCGCACCGGTCTTCGGCACGTGCGCCGGCATGATCCTCCTCAGCAACGAGATCACCGATGGCGATGCGCCCGTCTTTCCGCTGCTCGATATCGCAGTCAAGCGGAATGCATTCGGCCGCCAGTTGGAGAGCTTCGAATCGGATATCGACGTTCCCGTCCTGGGCGATCGCAAGGTCCACGCGGTGTTCATTCGCGCGCCGATAGTCGAACGGGTCGGTCCTGACGTAGATGTCCTCGCCCAGCTCGACGATGGGCGCGTAGTCGCTGTCCGCAGGGGCAGCATCATCGCTACCGCGTTCCACCCCGAGCTCGCCGGTGAGACACGATTCCACCGCCTCGTGGCCACGATGGCGGCAGCGTTCGCGGAGCCCGGAGAGGGCAGCGGACGGCGCCCGCACCCGCTCCGCCGTGCCACCGCCACGTCAGCGAACAAAGAAGCCGATTGATCGAGCCCCGCAGGTCTCCGTCTGGGCGCTCGGGTCGCGTCCGACTTGCACGCCTGACGGATCTCGCGGCCGTGGGCGAGCTCTCGCGCCTGGCGCACGTCGCCGAGCGGCGAAAGGACTCGCCGATGCGCACGCTCGGCCTGCCGGTCACTGGCAGCCACATCAGCGTCTTCAGCCTCTTTCGACTTCCACTGGGCGCTTTCCGACCAACCGACCTCCTGTATGTCTACGAGGAGCGCGGGCGCCTGGCCGGCCTGGCACGTGTCGAGCGCGACGGCCTGAGGGACGAGTGGACCATCGTCGAGCTCGACGCCATCGATAACGGCGAGGCAGGCGACATCCTCTTCCGACTCGTCCAATACCTCTTGAGAGATGCCGGCAAGCGCGGGGCGATGCGCTTCCATGTCGCCTGTGCCGACGAGAGCGGTAACGTCGAGCTCTTCATGCAGGCGGGCTTCGCGCGGTACGGAGAAGAGCGGATCCTGTATCGACCCTCAGACAAGCCGCCAGTCCCTCCGATCGAGCCAGCCGTCGCTGCCAATCGGGGCATCAGACCCGCTGCGCCGCTCGATGCGAACGAGCTTGACCGCCTCTACCGCGCGGCCACGCCCGCGCCGGTCGCGAGACTCGAGGACTACCGGCTCCAGGACTGGGAGTGGCAGGGCTCTCACTGCCGGGTCCCGCGTTCGTCGTTGACGCCGATCCTGCGCTTCGCCGACGTGGAACAGTTTGTGCAGGACGCTCCCGGCAATGGCAGCGCGGGGCTGTTGGGTTTCTGCCAGATCGGCGTGGCCAAGGAGGAGCAGCCGCACTACATCCGCGTGATCTGCCGGCCGGAGCACGATCCATCGGAGCTGATCGAATACGGCATGGGTGTCATCGCTGACCGAAGCCGCGCGGGTTGGGCCGACCGGGCCACCAGATCTCAGCCTGCGGAGCGCGGCGTCATCAGCGTCGTGCGCACCTACGAGTCGCCCCTTGACCGCAGGTTGGAGGAGCACGGATTCGGCGCCTCATCGACCCTTTCGCTGCTCATGAAGGAGGTTGCGGTGCGCGTTTTTGAGCCCGCCCTGGTAGCGGCGGCAACGCAGTGAAAGCCGATTTGTCCGACGATGCGCGCATGCAGGCAGAACAAGCCGACGACCTCGACGCGCTGCTCATCGCACTCCCACCGGAGATCGTGGAGCGCCTCCGCGCCTTGCCGCCCGAACGCGATTTGATCGAGGTCGTGATGGACCTCGGCCGCCGGCCGGAGGCTCGCTTCGGCGGCGGCGGCGAGGAAGTCCTGCTCGATCGCGAGGTGTCCGAGGAGGACATCCAGTACGTGATCGACCACATCGGCTCATTCGGTGACGACAACCGCGCCGGGATCGAGCGCACGCTGCACCGCATCAGCGCCATTCGCAACCGGAGCGGCAAGATCGTCGGCCTGACCGCGCGCATCGGCCGCGCCGTGTTCGGCACGATCGAGATCATCAAGGACCTGGTGGAGTCGGGCCGCAGTGTCCTGATCATGGGCCGGCCGGGCATCGGCAAGACCACGATGTTGCGCGAGGCGGCACGCGTGCTCGCGGACGAGCTCGACAAGCGCGTGGTCGTCGTCGACACGTCCAACGAGATTGCCGGCGACGGCGATATCCCGCACCCGGGAATTGGCCGCGCGCGGCGCATGCAGGTGCGCACGCCCGAGCAGCAGCACGCGGTGATGATCGAGGCGGTCGAGAACCACATGCCCGAGGTCATCGTCA
>CAYZEJ010000213.1:0-3386 GCA_964477545.1 uncultured Anaerolineaceae bacterium | reverse complement strand
TGATCAACCGCACGCTGGTCTACGCCGCCGTCACCGCGGTCCTCGCCGTGACCTACTTCGGCGCGGTGATCCTCATCCAGGCGGCGCTCCGGCCGTTCACAGCGGGCAGTGAGCTCGCCGTCGCCGCATCGACGCTGCTCGTCGTCGCGCTGTTCCAGCCGCTGCGGCGTCGAGTGCAGGACACGGTCGACCGTCGTTTCTATCGCTCGCGCTACGACGCCGCCCGCACGCTCGACGCATTCAGCGCGCGCTTGCGGAATGAGGTCGAGCTCGACGCGGTACGCGCCGATCTACTCGGCGTCGTGGATGCGACCATCCGACCGGCTCACGCCAGCGTGTGGCTTCGCGGAGCACGACGATGAGGCTCCTCGCCGGCCTGACCGTGTTAGTGGCGACTGCCTTGACGCTGTTCGGTATCACGCTGATCGCTACGACACCGTCTGAGGCGATCCCGGTCGGGTATCGCCCTGCAGAGCTGCTGCCGTTCATCGCTCTGCAGATCACTACCACGGCAATGGGCGCGCTGCTGGTGTTGCGCCGCCCGGAGAATCTGATCGGGCGGCTGCTCTGCGGAAATGCGGTGACCTCTGCGGCGTTCTTCTTCCTCGCCGGGCTCGTCGCACGAGGTCTCGGTGCGGGCGACATAGAAGGTGCCGCGAAGGCGGGGTGGGTCTCGGCCTGGCTCATGAACGGCCTTGCCGTGACCATCGTCCCGGTCGTCCTCACCTTCCCCGACGGACGCCTCACCTCCTGGGCAGCGCGTGCGGCGCTGGCTGTCACGGCGGTCTATTTCGCGCTGACCACTGCATTCGTCGCGCTTCGGCCAGGACCGCTCGCCAGCTTTCCGGAGCTTGCGAATCCATACGCCTGGCACGGTCACGGCGGCGTTCTCGACGTGGTATTCGCTGTTGGCCTTATCGCAGCAGCCTTCGGGCTTGCACTCGCTCTCTGGAGCCAGATCACCCGCTTCAGGCGGTCATCGAGCGTCGAGCGTCAGCAGCTCAAGTGGTTCCTCACGGGGATGGTCATCCTGGCGCTGTCGCTGATCCCAGCGGCCGTCCTGCTGTATGGCGAGTCGGACGCCGCGACCAGCTCGGCCCGACGGTATGCGGGCCGGGCGATCGCCGCGCTCGGGACCACCGCGCTACCTCTAGGCATCGGAGTCGCGATCCTTCGCTATCGGCTCTACGACATCGACGTCCTCATCAACCGGACGATCGTGTACGGCGTCGCCACAGCGCTCCTCGTGGGCACCTACGCCGCAGCGGTCGTGCTGTTCCAGACCTTGTTGCGGCCGCTCACAGGTGGATCCGACATAGCGGTCGCGGGCTCCACCCTGCTGGTGGTCGCGCTGTTCCAGCCGATCCGCGGTCGTATTCAGGACTTCGTCGATCGACGCTTCTACCGCTCGCGGTACGACTCGGCGCGAACACTCGACGCCTTCAGTGCGCGTCTCCGTAACGATGTCGATCTCGAGTCGGTCCGCGCTGACCTACTTGGGGTGATCGGCGACACAGTTCGCCCGTCACACGCGAGTGTCTGGCTCAGGGGCCAGGTGCGATGACCGGCCGCATAGCAGGCGGACTGATCTTCGCAGTCACGTCAGCGGCGACCACGTTCGGCCTGATCTTCATCTTCCTAGCCCCTTATGAGCACCTCCCCGCGGGCCTGCGACCCGAGGACGTCGCCCGCTTCGTGCCTCTGCAGATATCGCTCACGGCCGTTGCTGCGCTCATCGTCTGGCGACGTCCGGAGAATCGGATCGGCTGGTTCCTCTCGCTCGCCGCCATCGGCAATGCCCTTCTGATCTTCGAGCTCGGGTATGCGGTGTATGGGCTGCTCTCGGAGCCCCGACTGCCGGGGCCGCTGATCGCCGCATGGCTGTTCACGTGGGGTGGTGGGGCGCTGCCGATGGGACTCGGACTTGTGGCGCTCAGCTTCCCCGATGGCAGTCTGCGCTCGGGCACATCCAAGATCGGCGCGGTCCTCGCTGTGGTCGCGACCGCGTTGGCGACGCTCCTCCTCGCGACACGGCCGGGCGTTCTGTTCAACTTTCCATTGACGAATAACCCGTTCGGGATCGAGGCCGTCGGGCGGGTCGAAGGTCCTCTGATCATCATCACCGCCCTGTTGATCTTGGGCACCGCAGGCTGCGTGGTCGCGGCCCTCTCAGCTCGGTTCCGGCGGTCGGTCGGCGTGCAGCGTCAACAGATCAAGTGGATGCTGGCCGCAGGGCTCGCGTTCAGCGGATCGATGGTCCCCGGCTTGCCGCTCTTCTTCCTCGACTTCGAGACGGCAAAGAACATCCTGAGCGTCGTCTTGAGCCTGATGCCACTGGCCGTCGGCATCGCCATCCTCCGCCATCGCTTGTACGACATCGACGTCGTGATCCATCGCACCCTCATATACGGTGCGGTCTCGACGATCCTGATCGCGACGTACGTGGTCGGGGTCGTCCTCCTACAGGCGCTGCTGCGTCCGTTCACATCGAGGTCCGAGCTCGCCGTCGCTGGTTCGACGCTGCTCGTGGTCGCGCTCTTCCAGCCCCTCCGTTCGCGGATCCAGGAGTTCGTTGACCGGCGCTTCTACCGCTCGCGGTACGACGCCGCGCGCACGCTCGACTCGTTCAGCGCGCGACTGCGGAACGAGGTCGAGCTCGACTCGGTGCGCGCCGATCTGCTCGGCGTGGTCGGCGAGACGGTACAGCCCACGCACGCGAGCGTGTGGCTGCGGACGCGGGCGAGCTGATACACCTTCGACCCGTTGCTGCGATCACCGGCGGGCTGTGGATCGTCTACGCCGCCGTGCGCTTGACCCGGCCGATGTACTGGGGCGCCCGTCACGATCGTCGACTACGTCGCCGTCGTGACGTGGAGCGCGGCGATGCTCGGCCTGGCTCTGTGTCTCTGGCCGCTCGCCGACGCCGGCGCGGCGCGCATTGTCGCGCGCATCGGATCCGTCGGCGCGATCACGAACAGCGGCGCGAACCTGCTCGAGGACTTCTTCCGGCTAAGGCTCTTCGGCTCGGGTTTTGTCGTGAGTGCGCTTGTGATCGTGATCGCGTTGGTTGCCCTGGCGGTGCTGCTCCTCCGCTCCAGGCGCGCGCGCCTATGGCGCGGTGGCGGTACTCACGCTGCTCGGCCTCGGCTTCGTCGAGGTGGGGGGCCGCTCTGGTCGGGGCGACCTGGTTGGCCGTCGCACTCCGGTGGCCGCCCCAGCTGCGAACGGTCAGCATGAGGAGTAGCAGTTGACCAATCCGCGGAGTGCCGTAGCGCGCACGGTGTCCATCAACGCAGCACCGCAGGTTGTCTGGGATACGGTCCTCGATGTGGCTGGGTGGCCGCGCTGGGCCACGTACATGAAGAGCCTCCGCCGAGAGGGCAGCG
>CAYZEJ010000212.1:0-3418 GCA_964477545.1 uncultured Anaerolineaceae bacterium | reverse complement strand
TTGGTCTGCGAGCGCAGCCGCATGGCGCGCTCCTCGGCTGGAAAGGAGCCGAACGACTCCTTCGGCTGGAGCTTGAACCGCTGGCATTGGCACAGAACCGCCGTCCCGCGCGTGCCGAATACGGTCTGCAGATCCTCCCAGCTCGCCTGGTTGGCGGGGACGACCGTGATGCCCTCCGTCATGCCGTGGCGGAGCTCGACGCCTGCGACAGTCCGGCGCCCTCGGCCCAGCGGAGCACCCGCAGCGCGCGAAGCGTGATCCATCGGCTCGGCTGGCCCTCGGACTCCCCGAGATCCACCAGCAACCTGTCGTGGTAGGCGTGGTCCAGCGGCCAACGGCCGTCGGCGTCCCTCTTCGACTCGAGGATGTCGAGCGCCTCGGTCATCCGCTCGTCCGGCGCGCGCCGGACGCTCCGCAGGTAGTCGAGGACGCGCGCGACGTCGTAGCGCCACGCGTTCGGGAACGCCAGGTCGAGCCAGCGCTTCTCGGGGATCTCGCCGTCGGACAGCCGGCGGAGCAGCCGCCGCTCGAGCAGGTACTCCTCTCCCCGGATGCGGGCCGCCGCAACGTCCCCGTTCGCCCTCGTGGACCTCTCGTACTCCAGGAGGCCCTCGAGGACGTTCAGGGTCGAGTCGAATGACCCGCGCGTCGAACCGTTCTCCTGCTCGCAGTTCCAGCCGCCGTCCGCCATCTGCTCGGTCAGGAGTCGGTCGACGATCCCGCGCACGTCCTGGCCGAAGTAGGCACCGATGGCGACCGCGCGGCCGTTGATGCAGGGCTCGACCTCACCCTCGAAGAACCTGAGGTTCGGGTCGTAGTCCCACCGAGCCGCCTCGTGCACCGGCGCGATTGCCCGCCGTGCCTCCTCGCTCGTGGGATCCAGGCCGAACCGGTACAGCAGGGTGAGCGTCGCCTCCGTGGAGATCCACTCGGGGAAGAAGGTGCCGCCGCTCCATCGCCCGTCCGAGTCCTGGGCGGCGAGCAGCTGGGCGCCCCAACCCTCGGTGGCGACCTTCGCGCGCTCGGCCGCGACCTCGTCGGGGGGAGCATCGGTGAGGTCCCGCATCACCTGCCAGCGGATGGCGGGATCGGAGTCGAGGAGCCAATCGGTGACGTTCATGGGCCAATGGTGCCTCGCGTTGGTGACAGGTTTCGTCAGGAATCGCGGCCGATTCCTGACACGTCACGGCATAGTTTCAGGCGAAACTAGAGACGTGGCAAAGGCAGCGCGACCACCCCGGATCGGCAGGGCGATGACGCCGCAGCTGACCGCGGTGAACTGAGATGACGATCAGAGCCCTCGCAATTGCCGCCCTCATCGTATCGCTCGCCGTAGGGATGGCCAGCAACGTCCTCTTCCTGGCCGCTTTCCAGTTTCGGAGCGACTGGTTCCTTGAGCCCACACGCATCCTGGGCGCCGGCGCGACCTCGGCTGGGCTGCTGCGCTGGGCGGCGGTGCTCGACCTGATCGGCTACTACCTGGCGACTGCTGTGCTCGCCTACGTGCTGTGGCGCCTCCTACGACATCGGAACCCGGCGGTGGCCGACCTGGCCACGATGGCCGCCATCGGCTACGCGCTCATCGGCGGCGCCGGCGCGGCGGTGCTGGCCCTGGTTGGACCGATGCTCATGAACAGCCATGCGACGGCGACTTCTCCAGCCGAGCAGGAGATCATCGCTGCCCAGTTCGCAGTCCTCTTCGAGGTCGTCTGGCGCGCGATCTGGCAATTCTTGGACGGCATCCTGATGGCGGCCTGGTGGTTGGGCATCGGTGTGCTCATTCGCGTCGACCACGCCGGACTCTCGCGGCTCTCGTACGTGCTGGCCGCCACTGCGGCCGTCTTCTCCGTGCTCAACGCGCTCGGGATCGGTCTCGCACGCGATGCCGCCCTCGGCGTCGTGTTTGCACTGTGGACCGCGTGGTGGGTGTGGCTCCTCGTCCTGTTCACTCGGCGGGAAGACCCGTTCGACCCCGCGGGGGTGGGATCGTGATGCCGCTGCCGCTGATCCGATCCGCGTACAGCAAGTGGCCCGACTACAACCGGCGCCTCCGCGACGTGGTCGCAGCATTGACCGATGAGCAGCTGGCGCTCCAGCCATCACCCGAGCGATGGCCACTCTGGGCAACCATCGGCCACCTCTGTTGCCAGCGGGTGTTCTGGCTGTGCGATTTCGCCGGCGAGCCTGGCGCGGACACCACGCCGTTCACCAACGCGGCATACAACTGCCCGGGCGACGACGACCTCGAGAACGTGCTCGATGCCGAGCAGCTCGTCACGGCGCTCGACACGACCTTCCGCATCGTCGCGACCACCCTGGACCGATGGACCCTGGACATGCTCGACGAGGAGATCCGTCGGCCCGAGTGGGACGGGACGTGGGTCCACACCCGCGGCGCGGTCATCCAGCGGGTCTTTGCCCACGACATCTGGCACTCCGCGGAGCTGAACGAGGCGCTCGCGGGCGCACGGCTGCCGCAAATCGATCTGTGGGATTGAGGAGGGATATTGGCGTGAGTGAACGGATCAGCGCTCGGGAGTTCCACGAGGCCGACGGGCTCGAGGATTGGAGGGTCCTCGGTGAGGGAGCGTGCGTCTACTTCCCCATGGCCTCGTTCGCGGAGTCCGCGAAGTTCGTGCAGGCGATCGGCGAGATCCCCGGCGTGGTCGACCACCCTCCGGCGGTGGACGTGCGCGAAGGCGGCGTCACGGTCCGGCTCATCAGCGTCGCCGACGACTACTTCGGCATGACGCAGCGTGACGTCGAAGTCGCGCGGCAGATCTCCGCCGTGGCGCGGGATCGCGGGCTGTCCGCTGACCCGTCCGGGGTCCAGTACCTGCTCGTCATCCCCGGCGCGCCCGACATCACCGAGGTGATGCCGTTCTGGCGCGCAGTGCTCGGCTACGAGCCGCGCCCAGACAGCCCGGACGAGGATCTCGTCGACCCGCAGGATCGCGGTCCGGCGTTCTGGTTCGAGTCGATGGACGAGCCGCGTCCCGGCGGTGCCGGAGCGATCCACGTCGGCATCTGGGTGGCGCACGACCAGGCCGAGGCCCGTGTCGCAGCGGCCCTCGCGGCGGGCGGCCGGATCGTGCGCGACGACAACGCGCCGTCGTGGTGGACCCTCGCCGATGCCGCCGGCAACGAGGCGGACGTCGCCACCGTCAGCGGCCGCGACTGACCGGCGATGAGCACAGTTCGCTGCCGATCGGACCCGATCGAGACGCCCTCATCCGCCTCATTCGCGAGACCTGGCCCGACGCCGTCGTGGCCACGATCGAGAGCGCCGTGCTCTTCTCGCTCGACGGGGCCCTGGTAGGCCCCATCGACCGAGAGGAACGTCGTGAACGTGAGCTGTATCGGTCAGGCCTTCGTGAGGACCTCGCGCAGCTTGGCCGCGAAGCCGTCGGGGTCGCCC
>CAYZEJ010000211.1:0-3442 GCA_964477545.1 uncultured Anaerolineaceae bacterium | reverse complement strand
CGGGGTCTCCGACCGCGTCACGATCGCAAGCTGCCAAGGAGCCGACGGCAGCGACGCCAAGTACGCCTGACTTGCCGCAATCGGCGGCACGCTCCTCCTCTTCATGGGGCTCGGGCGCGTCGAACGCGTCGTCAGAGGCCTGCTCGCCGCCGGGCTGCCGCCGGAGACGCCCGCTGCCGCGGTCTCACGCGGGACGCTGCCGGACCAGGAGGTCGTGAGAACGACGCTCGCGCGGCTCGCGTCTGCGAGCGCCGGGCACAGCGGCCCCACGCTGCTCGTCGTCGGCGACGTAGCCGCACTCGAGCTTCTCCAGTCCCGAGCAGCCGAAGAGACCGACGTGTCGACGAACGAAAGGAAGGAACAGCAGTGGCAATTCAACTAGGCGACGAGGCCCCGAGCTTCACCACCGAGACGACAGACGGCAGCCTCGACTTCCACGAGTACCTGGGCGAGGGATGGGGCGTCCTGTTCTCCCACCCCGCCGACCTATCCGGCAGCGACCGGTCGTGATTTCGGGGAGATCCTTCGAGTAATCGATTCGCTGCAGCTCACCGCGAAGCACAGGGTCGCCACCCCGGCGGACTGGAGGCACGGCGACGACGTGATCATTACGACCGCCGTCTCCGACGAGGACGCAGCGAGGCGATTCCGCGGCTACACCACGGTCAAGCCTTACCTGCGCACGACACCTCAGCCCGGGTAGGCACGCGAACGTTTCCCAACGGCGACACCGACGCGCGCCAGCGACGGAGGCCGCTAGCTGGCGCGCGGCACCGCGCAGCTCAGGCCGCCATCGACAACGAGCTGCGCACCCGTTACGTACCGCGCCTCGTCCGAAGCGAGATAGACGGCGGCGTAGGCGACGTCCCAGGCGTCGCCCAGGCGTCCCATCGGACACTGACGTGCCCGTGCGGCCAAGACGTCCTCGATCGAGCCCGGATAAGCGGCGGCGAGCTGCGTCGTCACCATCGGCGTGTCGATCAGACCGGGCACGATGGTGTTCGCACGGATCCCATGCCGCGCGTGCTGGAGCGCAATCGCCTGTGTCAACTGCGCAAGCGCCGCCTTGCTGGCGGCATAGCTCGCGTAGTCGATGCCAAGGTAGCGGAACCCACCGACAGAGCCAACGTTCACGATCGCGCCACCGCCGACGCGCTGCATGTGCGGGATCACGTGCTTGCAGGTCAGGAAGACGCTCTTCAGGTTGACGCGCAGAACGCGGTCCCAGCTCTCCTCGCTCTCCTCCACGACGCCGCCCAGCCCCGCAATGCCCACGTTGTTGTGGAGCACGTCGATCCGCCCGAAATGCTCCAGGCATACCTGCACCATTCCGGCGACGGCGTCGACATCGGCGACGTCAGCCGCGTGAACGGCGCACGTCCCGCCCTCGCTATCGATGATCTCGCCGGTCGCCGCAGCGGCTGCATCGTCGACGTCGACGACGAAGACGACCGCCCCTTCACGAGCGAACAGCACCGCCGTCGCCTTCCCGTTCCCCCACCCTGAGCCGCTCGAGCCCGCACCCGCGACGAGTGCGACCTTGCCTTCGAGGCGCAGCGGCATGATCGCCCGACTCTACCCCAGACCGGCAGCTCGAGAATGAGCGAGTTGAGCGTGTCGAGCTGGCTTCCCGTCCTATTCTAAGTGGCAGCAGCTCCAACTGATCCAGCGCACGCTGCGCCTCGGGCGTGGCGTGCTCGGGTGGGGGCGGGCGTTGGTGGCGCGGCACCAATGTCTGTACGATCGCTTCATGATCACGACGGTGTTCCGTGGCCGTTCGGCAGTCGCGATCCGGCGGCGCCAGCGGGCAGCACTTTCTCCGAAGTAGCAGCCTCGCCCAAGCGCTCGTGCGCGAAGCAGGCATTGGCGATCGCGACCTAGTCATCGACATCGACATCGGCGCCGGCCGCGGCGCGCTCACTACCGCCCTTCGGCGCGTGGGCGCGCAGGTCGTGGCGCTTGAGCTTGACCCGCGGCTTGCCCGGTCGCTGCGGGAGCGGTTCATCGCCGATGATCGCGTCGGGATCTTCGCAGCCGATGCACGGCACTGGACCTGGCCTGATCAACCGTTCGCCGTCGTTTCCAGTCTGCCGTTTGCCGCCGCAGCTTCGATCCTGCGGGCTATAGCTCAGCTGGGAGAGCGCCTGGTTCGCAATCAGGAGGTCGCGGCGCTCATCCGCGAACTGCCTCCAAAGACTTCTGAGTGGAGCTAGGCGGGCTCGGACCGCCGGCAAGCGCCGCCATGCCGGCCAGCACCGGCAAGGGGTTCCCTGGGACGAGCAACAGAAGCAGGGCGCTGGCGAGGGCGACCGCCGTCAGCACCAGCAGAAAGGGCTCGCGCCCGTGGGCGACGGCTCGGTCGCTCGCCGCTCCCCAAGCGACGCGCCCGAGGATGGCGGTCCCTGTCGTCGGCGCCGCCAGCTCGCGTCGGATCGCGACGGAAACACAACGCCCGTTCCGCAACCCCAGCGCCGAGAAGCACAGCTGCCACGCCCGCGACTAGGGAACGAGCGCGAGGATCGGTACCGGGACCGGCAACCTCAACGCGAAGATGCCCACTGCCCCGGCGACCCCCCTACCATCAGAGCCACTGAAGCGGCCGCACGCCGCGCTGCATGTTTCCAGCCACTGAGCGGATGGGTGACCACGCCGGCGAGGAGGAGGAGCGACCCGAGCCGGCAGGCTCACTGCCGTCGCATCAGCTCGGCCACCCGGAAGGCGAGGTCGAGCGACTGCCGCGCGTTCAGTCGCGGGTCGCAGAGGCTCTCGTAGCGCGCTGTGAGCTCCTCTTCCAGCACTGCGGCCGAGCCGCCGAGACACTCCGTGACGTCCTCGCTGGTGAATTCGATGTGGATCCCGCCGGGCCAAACGCCCTCCCCTTGGCAAATCGAGAAGAACGCGACGATCTCAGCCATGATCGCCTCGAAGCTGCGGGTCTTGACTCCTGTCGAGGTGCGAAACACGTTCGCGTGCATAGGATCGGTTGCCCAAACGACAGGGTGCCCGGAATCCCGAACCGCTCGTATGATCGGCGGCAGCGCGTCAACGAGGCGCTCGGCCCCCATCCGCACGATGAGAGTAAGCCGCCCGGGTCGACGAGCCGGATTGAGTCGTTCGCAGAGCTCGACGACCTCACCAGCGGTCGACGCCTGCCCGAGTTTGATCCCAAGCGGATTGTTGACGCCGGCGAAGAACTCAACGTGCGCGCCTCTCAGCTGGCGTGTTCGCTCGCCGATCCAGAGCATGTGGGCCGAGCAGTCGAACCAGTCGCCGGTCAGGGAGTCCTGCCGGGTCAGGGCTTCTTCGTAATCGAGAACGAGGCCCTCGTGGCTCGTCCACATGTCGACTCGGTGCAGTCGCTGGGCCTCGGCGACATCGAGTCCGCAGGCGCGTACAAAGTCGAGCGCCCGTTCGATCTCGGTAGCAAGCACCTTGTAGCGCC
>CAYZEJ010000210.1:0-3450 GCA_964477545.1 uncultured Anaerolineaceae bacterium | reverse complement strand
CAGCGCCTCGTCTGGCCACTCGCTCATCTGTAGCGGACGTATCTGGACGCGCTCATCGGGTGCGGCCCGCGCGCGCTCGTCGAGTAGCACTGTTTCTTCTGCTCACGCTGGTTTCGGCGATGCCGCTGACAGCCGCGCCGATCGGCAAGATCGGCTCAGCGTAGCGACTTACATCATCACGAGGCCGCCGTCGACGGCGAGCACCTGGCCGGTGATATACGCCGCCTCGTCGGAGGCGAGGAACGCCACGGCGTAGGCGATCTCCTCGGTCGTGGCGAAGCGGCCGAGCGGGGTGCGCTCGACGATCTGCTGCTTGAGGTCGTCGGACAGCCCTTCGGTGAGCTCGGTCAGGACGAAGCCCGGGGCGACCGCGTTGCAGTGATGCCGCGCGAGGCGAGCTCGCGCGCCGTGGCCTTGGTCAGGCCGATCAGGCCGGCCTTGGCGGACGAGTAATTGGCCTGGCCCATCTGGCCCGCCTGGCCGGACACGCTGGTGATGTTGATGATCCTGCCCGAGCGTGCTTTCAGCATCGGCCGGGTGACGGCCTTCGTGGCGTAAAACGCGCCGAAGAGGTTCGTCTCGAGCACGGCGCGGAAGTCGTCGGGTGACATGCGCATGATCAGGTCGTCGCGCGTGATGCCGCCTTGCCGTTGAGATCGATCATCCTCCCTCCTCGACTCCGTCGGTTACGACCAGGCGGCGCCGGATGGTCATCGCGGTGGTGCCCGAAACGAGTTCGGGATCTCGGCGATGCGCTCGACCTCGTCGACGAGTTCGGCCAGCCGCGATGGCGGCGCGTCACCCTAGACGGTCGGATCGACCGAGATCGGCGTCGATGGCGAACCACGGGCGGGGAAATCCCCGTCGACGGTGATCGTCACGCTCCGCAGAGCGATACCCAGAGGTGCCGCGTCCCGATACAGGTCGTTCCAGATGCAGGCGCGACGGGCCAGGTACAGCAGCTGCCCGCCGCTGAACCCGCGCCCTCCTCCGCCGGCCGCAGCGGGCCGGTCAGCGACAACGGTGAAGGAGCCCGCCGCGCCGAGCGCCGTCGGGCCGCCACCGACCGTGCACCGCTCGGTGCGGTACGCCTCGCTCAGGCGAGCGCCTCGGCTCGCCGCGGGAAGACATCGTCGAGCGAGTGGCTAATTGGCATGTTCCGGCGGGGACGTTACGACCAGGCTGGTCAACCCATGCCTCTCGATGACTCCTGGCTGGCATACAAGGTAATTCCGGTCCTCCTCTTGCCTGGATCGAAATGTTGTTGTTGGCTCTAGGCCGCCGTTCTCGTGAATGCGATACATCTCACAGCCCAACCCCGATAGCGCCGACGAGACCCGCGCTCCGTTCTCGTCATTTAGGACCTCAATTAGCATCGTTGGTTTAGAAGCAGTCAGCAGATCGCCCATCCCCGCGATTGCTTGGCCCTCGTGTCCTTCAACGTCCAGCTTGAGTAGATCGATGGAATCGATACCGTGCTCGATGCAGTACGTATCAAGGCGTGTCAAGGGTACTGTGCGTGCGATGTGACTTGTGACAGGACCCCCCGGGCCCTCGAGCGATGCGCCTTGGAAGTACTCGCGCTCGCTATCGAAGAGCAACGCCTCTCCCTCATGATCGGAGAGCGCTATCTTTTCTGCATCTATGACGAAGCCGTTGACAGCAATATTCGCTTGCAGTCGATCGTAGAACCGATCAAGAGGCTCAAACGCAACTATCCGAGCAGTCGGATTGATCGACCTTGCGACTAGGGAATAGACGCCGACGTTGCTGCCAACGTCAACTATCGTGCGAGCCGACGCAGCGAGGTTAGTCCACAACTTGATCGACCTAGCCTCCCAGCCGCGTCCAAAGCCGTGCCAAAAGAGCTTCCATTCAATCGGACCGCCCATGTTGATACGAAAACTGTGCTTGTCGTCAATCTCGATAGTGACAACGCCTTCAAAGCGGAGATGTCTCTGCACTCTCCGTGGAAGTGGCAGCGGCTTGAGCAGGGTTAAGAGCTGCTGCTTGAGCGGCACATGTGAGTACGCGGCGCGCCAGATCCGTTTAATACGTCGCTTTGTGGCGCTCACTCGTCAGTTCTCCTTGTACATAGTTCTCTGAAATGCCGCCCGCCGGGTCGGCCCCGGACCTCACAATTGCGCTCGTTCTGCATCCGGACAAATCGACCGCCCTGCGGAGGAGGAGAGGAGTCATGACACGAGTGTAGCGAGGGCCGAGCGAGCGACCCGCGGTGACGCAAGCGCCGTGCGACAGTGCGACCGCTCCGGAGGGCTGCAAGCGGCGCCTCAGACCTGCCTGCGCCAGCTGTTCAGGTGTCGCATTGACTGTCCGACGCCTTTACGGAAGCACCTCGTCGCAATTGGCCGGCTCGGGTTCGCCGGGGACGACATCGTCGAGCGGAACTGGCGGGCCGGCAGCCTCCGGAACCTGGCGCAGTCACTCCGGGATGCGGTCGACCGAGCTCGAGTCGAGCGGCTGGCGCACGCCGGCGGTGGGCTCGACCGTCGCCGACGGTCTTCAACTGGACGCTAAGTACTCGGCGGCACTAATACGATGATGTATCAAGCCTGCCGCAGGAGTATGCTCCTCTCGTCCGCAGCGGGAGGAGCATGTGCCGAGACAGAGTCCATTCGTCATCGACTTGTCGCCTGCCGAGCGAGCTGCGCTGGAGTCGACGAGCCGCCGCTATTCAGCACCGTATCGCGATGTCGTGCGGGCCCGGATCGTGCTTCTGGCCGCCGCCGGTGAGGAGAACACCGACATCGCCCACCGGCTCGACACCCCGGTCCAGATCGTGTCGAAGTGGCGCAAGCGCTTCTTCGAGGAGGGCCTGGCCGGCCTGGCCGAGCGCTCGCGGACCGGCCGGCGGCCGGTTTTTCCCCCAGATGTCGTAGTCGCCGTCAAGGCCATCGCGTGTGAGCTGCCGGCCCGCCTCGGGCTGCCCCTCAGCCGGCTCCACGTGCCCGATATCCGATCTGAGGTGATCCGCCGAGGGCTCGTGGCGTCGATCTCCGACACGACGATCTGGCGCTGGCTCAGCGACGACGCGATCAAGCCGTGGACCCACCGCAGCTGGATCTTCCCGCGCGACCCCGACTTCGGGCCGAAGGCCGGACGGGTCCTCGACCTCTATGCCGGCGAAGCATAGAAGCCCGAGTCGGCGCGCACGGTCAGCTGCCCGCTCGCACCGGCCCCTCGGACCCGGCCGATCGTCTCACGCAGGAAGTGACCCGCGCTCCGGCCGCTGGCGGCACTGCCGCCGCGCAGGCGGGCCATGAGCACGTCGCCCGTGCCGGCGGCGACGGCGAGCAGCGGGTGGTAGCCGCGGACGTGGTTGTAGGTGAAGCCCGTCGCGCCCTCCTTGGCCAGGCCGTAGGTCTCGCAGATGGTCGAGTCGAGATCGATCGTCAGCGGCGCCGCGCCCGGCCCCGCACCGGCCGCCCA
>CAYZEJ010000209.1:0-3492 GCA_964477545.1 uncultured Anaerolineaceae bacterium | reverse complement strand
ATGCGCTGGACCTGGCCCTGACCCTCTACGAGCAGAAGGGAGACATCGTCACCCCGCCGCGAATCCGGGCCATGCTCGCCGAAATCCGGCCGACGGAGGGGGTCCACTAGACCATTGACCGAACTCGCCACCAACCTCCTCTACTGCGGCGACAACCTGGACATCCTGCGTCGCTACCTCCCGGACGCCTCGGTCGACCTGATCTACCTCGACCCGCCTTTCAATTCGAACCGCGACTACAACGTCATCTCCCGCGACAAGTCCGGCAACGCCACCTATGGGCGCGTGCCGACCGTTCCGATAACTGAGACAACGACGGGGTCGCAAGGGGCCACGGTTAACCGAGAGGAGGTTTTCTTGATGCACCCGAACGCGGAGCTCCCGCAGGCCCACCTTGATGCTCTGGCGCTAGGCGACATCGCGCAGGCGATGAGCTTTGACACGGACGATGTCATCTTTCACTATCCGGGCCACAATCCCCTCTCCGGTGACTACGAAGGTAAGGACCAAGTGCTGGCCCTGATGGGCAAAGTAATTCAGCTGACCAATGGATCCTTCCGACCGGACGTCCACGACATCGTGGCCAGCGCCGATCATGTGGCGGCGCTCGTGACGGTTCACGCCACCCGAGGTGGAACGCCGACCGAGTGGCAGAGCGTGGATCTGTATCACATCCGCGACGGGATGATCTCGGAGCACTGGGTCCACGAGGTGGACCAGGCACTCGTCGATCGGTTCTGGTCGGGGACCGAATTGGACCGATGACCGACCTTCCCACCGGGAGCGGTTCGATCCCCCCAGCTGGACCGTCGGCACAGGCCGGAACAGAAGGAAATGTGCGGCTGATTGTGGACAGAGTTCCGTTCGTCGCGATCATCGTCGGCAGTAGGTCTGACCTGGATGTCGTGCAGAAAGCAGCCGACCTCCTGGGCAAGCTCGGCGTGGCCAACGAGTTGCGCGTCATATCGGCGCACCGCGCGCCGGATTTGCTGGAGACATACGTCGCGGACGCTCTGGCGCGTGGCGCTGCAGTGTTCATCTGCGCCGCTGGCCTCGCGGCTCATCTGCCCGGCGTCGTCGCGTCGAAGACCACACTGCCCGTGATCGGCCTGCCCATGCCCGGCCAGGTCGCCGGAGGTCTCGACGCCCTCCTGTCGATCGTCCAGATGCCCAGGGGCGTACCGGTGGCTACCGTGGGAATCGGGCAAGCGGAGAACGCAGCGTTGCTGGCCGCGCAGATGCTCGGGTTGTCCGACCCCGCGATCGCCCAGGCCGTTGAGACCCATCGCGCCGAAGCACGCCGACAGATCGAAGAAGACGCAACGAATAAGTAACGCGCCCGCAACCAGGCGAGCCGTCGCTTGCGGTTTCCCTCCGCAGTCGGCCTCGGCCGCTGCTGCGCGCGAAGGGGTCGGCTCCCGACTCGCGCCGGGGTCCGACCGTCGCTTGCGGCCTAGACTCGGCCGGTGAACCTCGATCGTCAGGAAATCCCAAGGCGCTCGGCCTCAAAACCCGAGCCGCCGCAACGTGTTCCTGAGTCGAATCCGGCCGTGCTCGGCGATTGGTTCATCTATCTCTCCATCGTCGTCCTGGTCTGCGGAGTCGTCGCGATCACGGCGCTCAATTTCGGCGCAGCCCCGACCTCTGGCGTCGTGCGCTTTCCGGCGCTGGTCTGCTTTGGCCTGCTGATCCCGTTGTCGGCAGACGCAGGCCTGCGAGCCTGGCGTTCGGCGTGGGTTTGGCTGCCCATCGATAAACCACGGGGCCTGGCCCGCTTCATCTGGGCCGGAGTCCTGGGTGTGACCTTCCTGGCGAGCATTGCGGCGACGGGATTGCTCGTGACGGCCTGAGCCAGCACGACAACAACGCCGGTCGAAACGTGAACCCACTGCGTGGCCGCTTGATCGCTGCCGTTGAGCTGATCATCGGCGCGGCGTCGGTCGTCGCGTTCGTCGTCGCGAAAGTGCGCGAAGGTGGAGCGTGGGAGTTTCGCGCGATGGCTGACCGTGTGGCCGACGGTCTTGTGCCGTACCGCGACTTCCCCTTTGAGTACCCACCACTGGCCCTGCTCCAGATCGTGTTGCCACGCCTATTGGCGCCTGGCTCGGACGACGCGTACACACAGCTGTTTATCGGGATCAGCCTCGCCGTGACGCTTGGGACGGCTGTGGCGTTAGTGTGGCTGGCTGCGCGGCGTTGGTCGGCGGAATCGGTGGGCTACACCCAGCTTGCCTTGTTTTCCCTGGTACTCGCGGCGTGGCCCATGGTGATTTGGCGCTTCGACATCATGCCTGCCTTCTTGACTCTGCTGGCATTGGTCGCCGTCGCGGCCAACCGTCCCGCGTGGGCGGGCTTGGCGCTGGGCTTGGGCACTGCAATGAAGCTCTACCCGGTCTTGCTGCTGCCAGTTCTCGTCGTCTTCTACGTGTTCAGCGGCCGCAGGCGCAGCGCCGCGCTGGCGCTCTTAGGCTTCCTGGCGATCGTGGTCAGCACGGCCGCGATGCTCTTTGTGCTGGCGGGAGAAGACGGGTTCACGTTCCTGACGTATCAGGCGGAGCGTGGACTGGAGATCGAGAGCGTGCTCGCGGGCATCGTGTTGCTGGCGCACAATCTGATCGGGGCCGAGGCCGTGACCACCTTCGATTTCGGCTCGGTCCAGGTCGAGTCGCCTCTCATCGAGACTCTTTCACTGCCCAACCAGCTGGCGCTCCTCGCGCTTGGGGTAGCGCTCGCGATGTCACTCCTGGCCAGCTTCAGGGCGGATTCCAGGCGCCGGGCCGACGGGAGCGTCGGAGGACAGACGCTGATCCGCTACATCGTGGCGACCCTGCTGCTGGCGATGATTGCCAACAAGGTCCTGTCTCCGCAGTACGTGGCCTGGCTCATCCCATTCGGCGCGCTGTTGCCGCGACGCCAGTCGCTGGTGCTCGTCGTCATCTGCGCGTTGACGACGCTCATCTATCCGCTGTTCTTCGCCACCCTGCGCGACTTCAACGGTTGGTCGATCTCGCTGCTCAACATTCGCAACCTGCTGCTGCTGATGCTCTTCCTGTGGCTGATCGTCCCGCGGCGCTCCCGCGCCGGCGAAGGTCAGAGCGAAGCGATGTTCGAGAAGCCGCCCAGCAGACCGGCGCTCACTCCGAACATCAGCAGTCCCATCGCGAGCCGCCGTCTTTTGGGTGCGATAACAGCCATCAAAAGTGCGGCGAACGCCACTGTGACGACCTTCGCCAAGGTGAGTCCGGGGAGGCCCATCTCCTCGGCGAGATGAACAACAATCGGATTGGCCTCTGCCGCGAGCCCGTGACGGCCGATCATCACCAGGAAAGATGCGTAATCGAAGACGTGGGCGAGGGCGAGGGCGGCGAGGGCTATCGCGTGCGGCACAGACTCCGATCCTGTTCATGCGAACGGGATCGGGCTCGCCATTGCTCCGCGCGACCTACGGCGACCGGAAGGTTTAGCCGCGCATCTCAGCTTCCCGTAACGGCC
>CAYZEJ010000208.1:0-3508 GCA_964477545.1 uncultured Anaerolineaceae bacterium | reverse complement strand
CGCACAGGCTGCGCAGCACGAAGCGCAGCGGCTCGACGGTGTCGACCGGCGGCTCGAGCTCCGCTTCGGCGCGCAGCCGCTCGACCGGTTTGCGCGGGCGTAGCCGGCGACCGTCCATGCCGCGTGCGAGATCGTGGAGCATCCCACCGTGCTCGCCGAAACGGGCGATCACCGCCGAGCGAGCAAGCGCGGCGAACTCGCCGATGCGATTCAGCCCGAAGACGCGCAGCCGCTCCCGGGCATCGTCGGCGGCGGGCAGCAACTGGATGGACAGCGCCGCGAGGTACGCAGCCTCGGCCGCGGCGTCACCGACAGGTATCTGCTCCAGCCGGCCGCGGCCCACAACAGCCGCCACCTGCGCGCCGAAACGCGTGTTGCCGATTCCGGTCCGCGGCTCACCCGGCAGCAGCGTCCGAACGGCATCGACCAACCGCGCCGCCAGGGTGCGTTCGTCCCCCCACAATAGGTGGAGTCCCTCGATGCCGAGCAGGATCTGGCCGAACTTTCGTGCCTCGGGGGCAACCTCGGCTTCGAGCGACGGCGTGAAGCGCGCCAACGCATCGAGCGCGGTCTCCATCCGCAAGCGGTACGTCTCCCCATCGGCGGGCAGGAACTGAGCCTCGGGCACGAGGCGGTGGGCCGTGCCCAGCGGCTGGTCGCGGGTCACACCAAGCCGGCGTGCCGCCGGGCTGCAATCGAGGACCGTGCCCTGCTCCCACGGCTGCCCGCCGATGACGACCAGCTCATCGAGTTGGGCGCGCGCGGCCTCGATCCGATAAGCGAGGTGTGGCCAGTCGAGATAGAAAAAACGCATCGCGGGGCTGGGGTCCGCTTGCTGGGGTTGAGTTGGGTAGTTGGTTAGCGAATCAGTCGATCGACGAGGTTCCTGTCATTTAGCAATCTCATGACTGGTATCCAAGTGGGGCCGGGCGGGAAGGGCTCCCGGCAGTCAAATCGGTCGTCATACAGCAGCCAGGTGACTGGGTGACGGCGAACTGGGCCTGCTTGGCCCTATCCGGCGCACACCAGGTTGGATAAGAGTCGCCAGGTTGCCAGGTGACGGGAACTTGGCCAACTCGGCCGAGTCGGCCTGCTCGGCCAGCTCGACGTCGCGAACTGCGAAGCGCTCGAGCGCAGGCTCTATCTCCGTTTCGGCGAGGTAGCGGATCTCGATCTCCGTCTCACGCCCGGGCGGGCCGAAGCGGTTCTTGGCCACGTTGACCGAAACGCACCGGCCGACGATGTCGCGTCCCGCGCGCAGCCAGGCACGTTGCTCCAGCTCCAGGCGCAACGCGACCGCTTCGGCGAGTGCCCCATGGACGGCCGCGGCCAGGCCGGTTGGCTCGAGCACGATCATGCGCACGGTGGACCTGTGGGCATGGGCGGCAAGACGGCGCAGAGCTGTTTCATGGCTGGGCCGGAGGCGCGCGGGAAGGTCGACCACCAGGAGGTCGATCTGGCGGCCGGCGACGAGCGCCGCGGACAGAGCCCAGCCCTCATCTATGTCAGCAGGGCGAAGGACGAGCAGCCAGCGCAGGTCGACGCCGCGGCCGACGGCCTCGAGCGGATCGAAGATGCGGCACAGGTCCAGGAACGCGACTATCCCGCCGCGCGCCTGGGCCTGGGCAAGGCAGTGCAGCGCAAGCGCAGTCTTGCCGCTGGAGCGGGCGCCGCGGAAAGAGGCGCTCACGCCGCGCGGCAGGCCGCCCGTGCCGAGCAGAGCGTCAAGCCGGTGGAAGCCAGTGGGGACGATCTCGTCCGGCAGCGAGGTGGGGCGCGTCTCGTCCGTGGGCACGAGCTCCGGCGCCGGCAGGGCACGAAACGCCAGCGCCAGAGCACCGACCACCTGCGGACCGAGTTGACTCTGCGGGCCACCCAGACCCGCAACCTCTCCCTCCGCAGCCGCCTTCGGCGCTGCTGCGCGCGAACCGCTTGCGGCCAGACCCGCGCCGAGTCGAACCGCCGCGCTCCCCCAGCGAGACTCGAGCCGGGCAAGAGCGGTGGTCAAGGTCTCTTGCGCAAGCGCCTTCGGCATGCCTCGATAGTAGAACAAATGTTCTAATCGTCAAGCCCTACGCTAGTACAGATGGCACCCGCCAAGCCCTACGCCGATCCAGAAATGTCCGACGAAGACCGCGACTTCTATCGCTGGTACGGACCGTGGCGGCCGCTCACGCCACGCGGCATCGTGCGCGTCATGCGTGGCCTGAACATCCGCTGGTGGATCGTCGGCGGCTGGGCGGTCGATGCCTTCACCGGGATCCCTCGCGAACACGAGGACATCGACGTCTCGTTCTTCCGAGCCGACCTTCCGCGCCTGCTCGAGCACCTCTCGCCGCGCTACTGCGTCTGGTCGAATCACTCCGGCACGCTGCGACCAATGCGCAAGCCGGAAGAGAACCTGGAGGGCGCGCGCCAGCTCTGGGTACGTCGCGACGGGTACAGCCCGTGGCTATTTGACCTGGCGATGAACCCACATGACGGCGACACGTGGATCTCGGCGCGTTACGAGCAGGTTCGGATGCCCTTCGACCAGGCCACCTATGTCGCGGACGCGGATGGGATCCGTTACCTGCAACCCGAGATGGTGCTCTGGATGAAAGCACATCGGGACCGCTCGATTGACGAGCGCGACCTCGCCGAAATCCTGCCCAGACTGGATGCGCCACGGATCGCCTGGCTACGCGCCACGATCGAGTCAACCCATCCCGGACATCGATGGCTCAGACTCCTCGATGCATGACCGATCGGCGCACGGGATTGACACTGGTTCTTGTCTTGGCCCTGGGCCTGCCTGGCTGCGGACAGGCTGTCACTCCGTCGGCAACGGTGCCCTCCTCGACGTCATCGCCAGCGAGACCTGAACCCACGGCCCTCTCGACCGGCCAGCCGACGCTCCCGCCGCCCATCATCCCGACCGATCTTCCGGGAAGCCCGCCGGCGCCGTCAGCCGACCCCGTGTTCGGCGCATTGCTGCCCCACATCCCGGAAGCGGTGCGCGACTCATGCGTGGCGAGCGAACCACTTGAGCCAATCCTCGCGATCGTGTCGTGCAGCGTGGGAGACGGGGAAGTAGACGTGGAGTACGCCATGTACCCCAACCGCGACTCGATGTACGCCGCTTACAACGAGCGGGTACGCGTCGCGGCGATCGAGACAGACAGCGGACTCTGTTACACCGACGACGGGGACTCGATCAGCGCGACGACAGGCAGGTGGCCCGCCGAGAACCCCTACTCCGTGGATGGGTCAGCGGCCGGCCGGTATCTGTGCCGCGGCCTCGAATTCCCGACGATCGCCTGGACGAACGACAGCCTGTTGATCATGGGCATCGCGACGGCTGACCCAGCATTCGTCGACCGCCTGGTCACGTTCTGGGTAAACGAGTCCGGGCCGGTCCCGTGAGCACCCGGCCGACAGGGTCGGAGCACGGCCGTCGGTATACTTCGCGCTCCGTGGGGATGTAGCTCAGCTGGGAGAGCACTGCGTTCGCATCGCAGGGGTCAGG
>CAYZEJ010000207.1:0-3511 GCA_964477545.1 uncultured Anaerolineaceae bacterium | reverse complement strand
GGTTGCCGATGGCGTGCATCAGATGCGTCTTGCCGAGGCCAACCCCGCCGTACAGGAAGAGCGGGTTGTAGGCGTGGCCGGGCCTCTCCGCGACCGAAAGGCTCGCTGCGTGTGCGAGCCGGTTGGCCGAACCGACGATGAAGTTCCGGAACGTGTAGCGCGGGTTGAGGCTGGCGCTGCCTGACTCCGTGCCGCCCACTCGGCCGGGCTCGAGCCGGATAGCAGTCGAAGAAGTCGCCGGGGCCGGCGCGGCAACACCTACCACGCCCGTCGCAGCCTCGTCGGCCTGGTTTGACGTAAGTCCCTCGCGCACTTCGAAGTCGACCTGGACGCTGTAACCGACGACGCGAGCAAGCGTCTGGCTGATCAGGGATCTGTAGCGGGTCTCAAGCCAGTCTTTGGCGAAACCGTTCGGCACCGCGACGCGGAAGCGGTTGTCATCGACCGCGACGAGCGCTGTCTCCTTCAGCCAGGTCTCGAAGTTGGCAGGCGAAAGCGACACCTGCAACTCGCCCAGCGCCGCGCGCCAGACCTGCTTCGCGTCCATCGATAACTGGCCCCGACATAGCTAAATCTGTTGACGAGGACAGCCGGATACCGCACACGGCAAGGTAAGGCGGCGGCCTCTCATAGATGCCTTTGGCCGGTCTGCTATGGGTTCCCGGACCAGCAGATCGGCCCCGTAAAGTCCTCTCCATAGGCCACTCCCCGGGCCTCTGGGGCGGCCAACAGTAACACCAGCGTCGGTGACCGGCAACCGGGAATCGTGCATACTCCGGGGGAGTATCGACCAAGTGGCGCGATCCCTGGCCCGCCGGACCCTCAGGCGTCGCGCGTCAGCCGATCGCGTCGCCCGGTGCGGCGCCCTCATCTACGCCGAGCAGCGGGATGAGGCCACTTCCCGGCAGCGCGCCGAGGACGAGCACGTCGCTCGCCAAGCCGGCGATGTTGCGTGGCGCGAAGTTGACCACGGCCACGACGAGGCGGCCGACGAGTGTCTGCGGGTCAGGGTAGGTGGGCGGCAGCTGGGCAGATGAGCGGCGCATTCCGCCCGGGCCAAAGTCGAGAGTCAGCTGGTAGGCCGGCTTGCGCGCGGCAGGAAACCGGTCCGCGGCCACGATTCGAGCAACGCGCATGTCGATCCGCTCGAAGTCCTCCATCGTCGCGCTGCCCGGCTGTTTGAAGGGTGGGCTTGGAATATCGGTCATTTGTGAATCCTCCTGCGCACGCTCCGCCTACAGATCGATCTTCCTCCGCAGCGCTTCGCGCTGCTACGCGCGAACAGCCGACCCGCGGCTGGCGCCGCGTGTCGTGAGTTCGCTTGTGGCGGCTATAATCCCGCCCACGTCGACGCACCGTGGCGCTTGCGCGTCGACCGGGACCAGCACCATGGAGGGCGCGCGGGTTCCGTCTCTCGTCCAGATCGGTTGCAGACCGTCCTGATCGCCCAGCGCCAGAAAGCCATTGGAGCAATGACCAAGCAGACACACCAGCCCAAGAAACGGCATCGCGCGAAGGAGCACGGGTTCCGGGCGCGCATGGCCAGCAAGGGTGGCCAGAAGGTGCTGGCAGCCCGACGGGCGAAGGGCCGCAAGAAGCTGACCGTCTGATCGGCGGAGGCCGGCGCCAATGAGCGCCCTGGAAATGCTCCGCTCGACGGTCGATTTTCAGCGGATCAACGGGGAGAGCCTATCTCGCGCTCATCCTGCCCTGTTGATGCGCTACCGCCGGAATGAGCTCGATCGAACTCGCTACGGCATCTCGACCGGGCGTCGAGTGGGGACAGCAGTCGTGCGCAACGGCGTGCGGCGCCGCTTGCGGACCATCCTGAGGCGGCTGGAGGGCCAGGTCCAACCGGGCTGGGACATCCTGCTCGTGGCGCGGCCAGCGGCGCCCCAGACCTCACAGGCGGACCTCGACCAGGCTCTAACCCGGATGATGGGCTCGGCGGGACTCCTCAAGCGTGAAACGACTGGAACAAATTGAAGCGAATTGGAATCGGCGCCATCCACCTCTATCGGGCGGTGTTTTTCTGGCTGCCCTCGAGTTGCCGATACGAGCCCAGCTGCTCGCGATACGCGGAGCAGGCGATCGACCGCTACGGTTTGCTGAAGGGAAGCTGGATGGGCGCCAGGCGAATCGCGCGCTGTCATCCCGGGCATCCCGGAGGTTATGACCCTGTTCGCTGAAGGTGCACCCGAACTAGCTGTTGCCGGCCGGGCCCAAGTTTCCGCGCGTCGCAAGCGACGCGCCTTCGTTGGCCTCCTTGCCGCAGGTGTGCTGTGGCTGGCACTCGGTGGGGCGCTGCCGGTCGGTGCCGAGACACCCGATCCTTCCGCCGCCGCTTCACCAGCGCCGGTAACGACGCCTCAGCCGACTCCGGCCGAGTCCGTCAGTCCGACGATCGGCCCAGCGCCAGGCCAGAGCGCGTCGCCCTGCCCGATTCAGCCTGCGTCCCCCGCCGCGTCACCCAGCCCGGCTCCGACAGCCGATCCAAACGCCACTCCCGGTCCCTCGCCAACCCCGGCGCCTGCGGTCACTCCTGTGCCTCTGCCGTTGTGCCCGGCCGTGCTCTCTGGGAACCCAGTCGACCTTCTTGCGTTCCTCTTCAACCCGATCTTCCAGACGATGTTCCTGCTGCTGGCGCTCTTCTACTCCGTCTTCGGCGACGTCGGCATCGCGATCATCCTGCTCACCCTCCTGATCAAGACGATTCTCATCCCGCTCTTCCGCGCGCAGATCGTCTCGCAGCGACGGATGCAGCTGATCCAGCCCGAGGTGCGGGCCATCCAGCTGAAGTTCAAGGGCAACCGGGCCAAGGTCAGCGAAGAGACCATGCGGCTGTACAAGGAACGAGGCGTCAGCCTGGGCTCCGGTTGTCTGCCCGCCTTCCTCCAGCTGTTCCTGCTACTGCCGATCTACTCGGTCATCAGCCAGGGCCTGGCGGCGCCGGACATCAGCTCTGCCCTCCAGTTCCTCGGCCAGCCCGTTCTGACCATCGCCTGCCAGGCGCCCGGCACCCTCCAGCCGTGCATCGATCCCGCGATCTGGTGGCTGGGCAACCTAGATGCACACCTTCCCGAGGTGCTGTTCTCCATACCGCTGCCGGTATTCGGCAAGTTCGGTATAAGCACTTTGGCGGTGTTCGCGGCGATCCTCCAGTTGATCCAGACCCGAATGATGACCCCCAACACAACGGATCCGCAGGCGCGCGCTCAGCAGCGGATCTTCCTGGTCCTGCCTTTGTTCTCGATCATCTATGGTTCGTTCCTACCGTCAGGTCTGTTCCTGTACTGGATCGTATTCACGGCGTACTCGATCGTTCAGCAATACCTGATCGTCGGCTGGGGATCGCTCTTCCCGCTCTTCGGCTGGACGCCTGGATTTGCCAAGGATCACAAGCCGAGATTTGCGGTCGAACCACCGGTAGCCAAAGCACGCGCAACGAGCGGCGATAGCCGCCAAAACGAAGAGCCCAGCCGCAGCCCAACTGACCGAGCGGCGGGCACGA
>CAYZEJ010000206.1:0-3516 GCA_964477545.1 uncultured Anaerolineaceae bacterium | reverse complement strand
ACATGATCATCCGCCCCTACGGCTTCGCGATCTGGGAGTCGATGCGCGACGAGCTCGACCGCCACATCAAGCGGACCGGCCACGAGAACGTCTACTTCCCGCTGTTCGTGCCGCGCAGCCTGCTCGAGAAGGAGGCGGAGCACGTCGAGGGGTTCAACCCGCAGGTCGCATGGGTGACCCACGCCGGTGGCAAGGAGCTCGACGAGTGGCTCGCCATTCGCCCGACGAGCGAGGCGATCGTCGCCGAGAAGGTCAAGGACTGGGTCCATTCGTATCGCGACTTGCCCATGCTCCTGAACCTGTGGAACAACGTCGTCCGCTGGGAGCTGCGCACGCGACTGTTCCTGCGAACGGCTGAGTTCCTGTGGCAAGAAGCGCACACGTTCCATGCGACAGAACAGGAGGCGGCCGACGAGGTCGCCGTCGGGCTCGAGGCCTATCGAGCGACGTCCGAGGAGTGGCTTGCGATCCCCGTCATCCGCGGGATCAAGACACGCACCGAGACGTTCCCAGGCGCGGTCTACAGCCACGCGATCGAGGCCATGATGCGCGATGGCAAGGCGCTCCAGGCCGGTACCAGCCACATGCTCGGCCAGAACTTCAGCCGCGCCGCGGGGATTGAGTTCCTCGACCGCGACAACGTGCTCAAGAACCCATACGGCACGTCGTGGGGCTTTTCAACGCGCATGGTCGGGGCGACGATCATGGCCCACGGCGATGACTCCGGCCTGGTGCTGCCACCCAACGTGGCACCCACGCAGGTCGTGATCGTGCCCATCTTCCGCACGGAGGAAGATCGCGCTGCCGTTGCCGGAGCGATAGAGTCGGTCGAAAAGGTGCTGGCCGACATCCGGACGATGTCCGGACCGCTCCGCTGGAAGGTCGACTGGCGCGAGGAGTCGCCCGGCTTCAAGTTCAACCACTGGGAGCTACGTGGCGTGCCTTTCCGGCTGGAAATCGGCCCGCGTGACGTGGCTGGCGGCCAGGGAGTGCTGGTTCGCCGGGTGGATCGGCAGAAGGAGACCGTGGCGCTCGACACCCTGGGGTCCGACATGGCGCAGCGCCTGGCCGACTATCAGCAGATGCTGTTCCAGCGAGCCGTCGATTTCCGCGCCGAGAACACCCATCTTGCTGACGGCTACGACGAGTTCAAGGCCATCCTCGACAAGGAGGGCGGCTTCATCATGGCCCACTGGTGCGGTGATGCGGCGTGCGAGAAGCAGGTCAACGCAGACACAGGGGCCAGCATCCGCGTCATTCCATTCGACGCGCCCCAGGAAGATGGCGCGTGCCTGATCGACCAGAAGCCGTCCAAGCAGCG
Organism: uncultured Anaerolineaceae bacterium; assembly: GCA_964477545.1. Classification (GTDB taxonomy): domain Bacteria; phylum Chloroflexota; class Limnocylindria; order Limnocylindrales; family CSP1-4; genus JALYGJ01. Next base: position 2,195 of record CAYZEJ010000206.1, on the reverse strand, counting down.
AGTGCTGTTCGCCCGAGCGTACTGAAACGTACGTTCAGCCTGTTACGGTGGCGCGAGCGCGACAGGGCTCGGTGGGACCGACCTCGGCCCCACTTGTCGGTCGGAAAGCAGGGGACTTACATGGGTATTCCCAAACTGGCCGGAATGGCCACCGTGGCAATTGTCTTCATCGCAGCGTGTGGCGGCTCGCCCTCTGCGCCAACCGTCGGACCGAACACGGCGCAGCCACCGGTCGCGACGTCCGCAGTTCGGACGTCAGACCCGGTGAGCCCGACGAATCCCCCAATCGGCGGCACGATCGACGTCTGCAGCCTGCTCACCCCCGCTGAACTCAGTGCAGCGTTGGGCGAAACCTATGTGGCCGGTACGCTCGACTCGGTCGGCCAATGCCTGTGGAACATAGAAGGGGAAACCGGCAACACCGGCTCACTGGTCGTCGCCTACGTCAATCCCGAGGCGTACAGCGTTCTGCACGGCTTGCTTGGGATCCAAACTGGCAGTACGGACCTGACAGTGGGCGGGCATGCAGCGTTCTACAACCCGACAGAGTCTTATAACTCTCTGTGGGTGGACGTCGGTGGCGCGGGCACGTTCGTCCTTTCATTTCCCCAGTCGAACGACCTCGATCCGTCCTATCAGGCCATCGCCGTGCAGCTCGCAGAGATCGCCCTAGGCAGGATGTAACGCCGCGGCGCGCCTGGAGACGAATTCCAGGTTCGTCGGACGACAGCAACCAATCGATGGCTTGCTGATCTAGCTCGACAGCACCCACATCAGCGCGCGTGGCTGTCATCACGCCGAATCGTAGCCCGATGTTCCACCACAGCACCACTCGGCCAATCGGAGGCTTCTTCGGCGGCAGACTCCTCCCATGTGTCGACCTGGGGGCACATTCAGGAGAAATCGGTTGCCGAATGTTCGCCCGTGGGACATTCAGTCCATCCCTGGCGCCGGGTGGTGCGCCGGGGGAACAAGTGGGGCGTCGAGGCCCCGCGAACCGACGCCACATCGGGTGAATCACGCTCGCCGTGTATACTTTGGGTCAGTTTTCTGGCCGCCGCTGGACGTGGGTGACCCCCACGTTTATTTGTGAGCAAATGGTGAGCACAAGGAGACTCGGAGCCTAACGGGGGACCGATAGCACAGCCGAAAGGAGGCCGCACATGAACCGCGATTTCATCGGCGCGCTCCTGCAGCTGAATGCTGAGAAGAACATCCCCCGCGAGCAGCTCGTCGCCACGCTCGCAGACGCGATCCAGTCCGCTTATCGGCGCACGACCCCGGGCAACGAGAACGTCTACGTCGACGTGGACCAGGACAGCGGCAAGTTCAATGCATACCGGGCGATGGTCGTCGTCGACGAGATCGAAGACCCCACGATGGAGTTCTCGGTCGATGATGCGAAGAAGCACAGCCCCAGCGCCAAGGTGGGCGACCTCGTCCGCATCAGCGAGCTGGACGCCAACAGCTTCGGCCGGATACATGCACAGATGGCCACTCAACTCGTGCGCCAGCGGCTGCGTGAGGTCGAGCGCGAGCAGGTCTTCGGCCAGTACGCGCAGCGGGAGTCGGAGATCATCACGGGCACCGTCAGCCGGGTAGAGCCGCGCGGCGTCATCCTCGATGTCGGGCGCGCCGAGGCAATCCTGCCCACTACGGACCAGAGCGCGACCGAGCACTACCGCATCGGCCAGCACGTCAAGGCGTACGTGCTCGAGGTCCGGCGCACCACAAAGGGCCCGCTGATCTACGTCAGCCGCACACACAAGAACTTCCTGCGCCGCCTGTTCGAGCTCGAAGTGCCAGAGATCCATACCGGCACGGTCGAGATCAAGGCCATCGCGCGTGAGGCAGGCAGCCGTTCCAAGGTGGGCGTCGCCAGCCGCCAGGATGGGCTCGATCCCGTCGGCGCGACAGTGGGCCAGCGCGGCGGCCGCGTGCAGGCCGTCGTGGCCGAGCTGGGCGGCGAGAAGATCGACATCATCCCGTGGAACGAGGACCCGGCCGTCTTCGTGGCCAACGCACTCAGCCCCGCCCAGGTGGTGAGCGTCACCATCGACGAAGAGAACCGGATCGCGAACGTCACCGTGCCCGAACGAATGCTTTCCCTGGCGATCGGCCGCGAGGGCCAGAACGCCCGACTGGCGGCCAAGCTGACCGGCTGGCGGATCGACATCCGCAGCGATCAGGCGCAG
>CAYZEJ010000205.1:1255-3526 GCA_964477545.1 uncultured Anaerolineaceae bacterium | reverse complement strand
CTCAAGCAACTGCTCATGGTGGCCGGGTTCGACCGCTACTTCCAGATCGCGCATTGCATGCGCGACGAGGATTCGCGCGCCGACCGCGGGCCCGAGTTCACCCAGCTCGACCTGGAGATGAGCTTCGTCTCGCAGGAAGACGTCATCAGCTTTGTCGAAACGATGGTGACCGAGGTAACCCGGTCCGTCGTTCCCGACCGACCGATCCGCCAGACGCCCTTCCCGCGCCTTTCCTACCGCGAAGCCATCGACCGCTACGGCTCGGACAAGCCCGATGTCCGCTTTGCCATGGAGCTGCGCGACCTGGGCGAGGTCGTCGCGGGGAGTGGCTTTGGAGTGTTCGACTCGGCGCTGGAGGCCGGTGGCCGGGTGTTCGGCATGGCCGTTCCGGGCATGGGCGGCGCGTCGCGCTCGCAGACGGACGAGCTGACCGAGAAGGCGAAGAAGGCCGGCGCGAAGGGCCTCGTCCACATGTCGATTGGTTCCGAGGGAGCCGTCGCGTCGCCGATCCTGAAGTTCCTGGGCGAGGGGAGGGCCGAGCAGATCGTTGAGTCGGCTGGCGCCGCACCGGGCGACTTGGTGCTGATCGTCGCGGACGCGGACATCGTCGCCCAGGAGGTCCTGGGGGAGCTCCGCGCCGAGCTTGGGACTCGGTTGGGTCTGGTCACGGACTCGACCGAGCTGTCCTACGTCTGGGTCTACAGCTTCCCGATGTACAAGTGGGACTCGGAGAACGTCCGCTGGGACGCGACGCACAACCCGTTCAGCGGGGTCAATCCCGAGGACGAGGAGCTGCTCGTCACTGCGTCCGGCGACCCAGCGCGTCCTTCGCCAGAGGATCCCGCCGGCCGTGCCCGCGCCCAACAGCACGACCTCGTGTTGAACGGCTGGGAGCTCGGCGGTGGCTCGATCCGCATCCATCGCCGCGACATGCTCGAGCGTTCATTTGCGCTCCAGGGTCACTCGCTTGAAGCGATGCGCGACAAGTTCGGCGCGGTGCTCGACGCGTTCGAGTACGGCGCGCCGCCTCACGGTGGAATCGCGCTCGGTATCGACCGCTGGATCGCGCTGCTCACCAGCCAGGCGAACATCCGCGAAGTCCAGGCGTTCCCGAAGACCGGCACAGGCAGCGACCTGATGCTCGGCGCGCCATCGCCGGTGGAACCCGCACAACTTGCCGAGCTCGGCCTCCAGCTCGCACCGAAGGCAGCCAAGCCGGGCTGACCCTCAGCCCGCGACGCCAGAGAGGCGTCGGTTTGTGCCACCGGGACCTATCTCGTCCGTGGTTTCAGGCTGGGCGCCCGATCTTGTGCCACTTGGGTCGCCGACTGTCCACGTGGCGCAATCCGGGTCTGTTAGCGGCGAACTGCGGACCTATTTGGTCCATCTGGCGCAAACCAGATCGCGCTCAGAGGGAAATTCGGTAGGCGCAACCATGCGCGTATTTCGCGACCGCTATGCGGGTACAGAGTCTGCATGGTCGCGCTATGTGTGTTGACTATGCGGCGGACCGTGTTACCTCGGGGCAAAATGAGAATTCGTCCGACGATGCGCGGACGCCAGCCGAACCGTTTGAACGCAATGGTCGGCGCGAGGCGAACTTTGACGTCAAGCATCCGGTTGGTCTCCTCCAGTGATCCAATCGTGCTCTTCACCTCGCAAACGGCAACAGCTCGGAAGCCAGCGTGGGCCGCAAAGAGGTCGATCGACCCGCGCTCCCCGAATTCCGAAAACGACACTTCGGCGAAGGGCTCCCACGCGCGAGTGCGAAACACCGCAATTCTGCCCTCGGCAAGCGCGGCATGTCGTTCGTCCAGTAGGCGATCCGCGGCGGCGCCCTTCCACCACGGTACGAGCCGTGCGCGTCCATCGACCGCCTCGAACAGCGATCTGATTCGGTCGAGACGGACCTCGCCAGCCCTTCCGGCCTCCAGGCGCTTCACGTCGCGCAGTGGTACCCGAGCGGCCGCGGCCAAATCCACCTGGGTTTGCCCAGCGCGGCTCCGAATTAGGCGGAGTAGCCGCCCAAGCCGTTCGTCATCCGTGTTCGTCAGTCCACGATGGCGGCTCGCGCTTACTAACCCGTTAGTGGCGGCTTATCGCTCGACTTCCAGCGCTTGCGCCCTCTTCAGGCGCTCGTCGAACTCCGCCCAAAACGTCTCGTCTATGTCAGGCATGTCGGACACGCGAACGGCTCCATCGGCGAAGTAGAACCGCCGCGCCTCCGTGGCGAACGCAACTATCTGGCGGCGGTACTTCTCGAGTGCAATC
>CAYZEJ010000205.1:0-1155 GCA_964477545.1 uncultured Anaerolineaceae bacterium | reverse complement strand
ACAGGGCAGACTGCGTGATTCCGTAATCCTCTGATTCGGATGTAACGATGACGCCGCTCATCACGGCCCGAATTCCGCCATGCGCCGAGAAATCCGTCGGGCTCAAGAATTCCTGGCTGATTAGCTCCAGGACGAAGTCGTCGTCCATTGGCGGCTCGGGCTAGTCGCCCTCGTCGGCTGCCTGGGCGTATGGAGCCAGTGCCGGTCCCTCGAGTGGCGCATCGTCGGGCATCTCGGCTGCTGCGGCACCCCACTCCGGCGCGGAGCCGCTGACGGGTTGCGGCGGACCCTCGAACTTAGGGAGTGACTCCATCGGCGTCGAAATGTCATGCACGACGCCTGGATCGCCGGTGTCGATCGTGGCCGAAGATGCGGCGCCGGCGAGGAACTCGTCCATCAACACGTCAGGCATCAGCGATGGGCCCAGCGCGGTCAGCGCGGCGACCATATCCACAGGGACGAGCACGGGCCAGCCTGGCTCACCCTCATACACAGGACGAAGGACGGAGCCGCGTCGCGCGCCATACGCCTCGATCAGCGTCGTCACGGTCTCGGCATCGATCCAGGCCATGCGGCCCGGCCAGATCAGCGCCGCCTCGGTCTCGGTCACGTGGTTGAGTGCCACGGCGATGCCGCGCGCCATCTGTCCTACGGGCCCCGCGTCCATTGGCGCGGGCTCAGCGAGCACAGCCGGAGATCCCGTCAGGGCGGCAGCAATCTGCCCGTTCTCGTCGTGAGAGACGACCACGATGGGCGTCGCGCCACCTGCCCACGCCGATTCCACGGCGCGACGAACAGCCGGTCGGCCCGCGGCGTCCGCGAGGGCACCTTCCATGCGAGCGTGGAGTATCACGGCGGCGACAGTCACTCGGGCATCCTATGCGACAATCGCCACTCCCCATGAAGAGTCCCGCACAGGTGTTGACGCCTGCCCCTCAACCGACCCCAGGTACCGCCGCGAATTCCGCGACCCGTGAAGACATCCGCAACGTCGCCATCGTCGCCCACGTCGACCACGGCAAAACGACGCTGGTGGATGCCATGCTCCGCCAGACGGGCGCGTTCCGCGTTAACCAGGTCGTCGCCGACCGTGTGATGGACTCCGGCGATCTCGAGCGCGAAAAGGGCATCACGATCCTCGCCAAGAACACGGCG
>CAYZEJ010000204.1:0-3553 GCA_964477545.1 uncultured Anaerolineaceae bacterium | reverse complement strand
CCGGCGTCAGAGCCCGTCCCCGGCTACAAGCAGGCCAAGCCGCTCGTCTTTGCCGGGCTCTACCCGGTCCAGGGCGAGGAATACCCGGAGCTGAGAGACGCGCTCGAGAAGCTCCACCTGAACGACGCGTCGATCAGCTTCGAGCCCGAGACGTCCGTCGCCCTGGGCACCGGGTTCCGCGTCGGTTTTCTTGGCCTGCTGCACATGGAGATCGTCCAGGAGAGGCTCGAGCGCGAGTTCAACCTCGAGCTGATCGCGTCGGCGCCCTCGGTCGAATACCGCGTGACGCTCATGAACGGCCGCGGCGAGGTGGTCGTCGACAACCCGTCGCGCCTGCCGCCGGTGGGTGAGATCGAATCGATCTCAGAGCCGTGGGTGAAGCTCAGCGTGGTCACTCCCTCGCAGTACATCGGCACCCTGATGGAGCTCTCGACGGGCCGACGCGGGACGTTTCAGACCATGGAGTACATCGATCCGGAGCGAGTCCTGCTGACCTTCGAGCTGCCCCTGGCCGAGGTGATCGTGGACTACTACGACCAGCTCAAGAGCCGCAGCCAGGGCTACGCGTCGCTCGACTACGAGGAGATCGGCTACCGCGAGGGCGACCTGGTCCGGCTGGATGTGCTCGTCGCGGGCGAGCCGGTCGACGCGCTCTCGCTGATCGCCCATCGAGAGCGTGCCCTATCCGCGGGCCGGGTCCTCGTGGAGCGCCTGCGCGTCCTGATCCCGCGTCAGATGTTCGAGGTGCCCGTCCAGGCGGCGATTGGCTCGAATGTTGTCGCGCGCGAAACAATCAGGGCAATGCGCAAGAACGTGCTGGCCAAATGCTATGGCGGCGACATCACGCGCAAGCGCAAACTGCTCGAGAAGCAGAAGGCCGGCAAAGCGCGGATGAAGCGCGTCGGCTCGGTCGAGATACCCCAGGAGGCGTTCCTGGCCGTGCTCCGCTCCACCGGCACCGAGAGCTAGAGATGGGCTCCTAGCCATGGCAGCAACGATCGAGAGCCTCATCCTCCTCGCCGTCGTTGGGCTGCTCATGGTCCTGCGCTTCGACGCGCGCCGGTTCGGTGCCGCCGAGTACGACGACGAAGAGGCGCCCGGCGGCGTGCAGACGTGGCTACGCAGGCTGTCGTGGTACGGGTTCGGCCTCGTCCTGATCCTGGTCGTGTACTTCCTGCACCCGCAGCCGCTTTCGGTGCTCCATCTGCAGATGGGCACCCCGCGAGTGACGGCGCTCACCTTGGGGCTGATGCTCGGCGCTGCCGGCGCGATCTACGCGTTCGCCTATGCATGGCTGCGCCTCGGCGATCTTCGTCTCCCGCCCGCTCGTCGCTATCCACAGGGCCTACTCAACTCGCTCGCGACGTCCTTTATCGACGAGGCGACATTCCGGGGCATCCTGCTCGGGCTGCTTGTGCTGTCGAATTGGCCGGTCGAGCTGGCGATCGCCTTCCAGGCGGTGCTCTACGCACTGTCGACCCGTCTCGCGGGGCCCGGGCGGCCATTCGGGATGCTGCTGTTGTCTCTTGGAGTAGGCCTCGCGGGTGGCTGGGTCACCTTGCAGACCGGGGGCATCGGCGCCGCGTTCCTCGCCCATGCGCTGACCCGCTTCGCGATCTTCATCGCCACCGGGCACGCCGGCCAGATCCGCGGCGCCGCCTCCGCGGACGACGAGGACGCCCTCGAGGAAACCACCGGCCACACGCCGGCTGGGTGGGAGGTGGTCACCGACCGGGAGCCGGGTGGCCCGCGGGACTACCGCTGGTGATGAGCGGCCGCCGCCCGTGAGCCATCCGCCCGTGAGCGCTTCGCCGGTTGGGCTCTACGTCCACTTCCCGTTCTGCCTGTCGGTCTGCCCGTATTGCGACTTCGTCGTCTATGCAGGGAGTGCGGCGAAGGGGCCCAGCAGCCGCATCGATGCGTTCGTGGACGCGCTGGTCGCCGAAATTGGGCTTCGGGCGAGAGGGACCGGATCGCCCTTGCGCAGCGTCTACCTCGGGGGCGGGACTCCATCGCTGATGAGCGCAGCGCAGGTCGCTCGGGTGGTGAGCGCGGTGGACGACGCCTTCGGCATCGCCAACGACGCCGAGATTACGATCGAGGCCAATCCTGGCCCATCTGAGCGCGGCGACTTGTCCGGTTTTCGCGCAGCGCGGGTCAATCGGCTCAGCATCGGCGCACAGAGCTTTGATCCAATCGAACTGGGTCGCCTCGGCCGTCGCCACACGGGTGCCGACATCGCCGACACCGTGTCCGCCGCGCGAGACGTTGGGTTCGACAACATCAGCCTCGACCTGCTGTACGACGTTCCCGGGCAGACGGCCGACTCGTGGCGGCTGACGCTCGAGGCTGCGATGGCTCTTCAGCCTGACCACATCTCGGCGTATGCGCTCACGCTGGATGATCCACAGGCCGAGGGGCTCACAGGGCCATTCGGCGACCACCTGCCCACCCGTCCGGGCGCGATGCGCTGGCGGGGGCGAGCGAGGCTCGAGCAGGACGAGGAGCGCGCCGCCGAGCTGTATCTGATTGCCGACGAGACGCTCAGTGTCGTGGGCCTGGAGTGGTACGAGCTCTCCAACTGGGCACGGCCGGGGAGGGCCAGCCGGCACAACCTGGCCTATTGGCTGGGCGAGCCGTGGGAGGCCGTCGGCCCCGGCGCGCACGCGTTCGATGGCGGTCGCACGCGGCGCTGGAATGCCGCCCGGCTGGATGGCTACCTGTCGGCGCTTACGCCGGCCGATGGATCGGACGCCCGACTTCCACCAGGTGCTTCTGAGACGACCGATGAGTCGACGGCCGCCGCGGAGCAGGCGATCCTGCGATTGCGAACCAGTGACGGACTGCCCGCGGACATGGCCGCGATGCCTGCCTTTCGCTCAGCCCTGGGCTGCGCCCGCGCCAACGGTCTGGTCGAACCGGCCCAACACGGTGGCGTGACTCTGACCCTTCGCGGCCGCCTGGTCTCGAACGAAGTCTTCGTACGACTGTTGCCGGATGTTTCGTCAGCGGCCGCGTAGCCTCGTTCCGGCTGCGACTCGATGGATCGCGCCGTCGGTACTGCTGGTCGTTATCGGCGTCACCGGGCCTTGCTCTTCAGGCGGCCAACAACACCCCGAGGTGAGTCCGACCGGTGCCTATCAAATCGAGCTGTCCCTAAACGGGGGCGATTTCAGGCCGGTCACGATTGGTCCCGATGGGCAGGGCTGCCCCCAGTTCTCGTCGGTAGAGGACGCGGAACGGACGTGCTTCATTGCGAAGGAGTTGATCCCGAACAAAATCGGCGGCGAGGCGTACGGCGAGCTGAATGATCGGCTCACGCCGGCGTTCGATGCGTTGGTATGGCGAGCTCGCGCAGATGCAGACGTATCTGTCTGTGAGCGCGGTGGCCTGGAGGGGGCCTTCCTTGCCGATTGCACTCAAGCCGCCCAGGATCCGAGCTACGTCTATGAACGCGGCGCCTTCCGGGTGCGCGTGCCGATCGGTGGAGCGGTTCCGAATCCTTCCGCGAGCCCGTAATCGCGCTTGTTTGCTGGGGGAGAAGTAACGGCCA
>CAYZEJ010000203.1:0-3605 GCA_964477545.1 uncultured Anaerolineaceae bacterium | reverse complement strand
ATGCGGTCCTGTCGATGCGCTTCGACAGCTCCGAATTGGCCGGGACCATGTCCGAGATCGTGGCCTACGGCACGGCTGTCGTGCTCGTCGCTGAGACCGGGCCTACTGCCCCTCCCCCGGCCGAATAGTCCGACCTACGCCAAAAGAGCCCAGAAACGTGGCTGGCGCGTCCGTGATCCGCACCCTGCTCGGGGTGATCGGCGCCCTGCTCCTCATCGGCGGGCTGGCGCTCGCGTTTACCGGTGGTGGCGCGCTGATCCTCCCGGCGTTCTGGATGATCGCGTCAGGTGCGGTACTCGTGATCGTCGCAGTGATCGAGATCACCCGTTACCGATCCGAAGCGGCCGAAGGTGCCCACTACCAGCCCGGTCCAGGTGGTGGCGAAACGGTCGCCCCGGAACCGCGCTTCAAGCGCACCGACGAGGTCTTCGTGGACCCAACGTCCGGGCGCCAGATGCGCGTTTTCGCAGATTCGAACACTGGCGAGCGGCGGTACGTCGCCGAGAGCTAACTGCGGGACCGCCACGCATCATCAGACGGACATGACTACGATTCACCAGGCCACCAACGCAGCACAAGGGGTCACTGACGATGGGCGATAAGGGACCAGGCAGCAAGGGCGGCGGCAAGAAGCCCAAGACTTCGACCAAGAAGAAGGGCGCCGCCACACCCAAGTAGCCGTCACATGACGTGCAAGCGACCAACTGAGGAGGGGCCAACCGCCCCTCCTCTTCTTGTTTACGGACCTTCGGTCACGACCGTGTCGCCACCGAACACGAACGGGCCCTTCACCTGGTAGGCCTCGGCCATCTCGTTCCAGGCCTTGAAGCGCGGGTCACTGTCGTGCGCTGTGTGGCCGGCGTGGTCCTTGAAGATCGCAATCACCAGGAACTGGACGGCGCCTTCGATCGGATCAGTCGAGATGTCGTCGACGCGCGCCAGGACCGACATGACGAGCAGCCCGCGCTCGTGCAGCTCCTTGTGCGTGGGCAGCTCGTGCTCCCGAAAGCCACGTTCGAACTCTTCGACCTTGTCCGTGGCGATGTTCAGAACGATGGCCGCGCAATGCATTCGTTACCTCCAGATAAACTCCGTCGCCGATGGAACTACTGACCAGTCCCGAGGCGTGGATCGCGCTGCTGACTCTGACAGCGCTAGAGATCGTCCTCGGCATCGACAACATCGTCTTCATTTCGATCATGGCCGGCAAGCTGCCGCCCGCGCAGCGCGACCGGGCCCGCGTGATCGGCCTGGCCGCCGCAATGATCATGCGCATTGGGCTGCTGTTCACGATCTCGTTCATCGTCGGCCTGACCGCCCCGCTGTTCGAGGTCCTTGACCATCCGTTCAGCGGACGCGACCTGATCCTGATCGGCGGCGGGCTCTTCCTGATCGCGAAGTCGACGTTTGAGATCCACGAACGCCTCGAGGGTTCCGAGAGCGGACCCAGGGTGGCGACGGGCAAGATGCCGACCCTGACCAGCGTGATCGTCCAGATCATGCTGCTCGACATCGTGTTCTCGCTCGACTCGGTCATCACCGCGGTCGGACTCGTGCGCGAACTGCCCATCATGGTTGCAGCGATCGTCATCGCGGTGTTGGTGATGCTGGTTCTCGCCCGCCCCATTGGCAACCTCGTCGATCGCCACCCGAGCCTGAAGATCCTCGCACTGAGCTTCCTCCTGCTGATCGGCACGGCGCTCATCGCCGAGGGCTTCCACGTCGAGATCCCCAAGGCGTACATCTACTTCGCGATGGGCTTCTCGGTCTTCGTCGAGGTGCTCAACATCCGCGCGCGGACGCGCGGCAAGCCGGTCGACCTGCGCGATGCATACACCAAGGAGCGTGAGGCCGACAGTCCACCAGGGCCGGCCTAGTAGCCACGAGGAGGAACCTGTCGTGATCCGTCTCGTCTTCGTCGCTCTTCTGCTGGCGGCGTGCACGCCAGCCGTGCCGGCTGGTGCGACACCCATTCCTACGCCCGCGCCAGCGACTGCGGACCCGACTGCCCAGCCCACCACGCCAGAGCCCTCGCAGACTCCGACCACCCGCGCCACGTCTGGCGCCCCGTATTGCGATCCCGTCTACGACGACTGCGATCCCAGGTACACGCCCCGTCCTGAGACCCCCAGGCCAGACCCAAACTCTGGCACCGCAATCGGTACGTCGCGGGACGGTACCTACCTGGTCGATGAGGAGGGGCTGTCGCTTTACACCTTCGCAAATGATTCGCCCGGCAAAAGCGAGTGCGCCGCAGGCTGCGCCGAAGACTGGCCGCCGCTGCCCGCCGAGCTGCCATTGACACAACTCCCGGGCGTCGAAGGAAATCTGTCGATCATCCAACGCGACGACCGCTCAGAGCAGGTCGCCTACAACGATCGGCCGCTCTATTACTACAGCGGCGACGGCGCCCCAGGCGACACTAACGGCCGCGGCGTCAGCGACGTCTGGCACCTCGCGACACCCTAGGGGGCGTCTCGTCCGATGGCCGCCGGATACTCCGGGAAGTAGCGCTCGATATCGGTGAGCGCGAACCGTCGCAGGATCGATTCGTTCGGCTCGCGCTCGAGCAAGAATCGGAACGACCGCTCGACAAGGTTTCCGGGCTCACTCGCCGCTGGCGCGAAGCGCTCGAGCTCATCGGGTGAGACAGTCACCTGGTGTTCGGTCGCACGATTGTCAGACCCGACTCGGACCGTGCACGACCAGCCCGGACCCTCTCGGCGGCATTCGACACTGAGCGGCTCGCCGTCCGTCACGGCTCGGGGCCAGTGTCTGGTTCACGACCGTTGTGGTTAAAGGCGGCGGCGCGCAGCTCAGTAGCCAATGAGGGAGTCACGCGGCCCTTGACGCGAACGTCGCGCGCGCGGTAGCCAATATCGACTGTGCCGCGCTCACGGACGCGCGAGAGGAGCTCGCCTTCGCTGTATGGCAGACAGACGTCCACGTCCTCCCAGAGCTCGGCCAGTAGCGCCGCCAGTCGAGCCTTGAGAGTGTCCATGCCATAGCCGCTGAGCGCCGAGACCAGCACGCTCGCGGCGATGGTCGGGGCCGGAACGGCGCCATCGGCGGCCTGGGGGTCGACCAGGTCGGCCTTGTTGTAGACGAGCAGGCGCGGCTTATCGGCCGCACCCAACTCTGCCAGGACCTGCTGGACGGTCTGGCGGTGCTCCGGGGCATGCGTGTCAGCCACGTCGACCACCTCGAGGAGCACGTCCGCCCGGTTGACCTCTTCCAGCGTGGCGCGGAACGCATCGACCAGTTGGTGCGGCAGCTTGTGGATGAAGCCCACCGTGTCAGTTGCCACCGCGGACTGGCCGTCGCCCAGCTTGACCATCCGGCTCGTGGGATCGAGCGTGGCAAAGAGCTTGTCTTCGGCCACTGCTGCCTCCGAACCGACCATGGCGTTGAGCATCGAGGACTTGCCCGAGTTGGTATAGCCGACGATCGCGACCGTGGGCACAAGTCGGCGGTCACGCGAGCGTGCCGCGGTGTCGCGCTGGCGGCGGACGTGCTCGACGCGCTCCTTCAGCTTCTTGATCTTGTCGCGAATGATCCGCCGGTCTGTTTCCAGCTGTGTCTCGCCCGGGCCGCGCGAGCCGATG
>CAYZEJ010000202.1:0-3654 GCA_964477545.1 uncultured Anaerolineaceae bacterium | reverse complement strand
TGCTCGGCCTGATTGCCATTCCGATGAGCTGGATCGTCTGGCTGCTGACCGAGATCTTCAAGCCTCTCGCCGGCCCTCTGGGCGAATTCCTCAACGACCTCCAGAGGCGCACCGAGGGTCGGCAGCAGGTCAATGCCGAGGAGGCTTGGACGATCGGGAGCCTGATCGGCCTGGCGCTGTGGATTCTCACCATCTTCGTGGTCCTGCTGGCCATCTTCATGGTCGCGCGCTGGCTGCTCAGAGGAAAGCAGGTCCAGGACGTGGACCTGGACCCCGTCGCTGCCGACACAGAGCGCGCGATCGTCGTCCCCGAGCGTCCGCCGAAGACGCATGCGCCAACCCGCCAACGCCGTCGAGGAGCGCCGCATGATGTCGTCGCCGCGTACATGAGCGCCTTGCGCGAGCTCGAGGGGCATTTCGACCTGGCCCGGTTGCCCAACGAGACGCCGGCACAGCACGCCGCTCGTCTGCGGACTACGAGTCCACAGGTGAGCGCCGACTTCGCCCGACTGGCGGCCGGATACCAGTTGGCGCGTTATGCCGACCGACGCATCACGCCACTCGAGAATGTCCGTGCCGTCACGCGATTCCAGCGCATCCGCCAGATTCTGCGGGCGTCCACGGCTTGAAGCGGCTGCTGGCCGCGTCGTTCGTTCTCGTGTTCGGATGCAACGCCAGCTTCTACGCTGATGGCGTGAGCACACCTTCGCCACGCCCGGATTCGGTTCGCTACGTGGCGCTGGGCGACTCCTACACGATCGGCACCAGCGTCTCCGTCTCGGATCGCTGGCCTAATCGGCTGGTCGTCGCGCTGGACGACAGCGTGCCCCTGGAGCTGGTAGCGAACCTGGGAGTGAACGGCTACACGAGCAGCGATGTGATCCGCGGCGAGCTGCCTGCGCTGGGTGACCTGCATCCGGATTTCGTGACGCTTCTTATCGGTGTCAACGACGTGGTGCAGGACGTGTCACTCGAGAGGTATCGACAGAACGTCGAGCAGATCCTCGGAGCGCTGCTCGCGGAGGTGCCGCGCGATCGAATCGTGGTGGTCGCGACGCCCGACTACACGCGCACCCCACGCGGAGCGGACTTTGGCGATCCGCAGCAGCAGCGGGAGGCCATCAACGGGGTCAACGCGGCCATGGAACAGATGTGCGCCGAACGCGGCATCGCGTTCGTGAGCATCACGCCTGTGGCCGACCAGGTGGAGACTGACCGGACGCTCGTGGCCACAGACCTGCTTCATCCGAGCGGTGTCCAGTACGGGCGTTGGGTGGAGTTGATCGCTCCGGTCGTTGAGGGTCTGTTCGCTCGGTAGTCGCCGGTGGTCGTCAGCGGAGGAAGTAGCGCCGACTCAGGGGGACCGCGTCCACTGGGTCTACCGCCAATCTGCGACCGTCGAGGCTGACGGTGCCCGTGACCGGGTCGACGTCGATCGCCGCCGTTTCGCGGTTCAGGTGAAGGTTCGCGCGCGTGAGGCCGCGGACGCCATGGACGGGCAGGAAAGTCCGACCACTGCCAAGGCGGCGGCCGAACGCGCCGGCATCGATGGCCGACGATACGAAGGTCACCGATATCGACGCTGGCGCTAACCCGCGACCGCCCCAGCCGGCTGAATACCCGCGCGGCTCTGCCCACTCGACGGTCGCGTTGCCGTCTCCGTATGCGCCCCACGCGGGATAGCCCGACTTGAATACGACCTCGGGTTTGACGCCGAGCCAGTCGGGCTTCCAGAGCACGATGTCGGCCAGACGGCCCGGCTGAATCGAGCCGACGTGCTCGCTGATGCCGTGGGTGATCGCCGGCTCGATGGTGCACTTCGCGAGGTAGCGCAGGACCCGCGCGTTGTCGTCAGTGGCTTGCTGTGAGTCGGTGCCTTGCTGGTGGTCGGCCGCCCAGCTCTTCATGACGTGGGCCAACTGGAGCGTTCGCCGCAGGGTCTCGGCGATGCGGCCCATGCCCTGCGAATCGCTGTTGATGATCGCGATCGCGCCGAGCTCGTGCAGCGGACCTTCCGCGGCCATCGTCGTGGCGCGAAGGCGTTCCCGGTAGAGCTCGACATCGTCTGGGCTCTCCCACGACCCGCCGTGGTTGATCATGGCCATGGGCATGTGCTCGGCGAGAGCATTCACGCCGTAGGGGAGGGTGGGTGTCGTTGATGAGCAGATGACGCTCGACTCGCGCACGAGGCCGATCACGTCCGGCACATGGCCGCCACCAGCGCCCTCGACGTGGTACGCGTGGACGGTGCGGCCACCGATCGCGGCGACCGTGTCCTCGAGCTCCGCCGACTCGTTCAGGCCGTCGGTGTGGAGCGAAACGGTGACATCGTGCGCGTCCGCGTAGGCGAGCACGCGATCGATCAGCTCGGGGTACGCGCCGTAGTCCTCGTGGATCTTGAAGCCAGTGGCGCCGGCGTCGAGCAGTGCATCGAGCGTGGCGTCGTCGCCGGATCGGGCGTTGGCCTGGAGGCCGATGTTGATCGGCCACTCCTCGAACGAGCGCAGGGTGCGTTCCATCGCCCAGGGCGGCTCTTCGAACCCGGCCGTGATTAGGGTCGTGACACCGGCGGACAGCGCGGCTGGGATCAGCTCGGGAGTGATCAGGTGGACGTGACTGTCGACCGCGCCGGGCGTCGCGACCAGGCCGTAGGCCATGATCGGCTCGGTGTGCGGCCCGATGGGCAGGTCGATGCCGTCGCTGATTTGCGGGTTGCCCGCTGCGCCGATGCCGACGATCCGCCCGTCCTTGATGCCGATATCCGCCTTCACCACGCCGACGACGGAGTCGACGATGACGGCACCGACGATGACGGTGTCCAGCTCGCTCGGGCCGGCTGTGTCTAACTGCGCCTGCCGCAAGCGGATCGTCTTGCCGTAGCCCCACAACGGCTCGTCGCCATGGGCTTGCCGATCATCCTGTACGCGCAGCCAAAGATCGGAGTCGGCAACGCGCACACGGTCGCCCACGGTCGGGCCGAAGCGCGCGCGGAACTCCCCCCGAGAGGGGCCAGTCAAGCTGGTCTCAGGGCGACCTCAACCGCTTACGCCGCCGGTTCCGCCCAACCCGCGAGTTGCCGCACCGGTGGCGGCAGTGCCGCCCTGTCCGCCGGCTCCCTCGTTGTCGGCCCCATCCGTGCCGTCTGCCGTTGGGCCGGGACTGGCGAGTCCGCGCATCCCGGCCACGCCGTCTCTCCCGGCGCCGCCACGCACTGTGTCGCTCCCGGTACCGCCGAGGAGGCGCCCCGAGCCACCGTTTCCGCCCGTGACAGCCCCAGACGTGGCGTCCCCACCATCGCCGCCGACGGCCGCTATTGAGGTGCCTCCCGCGCCGCCGTCGCCCCCGTTGGCTGGGCCACCATAGGCGTCACCGCCTCGGCCGCCGCTGCCATCGCGGCCGTCATTGCCAGTGACCTTGTCACTGCCCGAACCTCCGGAGAGTCGGCCCGCGCCACCATCGCCACCGGTCAGATCGCCGCTCGTCGCCGTGCCACTATGTCCGCCTAGCCCACCGTTGGGTACGCCACCGGCGCCACCGGCGCCACCGGCGCCGCCAGAGGTCGCGTCGCTGCCCATCGCCGTGCCGCCAGCGCCACCCTGGCCGTCTCGACCGTCGCCGCCGCGGACCGTGTCGTTTCCACCCTCGCCGTACAGG
>CAYZEJ010000201.1:0-3655 GCA_964477545.1 uncultured Anaerolineaceae bacterium | reverse complement strand
CTCAAACGCCTCCCCGGCCTCGCCCGCCACGTCTGTCGCGGCCGCGCCGACCGCCTCGCGCCGTCGGCTGGGCCGTGTCACCGGGCTGCTGGTGATCCTCGGCGTACTGCTGTTGGTCTGGGAAGGGGTCAAGTTCATCGGCGGCGACCCGTGGCGGATCAACGGCGACATCTTCGGAATACCAATCAACTTCTTTCACGATCCGCCACTGAGCTTCCGTATCGCGAACGATCAGAGCCTGCCCCATGTCTGGGAAGTCCTGGGGACCATGACCCGTCCGGTACAGCCAAACCGGCCGCCCTTGGCCGCGCTGCTCTTCAACAACGCGGTGTTCACCTTTCGCGGCGCGGCGATCGGTTTCTTCCTTGGTGCAACCTTCGGGCTGCTCCTGGGCATCCTGTTGGCACACGTCAGGTTGCTCGAGCGGGCGCTCGTGCCATATGTGGTCATGTCGCAGACGATCCCGATCATCGCGATCGCGCCGGTCATCGTCATCGGGCTGCGCGCCGGTGAGTTCTCCGTCGCACTCGTCGCGAGCTACCTGACGTTCTTCCCTGTCACGATCGCCGCCCTGCGCGGGCTCCGCTCGGCGGATCCTCGCGCGCACGAACTGATGCGATCCCTGGCAGCCAGTCGCTGGTCCGTGCTGTGGAAGCTGCGCCTGCCGGCTGCGGCTCCGTTCCTGTTCACGGCGTTCAAGATCTCCGCCACGGCATCGGTAGTTGGCGCGATCGTCGGCGAGCTGCCGGCAGGCATTCGAGAGGGGCTCGGCGGCGCCCTGCTCAACTTCAACCAGTACTACACGATCGCGCCCGAGCGCCTGTGGGCCGCGCTGCTATTTGCGGCAGCCGTTGGCATCGTCGCGTTCGTGCTCGTGGTCGTGGCCGAACGGATCGTTCTCCATGGCTACCGACCGAGCGAGGAGCCCGCATGACCGCAGCCCAGCCGGCCAACCCCGGCGCTGCCCAGCCGACCAAGCCGGGCACGCCCGTTGTCGAGATCTCGAACGTTGGCAAGCTGTTCGGCGGCTCGCGCGGGCAGCAAGTCGAGGCCCTGCGCGACGTAAACCTGACAATCGGTCAGGGCGAATTTGTCTCGCTCATCGGGCCGTCGGGCTGCGGCAAGTCCACGCTGCTTCGCCTCATTGGCGACCTCACTTCGCCCACCACCGGCAGCTTGCTCGTGAACGGCAAGCCCGCAAGTCGGGCACGGCTCGACCGCGACTACGGGATCGTGTTCCAGGCGCCGGTCCTGTTCGACTGGCGAACGGTCGAAAAGAACGTCCAACTGCCGCTCGAGGTGAGCGGCATTTCGCGCACCCAGCGTCAGGAACGAGCGCGCAAGATGCTCGACCTGGTCGAGCTGACGGCCTTCGCCGGACATCGTCCATGGCAGCTCTCGGGTGGCATGCAGCAGCGTGTCGCGATCGCCCGTGCGCTCGCGGTCGACCCCAAGATCCTGCTCATGGACGAGCCCTTCGGCGCGCTCGACGAGATGACCCGTGAGCGGATGAACCTGGAGCTTCTCCGAGTCTGGGACCGGACGGGCACGACGATCGTTTTCGTCACCCACTCGATCCCGGAAGCGGTCTTCCTTTCGACGCGGGTGGTGGTGATGTCGCCTCGACCCGGACGAATCACGGACGTCATCGACGTCGACCTCCCGCGCGAGCGGAACGTGGACACGCGAGAGCTCGAGCGATATTTCGAGCTGGTGACACAGGTCCGCGAGAGCCTTCGCGCGCCCGAGGGACAGCCGACTGAAGCAGGCGAGGCGACCGACGATCCGGCCGGCGCCAACGCGACCGACGATCCCGCCGGCGCCAACGCGACCGACGACCCGGCCAGACGAGTCCGCGTAGAGGGCATCTCATGACGGTCGGCCTGGACGCGGTCGCTCGGCCTACGTTGGCCGGCGCGCGCCGTGGCGTGCTCCGCCGAGTGGGCGATTGGACCCCGGCCATCGCCGTCGCCGTCGGCTTCATCCTCGTCTGGCAGGCCGCCATCACGGTCTTCGACATCAAGCGGTTCATCCTGCCCGCGCCGTTCGCTATCGGAGGGGCGTTCATCACCTACTTCAGCGAGGTGTGGGCCGCAGCGAGCTATACGGCGACCGAGGCGGTGGGCGGGCTGGCAATCGGTGTGACAGCTGGCCTGCTCGTCGGCCTGCTGACGGCGCGCTCAGTGGGCGTGCGCGAATCGCTGTTGCCCTTTGCGATTGCCATCAACTCGATCCCGATCATCGCCTTCGCGCCGATCATGAACAACTGGTTCGGCCTGGCAAACCCGATGTCGAAGATGATGATCGCCGCGCTGCTGGTCTTCTTTCCGGTGATGATCAACACGGTCCGCGGTCTCACGTCGGTCGATCCCGCAGCGCTGGAGCTGATGCGTTCGGTCGCCGCCTCCAACATGACCGTCCTGCGCAAGGTGCGCATCCCCAATGCGCTCCCCTACATCTTCACCGCGCTCAAGGTCGCGGCAACTCTTGCCACGATCGGCGCGATCGTCGGTGAGTACTTCGGTGCGCCGCGTGCGAGCCTCGGTCAGTACATCGCCCAGCACGCCGCATATTTCAATTTCGAGCGTTCATGGGCAGCGATCGTCCTCGCGGCAGCAATCGGAATCGGCCTTTACGTGCTCGTCCTGGTGGCCGAGCGGATCCTGATGCCCTGGCATTCGTCGTTCCGCTCGCAAGAGGCATGAGCGAGTCGTAGACTGACCCCGCGCCTGACCGGTATGCGCATTCGGAGGAGGAATGGGCAGCCGGTCGCTGCCCGCATCTTGAGGAGGCTGTACATGAATTTGACGCGACGTCAGCTTGGCTTCGCCATGGCTGCGGTTCTAGCGATCGCGGCGTGCACCCCAGGTGGCACCGCCACCCAGCAACCGGGCACCCCGGCACCGGGCACCCCGGCACCGGGCACACCGGCTCCGGGCACCGACGCGCCCCCCAGCCCGGGCGTACTGACGCCGGTCCGGCTGCAACTCCAGTGGGTCACGCAGGCGCAGTTCGCGGGCTACTTCGCCGCGGTCGACCAGGGCTTCTACGCTGAGGAAGGCCTCGACGTCGAGATCCTCCAGGGAGCAGTCGACATCGTCCCGCAGACGGTCGTCGCCGCGGGCAGTGCCGAGTTCGGCATCGCCTGGCTGCCCAAGGTGCTCGCGTCTGTCGAGCAGGGCGCGGACCTGGTCAACATTGCCCAGGTATTCCAGCGTTCGGGCACCCTCCAGGTCGCGTGGGCCGATAGCGGCATCACCGAGCCCGAGGACTGGCGCGGCAAGAGGGTCGGGACGTGGAGCTTCGGCAACGAGCACGAGCTCTTCGCGGCGATGCGCAAGGTCGGCATAGACCCAGAGAACGAAGCCGACGTCACGATCGTTACGCAGGACTTCTCGATGGACTCCCTGCTTGCGCGCGACCTCGACGCGGCACAGGCGATGACCTACAACGAATACGCCCAGGTGCTCGAGGCGACGAACCCCGACACTGCCGAGCTCTACCAGCCCGAAGACCTTTCTGTCATCTCGATGGAGTCGGCCGGCACGGCCATGCTCCAGGACGGCATCTTCGCCCGCGGCGAATGGCTCGACGCCGATATCGACAACGAAGTTACCGCGATGCTCTTTCTGAAGGCGTCGTTCAGGGGTTGGAT
>CAYZEJ010000200.1:0-3661 GCA_964477545.1 uncultured Anaerolineaceae bacterium | reverse complement strand
AGAACCACATGAGCTCGATCCTGCGCAAGCTGTCCGTCAACGACCGCACGCAGGCCGTCGTCTACGCCATGAAGCAAGGCTGGATCAAGATCCCGGAGGACTGATCGGCTATCGGCTGCATGACCGCCGTCGCCTAGAGATACGACATGACCCAACCACTGTCCGAGCTCGTGACCGAGCTTGAGCTTGACCAATCGAAGCTAGAGCGCGAGCTCACGGAGATCGACCTGCTCATGCGTCAGGCTTCGTCCGAGGCGGAGCGCCACGAGACGCGCCGGGCGCAGGCCGAGGAACGCATGGCGGCCCTTGACAACGACCCGCGCGCTGATCCGGTCTCGGTCGCTGAGGCGCGTACCCATCTGCTCTCGCAGACCCGCCGCCAGACCATGATGCAGGGCCAGTTGGAGGTGCTCGAGGGCAAGCAGCGGGCGCTGAAGCGCTTCCATGAACGGCTCGAGCAGATCGTGCCAGCGCTGGCGGAGGCCGGTGGCGGCGTGGGTGCATCCGCTGCGAGTGAACGTTCGGCGGCCGCGAACGCTTCGGCGCGTGACGTGCTGGCCGCCCAGGAGGAGATGCGCCGCGAGATCGCGCGTGAGATGCACGACGGTCCGGCTCAGAGCATCGCCAACATCGCGCTCCAGGCGCAGGTGGTCCAGCGGCTCGTGGCGCGCGATCCGGCCCGGGCGGAGGCCGAGCTCAAGGAGCTCGTGACGATGGTTCAGGGCGCCCTGGAGGCGACCAAGAACTTCATCTTCGACGTGCGGCCGATGGTGCTGGACGATCTCGGGCTTGTGCCCACGCTTCGTCGTGCGGCCGCGGAACGCAACCGGCGCTCGGGCCAGATCGTCGGGTTCGAATCCGTCGGCGCGGACACCAGGCTCCCGAGCGACCTGGAGAGCGCGGTCTTCCGTATCGTCGACGACGCCGTACAGGGCATGCTCGACGCGCAACCGGCTGAACTCCTGGTGCGCCTCGACTGGCACGAATCAGGCTTGAAGGCGACCGTTCGCGGCCGACCCCAGTCAGGGCCGGGCGCGCAGACCGCTCCCGCGGACGTGGCCCGGGCCGCCGTGGCCGCGGCGCGGCGAGATAGGCAGATGCCCGCCGCGCTGGCGACGATGATCCACGACCAGGAAAGCACTGACGCGCGCGGATTGACGGCCAAGACGTGGGCCGAGATCCGCGACCGCGCCGATCCCGTCGGGATCGAAGTGTTCCTGTCCGATGATGGCTGGCTGCTCGAAGCGAAGGTCAGCCACCGCCGCTGATCACGTCCCGCCTTGCGTGGAACGGGCGGTGCGTCAGAACACCATCAGGACTGTTGGTTGGAGGAGCGGGACTCCCTTCCCATATCTCGCGGTTTGGGCCAGGAATACGTTCCGGCCATCCCGTGAATTGCGGTGCACTTATCAATATCGGAGGATGTCCTAAATGATCCAGTTCCTGAACAGCCTGATTGGTCGCGACGAGCGCGGTCAGGGCCTGGCCGAGTACGCGCTGATCCTGGCGCTCATCGCCGTCCTGGCGATCGCGGCAGTCACGTTCCTTGGCGGCCAGATCAACGCGATCCTGTCGGACGTCGGCACCAAGATCTAGTCGTTTCGCTCAACTAGAGCAACCCAGCGCCGGCCCGAAACGGCCGGCGCTTTTCTCTGTCCGCAAGCAACGGCCGCAGCCCGGCGGCACGCCGGGACGCGGGCGCTTTGCGCGCAGCCGGGCCTGGGCCCGGCGAAGGAAGACCTTCCAGTCGCTGCGCTAGGATCGCGGTCGCAGAGCAGTGAAGCCGGAGGGTGACGTCGCATGGGCCAGCGTGGTCAGAGCCTCGCCGAGTACGCGCTGATCGTTTCGCTCATCGTCATCGTGGCGATGGTTGCGCTCACCTTCTTCGGCACCCAGATCAGCGACATCCTGTCCGCGATCGCCGACACCATCAACGGTTGAGCACCGAGACAACGCCAGGTAGGCAGCCCCAGGTAGCCGCGCCACGAGTCGAGCCGGCAACGCACGAAAGCAACGGCTGAGTAGATGGGGCGCTGAGTACCGGATTCCTATATCGCCGCTGATCTCTGCTGGGCGACATTCGCGCTCGCGTCGAACCCGACGCGCACAGCGGAGGTGTAACAGAACGTGAAGCTCAGCGGCATGCGCAGTTTCCTGCGTGGACAAGCTGGGCAGGGATTGGCCGAGTACGCACTCATTCTTGCTCTCATCGCCATAGCGTCGATCGTCGCCGTCACATTCATGGGCGGCTCGATCAACGACATGCTCTCTGATCTCGGGAACTCGATGTAATCCGGCCTAATCCTCGCCCTGGGAGCGGTGCCCGGTCCGACCTCCTCCGGACCAGGCATCGCTCCTTTTTCTAGCTCCCACTGTTGCTTTTGCGCAACACCCGACGCCCTCGAGTCCTAGCCCATTCGTAGGATCGCGACCCCTCTGGACACTCCCTAGAGTCGTTGACACCTGACACCTGTCACACCGTCAATTTTGGAGTCCACGTTGAAACGCGCCAACCGACTGATGCTCGTCTTTGGGGTCATCCTGGCCGTGGTTTCGTTCGTGGTCGTGCTGGCCTTCGGGTCGTTCAATCAACAGCCCGCGGCGCCGGTCGATCCGCAGGTCCCGGTCGTGGTCGCTTCACAGAACCTCGCCCTGGGCACGTCGATCACGCCCGAGATGCTCGCCACCACAACTTGGGCGTCGAGCGACGCTCGGCAGACCTACCAGCATCCAGAGGAGCTGATCGGGCTCGTCGTGCGCCGCGCCGTTGCGCAGGGCGCAGCGATCACCAACGCCGACTTCACATCCGGTGTGACCGTGCCCGAGCTCGTCCGCTCGATCCAGCCCGGACTGCGCGCCATGGCGGTTCCTCTGAGCCGCGTCGATTCGGTCGGCGGGCTGCTTCAGCCGGGGGACTTCGTCGACGTGATCTTGACGATCGAGGATCTCGATCAGCTCAACCCGATCGTCGTGGAGAACACCAGCACGAGTGCTGGGATCGGAGGCGAAGCGCCGCCGTATATCTCGCTCGACGAGTTCGTCAACAACACCACCGTCAAGGTGGTCGTCCAGAACGTCCAGGTTCTCGCGGCGCTGCCCAGGGAGCCCGTCGATTCGTCGAACGTGCAATCCGCGCCCACAGGCCTCGAGCCGGATGTCATCGCCATCCTCGCCGTCCAGCCGCAGCAGGTCGAGGTGATCCGTTTCGCCGAGCTCGACGGCCACGTTTCCCTCGTGCTCCGTTCACCCTCCGACTACGCGCAGGGCCAGGTAACGACCACCGGGATCACGCTCTGGGAGCTGGTCAATCGGTGGGGCGTGCTGCCGCCCCTGCCGGTCACCCCCTGACCACCGGCCCGAAACGCGAAGGGGCGCGGAGGCAGAGGTGATAGTGACCGAGCCAATCAAGGTCGTGATCGTCGATGACATCGCCGAAACGCGCGATCACCTGGCCAAGCTGCTCGGCTTCGAGAACGACATCGTCGTCGCCGGCAGTGTCGGGTCAGGCGAAGAGGCCCTGAAGCTCGCCTCGGAGAAGCCAGTCGACATCCTCTTGCTCGACATCAACATGCCGGGCATGGACGGGATCGCAACCGCCGAGCAACTGGCGGTCCGCGCTCCGAGCGCCTCGATCATCATGATGAGCGTCCAGGGCGAGCCG
>CAYZEJ010000199.1:0-3695 GCA_964477545.1 uncultured Anaerolineaceae bacterium | reverse complement strand
TGCACGGCGAGACGGGCTGGAAGCCGCTCGTCTCCTGGGAGGAGGGCGTCCTGCAAACGATTGCCTGGTACGCGGAGAACCGCGACCGCTGGATCGGGCGGGTCGACTGGCTCCCGACGGGCATCCCCGCGCGCAAATGATGAAGGTCGCCGCTGACGCACCAGTTCTCCGCCTGGGTGAACTCGTCGAGCGAGACGGGATTTTCCACCGACCGGGCCAGGAAGAGACAGCCTACAAGCGTCAGTGGGAAGCGGAGGCGTCTCACGACCATGTTGCGTCTGCGATCGCGCGTGGGTCGGCCGGCGTCGATGACTACGAAACGTTGACCGGCAAGATCGCGCCGCTGTGGAACAGATTCCCGGAAGGTCGCCACATCGAGACGGTGCTGGAGATCGGCTGTGGCTATGGTCGCATCCCGCTCTATCTTGGGCGTGAGCACAACCTCACGTGGAAGACGTATTGCGCTGTGGACATCTCCGAGACGATGTTGCGCAGGCTGCTCGAATATCGCGCTCGGTTCGCCCTCGTACCGAGCGGTCGGCTGTATCCGGTCTGCGTCTCGGCGGACGCGCTCCCGCTGGAAGACAATTCGGTGGATCTCGTGCTCACGAGCGCCGTCTTTCTCCACATGGGGAAGAGCTTCGTCGAGCGCACGGTGGCGGAGGTCGCCCGCGTTCTCAAGCCCGGTGGCGCGTTTGTCTTCGACGTTTCGTTTCCCAATGCCCGCAACCCCTCGAGCTACTTGCCGCGTATGAAGCCGAAACGGCTGCGCAGCCCGAATTTCTTGAAGTATTGGACGCGCGATGAAGTGCAGCGTCTCATCCGCGAGTCCGGCCTAGAAGCAAAATCGGGGCCGGCGGTCATCGAACCAACCTCCTTTGCTCTGCTGCCCAAGCGGGTGGGAGCGGTCGGTGTGCCCCTCTCGAGACGCATCAACGCCGCGCTCGGCAAACCGGAGCGCTTCCGCGATGTCCTCGCGGTCTCGTACAGCGCCTTTAGCGAGACGCTGTTCCGATGAATGTGCTCGTCACGGGCGGCGGCGGCTTCCTCGGATCGCACCTTGCCGAGCGGCTCGCGCGCGACGGGCACGACGTCTTCGCAGCGAGGCGCCGTGACTACGACCTCACCTCGATGGAGGCGACGGCGCGTTTGTTCGACGATGCCCGCCCGGAGCTCGTCTACCACTTGGCCGCCGAGGTCGGCGGCATCGGGGCGAACCGCGCCAATCCCGGGCGCTACTGGTACGCGAACCTGATCATGGGGGCCCACGTGCTCGAGCAGAGCCGCATCCATGAGGTCCGCAAGCTCGTGGTCGCCGGCACCGTCTGCGCTTATCCCAAGCACACCCCCGTTCCCTTCCACGAGGACGCGCTCTGGAGCGGCTATCCGGACGAGACGAACGCTCCGTACGGAGTCGCGAAGAAGGCGCTGCTCGTCGGAGGCCAGGCCTACCGCCAGCAGTACGGCCTCAACGCGATCTATCTTCT
Organism: uncultured Anaerolineaceae bacterium; assembly: GCA_964477545.1. Lineage (GTDB taxonomy): Bacteria > Chloroflexota > Limnocylindria > Limnocylindrales > CSP1-4 > JALYGJ01. The sequence continues at coordinate 2,208 of CAYZEJ010000199.1, read as the reverse complement.
CCCGGCCAACCTCTACGGGCCGCGCGACAACTTCGACCTCGAGAGCTCGCACGTGATTCCTGCGTTGATCCGGAAGATGATCGACTCGCAGGATGAGGTCGTGCTGTGGGGCGACGGCTCACCGACACGGGAGTTCCTTTTCGTCGACGATTGCGTGCAGGGCCTCATCCTGGCCGCAGAGCGGTACGACGGCCCCGACCCCGTCAACCTCGGCACGGGCGTCGAGACTTCGATCCGCGAGCTCGCCGAGACGATCGCCGCCGTGACCGGCTTCGAGGGCGAGATCACCTGGGACACGTCGATGCCGAACGGCCAGCCTCGCCGGTCGCTCGATCCGTCGCGCGCGGAGGAGCAGTTCGGCTTTCGTGCCAAGGTTCCCCTGCGTGAAGGGATCGAGCGGACTGTCGCTTGGTACGAGAAGCACGCACCAACGCATGCAGCGAGCTAGCGCGGCCATTCACCGAGCGACGCGACTCTTTCGAGCAACGCGACTCGATCAACTGGTGCTGCACCCGCGAGCTGTCCTCGTCGGGTTGGTCGTCGTGCAATGGCTCGCGATCCTCGCCTTCGCGCTGACCGTCAAGCACAACGGCTGGCTGTATCACCAGGGAGGCGATCAGCTCTGGTACACGACCACAGGCTGGCTGCTCGGCCACGGAGCGCTGCCTCCAACCTTCGTCAGCTACTGGTGGTCGATGGTGTTCGCGCCGATCATGCTCGCGACGGGCGCTGATTTCCTCGGTGCGCTTCCGATCATCGTTCTCGTCAACGTGCTCGTACTGGGCCCGATCGCCCTCGCGTGCATCTATTTCATCGCTCGCCGCATCGGCGGTGAGTTGCTCGGTCTTTGGTCCGCCGCTCTCTGGGTCCTCGTGCCGTTCGCCGCCATTCCGCTCTTCCGCGAGGACTATCACGTCAAGTACGTCGAGTTAATACTGCCACAGGCGCTCGGACTGACGGCGATGGCCGACTTCCCCTCCATGGTCTGCCTGCTCGCCGCGAGCGCAATCCTGCTGCGTGCGCTCGAGCGACGCGCACCAACGGAGGTTGTGCTCGCCGGGCTGGCCGCAGGGGTCGCGGCCGGCGTGAAGCCTGCGAACCTCATCTTCCTCGCCGCGCCCACGCTCGCGATTCTCGCGTCCCGTCGGCTCATGCTGGCGTTTCCGTTCGCCGTCGGACTCGCGCCGGCATTCGTCGCGTTGGCGCTCTGGAAGCATCGCGGACTCGGCTCGATTCCCGCGTTCGGCGGCGGCGGCGAGATCGACCCCGCAGTCGGGACAGGGCTGTGGCGCTACGTCGATCTCGACTGGGACAACCTCCATCGGAACATGGACGGCCTGCGGGAGTGGTTCTGGAGCGCGCGCCTGCTCCAATGGCTGCCCTTCGCTGGGCTGCTCGCCGTAGCACGACGCTCGCTCCCGGTGGCCGCGCTGCTCGGCGGCTGGTTCGGCGCCTTCCTCTTGGTCAAGGGGACGACGCCTCTCTCCACCGTTGAGAGCGGCAGCTTCTTCCGCTTCATGATGCCGGGCTTTCCGGCGTACTTCCTGCTCGCCGCATCGATCCCCCTCCTCATCCCCACGCTGGCCGCCCGTCTCGATCGATTCGAGCAACCAAGCAGGGGTAGACGGCTGGGTGCTCGTGCGGTGGCCCTGATCGCGGTAGCGGTCATCACACTCCCTCTTGCGGCGGCTGGCCTTCCACAGCCCCTCGACTCGACACGGGACGCTCTGCTCGTGAACAACATCCTCATCCCGGTCGACCCCGAGATCGACGTCGTGGTAACCGCGCAGGGAGAGGCACGAACGATCATCTGGAACCACCCCTCGACAAACGGAACCTCGGTGTTCTACCGCGTCTTCCGAACGGCACTGGCGGGCCCCGACGCGGTCTGCGCGGAAGGTACGGGGGCGATCTACTGCGACCTCAGCATGATCGAGCTGACGACAACTCGACAGCGCCGCTACGTCGACGGCTCGCCGCCTCCCGGTGCCCGCTACCGCATCGGTGTCGCCGCGAACTGGCGCGACGACCCTGCAGGCGGAGACGTGTTCGCAGTCAGTCGGCCCATCGCTGCCACGCCGCCTCCCCGATGATCCCGCTACCGAGCCTGGATCGAAGGACTAGACTCCGCTTTCGCCACGCGACGAATCCTGGATCCGCCGCTCGAGCAGCGCGAGCTTCTGGGCGAGGATCACGTTCTGGTCGGCG
>CAYZEJ010000198.1:0-3714 GCA_964477545.1 uncultured Anaerolineaceae bacterium | reverse complement strand
CTGACCCTGCTCGCGGTCGCCCTATTCGGGGCTGCTTTCGCGCTGGGCTACTCGAAGATGCACGAAGGCACTGTTCTGCCCGGCGTGCACGTGGCCGGGGTAGACCTCGCCGGCCTTGACCGAAAGGCAGCCGAGAAACGGCTGCGCCAGGTCCTGCCCGATCTGTCGTCCGGGACCCTGAGCGTGAGCGTGGGCGCGCTGGACAGCTCCATTCCCTATGCGGAGATCGACAGGGATTACGACTTCGACTTCATGCTCGGACAGGCCTTCAGCCTGGGACGCGACGGCAACTTCATCGATCAGCTGCACGAGCAGGTTGCGCTGCTCCAGAACGGCGCTTCGATCGCGCCGGTGATGTCATTCAGCGGCGAGGAGCTCACCCGGCGCGTTGCCGAGCTTGGGTACGCCGCTCAGGTTCCGGTCGTCGACGCGGCCATCACGAGGGAAAACGGCCACTATGTCGCCTCTGTCGCCAGCGCCGGAACGGCGATCGACGTCCAGGGCGTCGTCACCGAGGCAATGACAGCAGTCGACAACCTATCGGCCGCAGACACCCAGGTCGTCGTCGGAGGCACCACCGTCGTGCCGCAGGTGTCGACCGAAACGGCACATGCGGCCGCAGCGGAGGCCGAGCGCGTCATCGCGAGCGGCTTGACAGTGTCGGGCGCCGACCTGTCCGCCACGATCGATGCGCAGGTCATCGGCGGCTGGATCCACCTCGACGAGGTCGGCATCGGCCAGTGGCAACTGGCGATCGAGCAGGAGCCAATTTCGGAGTTCGTGGCGACATACGGACAGGAGGTGGAGACGCCGCCGACCAATGCCACCTTCACGCTGCGCGGCAACGACGTGGGCGTGGTCCCAAGTGAGCTTGGCCGAGCCGTCGACATCGATCCAACGGCGGCGAGCATCTTCGACGCGCTACAGGCGCGCGCCGACGGTCGGCCAGACGCTACGGCGGCCCTCTCGCTGGTGCCCATTGAGCCGACGCTGTCGACTGCCGAGGCGCGTGCAATCGCCCCGCGCGTCAGGAAGCTGTCCGAATGGACGACGCACTTCATACCCGGCTTGGCGAACGGCAACGGCATCAACATCCAGATTCCGACGTCCATCCTGAACGGGCAGGTCGTCGAGCCGGGCGCGCAATTCGATTTCATCAAGGCGATCGGACCCGTCACGAGCCCGCCCTACGAAAGTGGTGGCGCGCTGATCCATGGCCAGATCAAGGAGGACGGTGCCATCGGCGGCGGGATGTGCTCGGTGTCGACCACATTGTTCAATGCAGCCCTCCGGTTTGGCCTGCCCATTTGGGCGCGTGACAACCACAGCCTGTACATCAGTCGCTACCCCATGGGTCTCGATGCCACGGTCTGGTCGTCCGGTGCGCGGAACCGCCAAACCATGGGCTTTATCAACGACACGGGCTACCCGCTCGTCGTCAAGGGCATCAATTCGGCAGGAGCCGTCACGTTCCAGCTCTGGGGCGTCGACGACGGACGCACTGTCCAGCTGTCCGAGGCGCGCATCGAGAACATCGTCCCACCCGAGTACTCGCTGGTCGAATACACGAACGAACTTACGCCCGGTCGTCGCGTCAAGGTCAATGACGCATACGACGCTTTCGATACGTGGGTGACGCGAACCGTTCGCAACCGGGCCGGCGAGGTGATCATCGAGGAAACCTATCGCTCGCACTACAAGAAACTGCCGGCCTACTACCGAGTTGGTCGCTCGGAGGGGGATCCACGGAACGGCAGGGTGGTTCGCGCACCGCGCTAGTCGAACCGTAGACAGAAATGTTTGAGCCCCGGCCTTTCAGCCGGGGCTCTGGTTACTCCGCTTGGGCCGAAGCTAGGCGCGGCGTCGGCTGAAGCAGTCGTCGCAGAAGACCGGCTTGCCACTGGTGGGCCGGAAGGGAACCATCGCGGTCTTGCCGCAGTTCGAGCAAGTGGCCTCGAACATCTCACGCGGTCGGCGCTCGCGGAAGCCACCGGCGCCCGCGCCATACCCGCCGCCGCCACCCATTGACGACGAGTCGCTACCGCCCATCTGGGCCTTGCGCGCAGCGCGGCAGCTGCGACACCGTCGTGGATCGGAAAAGCCCCGATCCGTATAGAACTGCTGCTCGCTGGCAGTGAAGACGAACTCCTGGCCGCAATCGGCACAGGTGAGCGTCCTGTCGGCGTTCATCAAAGAACGACACTCCTTCTCGAGCCGGATTTCGCGACGTTTTCTCGCGAGATCCGTGAGAGGAGTGTCGTGGTACCGGCGCCTATTTATCCCGTATCGACGGGCTTTCTCCGCCCGCATCCTAACCGACGCGGCAGCCGGATTGTGATGAGTCTGTGAACAGCGGTCAATAGTCGAATTTGGACTAGCGCCCGGTCAGCCCAGGCTTTGGTACAGGGGACCGCGGTGGCGCCGATAGACTCGGGTCAGTCGTGGCCAGCACTCCAGCGGCAGATAACGGGATCGGCGAGCGTAGCGCGACTCGGCTGATTGCCGATGGCTTCCTCGATGGCGAGCTCGCGGGGCTCCTGTGGTCACTGCTCGAGGGTGGCGTGCCGCTGGTGGTCGCCACGCGTCAGGGAGAGGCGGCCGCGACAGAAGTGCGTTCGGCGTTCGCTGCGCTCGTCGGTTCGGGCCACGCGACCGCGGATGGCGCGCTGCCGGGAGGCACCGTCCACGCCGACTCGCTCGAGGACTTGATGCGCTTCAGTGGCGCCGAGCACCTGGACGACGTCCCCGATGAGGCGCGTGACCTCGGTGTCGTGGTCGTGATCGGGCAGCCCAATCCGGACGAGCCGATGCGCCTCGTCCGGGCCCATTACGTGCGTCCGATAGAGCGCGACGCGGCCGGACACATCCAGCGGCGCCCGCCGGCGCTCCTCAGCGCCTGGGATGGGCAGGCCGCCCGGCTCGACCATTTCTTCTGGGCAATCACCGACGAGCTGGCCACTCGCGTCGGGAGCGACGCGCACGACTTCGACGTTGCGCACCGCCGGCGCGTCCGCTTGCTCAACGACCTTGCGGCGGCGCGGGTTTTCGAAGCTGACGAGATCCGTGGCCACATCGAGCGCGCCGCACTCATCGAGGCTGGCACCACGGGAGCCGCACGGGCCGATGCGCCAAACTGAGGTGACGATGACCACCACCGTCGAGCCGCGGCCACAGACGCTGGGCGAGTTGCGCGCGACGGGCTATGTCAGCCGCAGCGTCAAGGACGAGTTGCGCGACAACCTCCTCCGCCAGCTGGCCTCGGAGCAGCCTGTCTTTCCGGGCATCGTTGGCTACGACGAGAGCGTCATCCCACAGATCGAGAACGCGATCCTGGCCGGTCACGACATCTGCTTCCTGGGCGAGCGCGGCCAGGCCAAGACACGCCTGGCAAGGCTGCTCGTCGGCCTGCTGGACGAGTTCATCCCCGTCGTCGCCAACGGTGAGCTGAACGACGACCCGCTGGCACCGGCGAGTCCTTATGCGCGCGAGCTGGTCGCGGCCGAGGCAGACCAGACGCCCATCGACTGGCTGCCGCGTGACCGTCGCTACACGGAGAAGCTGGCCACGCCAGACATCACGATCGCGGACCTGATCGGCGAGGTGGATCCGATCAAGGTGGCAGAGGGCCGCTACCTGGCCGACGCGTCGACCATCCACTACGGCCTCGTGCCGCGCGCCAACCGCGGGATCTTCGCTATCAACGAGCTGCCCGAT
>CAYZEJ010000197.1:0-3786 GCA_964477545.1 uncultured Anaerolineaceae bacterium | reverse complement strand
GCGAGGACACGCCGCGAGCGCGGTCGCCGGTGCGCGCGACCGGTGCGCAGGCAGCGCGCCAACTCAGCCCGCAGCGCACCGCGGCCCTGGACGAAGAGCGACTGATAGATCGTCTCGGTCGACACCCACATCTCCGGTTCTCTGGGATGATCGTGCCGCAGCCGGGCCGAGATCTGCTCGGGCGACCAGCGCAGCTCGAGCAGCGCCTCGACGACCAGGCGCAGCGCGCGGTTGGTGGCCAGTTTGGCCCGCTTCGGCCGCCGCGCGCGATGCACCGCCAGCCGATCAGCGCGCCAGGCGCGATAGCCGCTCCGGCCAGCGCTCAAGCTCACCTCGCGGCTGACTGTCGATGGCGCGCGGTGCAGCCGGGCCGCGATCGTTCGCAGCGACTCATCAGCGCGCAGGCCACGGCTGATCTCCTCGCGCTCGGCGAGCGACAGCCGCAGCGGCGATCGAACAACACGGGCTGGCGGAGGCCGACCGTCACGGCGCAGCGCGCGGAAGATCCCTCCCACCGAACGACCGAGCTCAGCGGCAATCGTCTCAGCACGTTCACCGACGGCATATCGCCGCCTGATTTCGGCACGCTCGTCGGCTCTGATATCTGGGCCCCGGGCCATTCGGCACTCCCTTCCTCAACCACGATGGCGAGGATTGTTGCGACGACCGCTAGAGCCGGCCTACGCCAAACTTGACACTGGGGGCACTTCGGGCAATCGGCGAGCGACGCACGGACTCTACGAAGCGCTGCTTACTCGCGACTTATCGAATTGTCCACGCCTCCCGCCGCGCGGTAGATTCGCTAGAGGAGGGTGCGATGCGACGAGCTGCGGTATTCATCCTGTTGGCGGCGATCCTGGCTGGATGTGGCCTGATCGGTCGTAGTGGCGAAGGCCCGCTGACGACCGAGCCACGCGACGTCACCGGATTCACGCGCGTCGAAGCGGGCAATGGAACAGGCGTCACGGTGCGGATAGGAACACAGACTTCGGTTCAGGTCAGCGCCCAGGCCAACATCCTGCCGATCATCGCGACGGACGTCACGAACGGCACTCTCCGGATCCACAGCACGGAGGGATTCACCACGAGCGCTGGCGTGAGTGTGACGGTCGTCATGCCGACGATTGACGGCGTCTCGCTGAGTGGAGGATCCCAGGGCGTGCTCGAGGGCGTGGACGCCGGCCACCTGGAGATCGATCTGAGCGGAGGCGCCGTTCTGACCGCGAGTGGCGCTGCGACAGCGCTGACGCTCGACGCCGGCGGAGGCTCCATCGCGCGCCTGGATGCCCTGGAGACCGACACGGTGACAGTCAGGATCACCGGCGCGTCGAACGGGACCGTGAGAGCCGTCGTAGAAGTGGCCGGGTCAGCATCAGGCGGAGCGCACCTCACCGTCCTCGGTGAAGCGGTGTTGAACGTCGAGACATCTGGCGGGGCCAGCGTCACCCGCGGCTGACCCGCCCGCGACGCTCAGGCCGTCGCGACCTCGACCTCGGCGCCGACCGCCGCCGCGAGCTTCGGCTGGACCTCGGCGACCAGCCGCTGCATCGTCTCCTCGTCGTATGGCGACGGGAAACCAACGACGACGTGGTGGTAGCCCTCCTCAACAAAGGGCAGCAGCATTTCGACGACGTGCTCGGGCGAGCCGGTCGGCTGTGCTGAAGCGGGCCGGCCCTGCCATGTCTCGGCGCCGCCGTTGCGTTCGTAGATACCTTCGAGGACGCGCGCGGCTTCCTCGCTCGAGTCGCGGATAATGATCGGGCCGGTGTTCATCGTGCGCTCGATCTCGCGTTCGTCGCGGCCGACCTCTGCGCAATGCCGCCGCAGCGCCGCTTCCTTGCGCTTGAACCCCTCGAGCCCAGCGGCAAAGCCGATGTTGTTAGCGTCGGCGTAGCGCGCCACGAGCCGCAGGGTGACTTGCTCGCCGCCGCCGCCGACGAGGATCGGCATGTCCTTCTGAACGGGCGGCGGGTCGTTGCGCGCGTTCTGCACCTTGTAGTGCGGGCCGCCCGCCGTGGCAGGTTTGCCGTCGAGCATGTCGCGCATCCCGGGCAATGCCTCGCTCAGCCAGCGCAAACGCTCGCCCGGCGATTCACCGAACTCGATCCCGAAATCGTGCGCCTCGTCATCGTTCCAGGCCGAGCCGATGCCGAGGTAGGCCCGGCCGCCGCTGATGTGATCCAGGGTCGTGGCCATCTTGGCCGTCAGCGCCGGGTTGCGGAAGGGGTTGGCACCGACCATCAACCCAACGCGAATCCGCGAGGTGGCCTGCGCCCAGGCAGCGAGGGTCATGTACCCCTCGAAGATCGGGCCCTCCGCGGAGCCCACGATGGGGTACAGGTGGTCCCAGGTCCACAGGCTGTAGAAGCCAAGGCGGTCGGCACGGATGCCCGCCTCGAGCAGGCTCTGCCAATCGGTGTACTGGCCCCAGCACATTGCGCCAAGCAGGATCTCGCGGTTGATCGAGCGGGGGACGGAGGTCAGTTCGTTCATCGGGCCGAGCCTATCAAAGCCCGCTGGAATCGCTCAGGAAACCGCTCAGAAAATGGGACGACCCGCCAGGAGGAGGGTCCGGCGGGTCGAAGGAATTCGCTGGAATGATTTTCTAGCGAGGGGTTATTCGGTTATCCCTGGCGCATGCGTGGCATCGGCAGCTTGCGCGGCGCGCGAGCCATTCCGTGCTGCGATCGGGCGAGGCTGCGGTGACGGTAGATCTCCTCCGCCTCGCGCAGTCGTGTCTCGTATCGCTCACGCGCCAGGAGCTCCATTTCGATGTACATCTATCGGACTCCCAGTGTGTTGTTGAAGTTGTTTCCGTTGTCACGTGAGTCGACGCCAAAGCGCTGGGCGGCGGCACCAAGAAGGGCAACCAAGGCGAACGCGACGAGGATCAGCAGTATTGCGTCCATTTCGTAACTCCTTGTCCGCTCTGTTGCGGTTACTTGTTGACCGAAGAATAGCCCCTTGCGCGTAACCTGTCAATGGTTTATAAAGGGTTACGTCATGGGTTTCTTGGACAGTTCAGCGCACGACTCCGAGCCTCGCGCGGAGAACGGCGAGCACGCAGAGCACGCCGAACAGGCCGAGTACGAGCATTCCCACGGGGAAGGCCGGCACGGCCACCAGGCCTCGCTGGGTGATGCCCTGGACTTCGTCAACACGCTCGAATTCGACAAGGGCGAGTCCGATGAGCACCTGACCGACGTGCCCACTGCTGTGCGCTGGCTCCAGGAGCACGCCCTGCTCCACCGCGAGATGGTCGACGCCCTGCTCGAGCGCTATGAGGGCGAGGACGAAGCTCCGCTCATGCAGCGCATTCGCCGCGTGCGAGCGGGGCTGCGCGAGCTGCTCGACGCAACAGTGGAGAGCCGCCGGCCCCAGGACGGCGCGCTGCGCGAGGTCAACCGCGCTCTCCGTGCGCAATACCTGATCGAGCTTGTTCCGGCCAAGGACGGCGTTTCGCTCGACCATCGCCACGAGGGCGACCCGATCAACGGCGCCATGGCGCGCCTCGCCGAGGCCGTCGCACGCGAGCTGACCCAGGGCGACCCGCGCCGGATGCGCATCTGCGCCAACGACGAGTGCCGCTGGGTCTTCCGCGACTACTCGCCCGCCGGCAGGCGCAAGTGGTGCGACATGTCTACCTGCGGCAATCGAGCCAAGGCAGCCCGCCACCGCGAGCGGCAGAAGGCCAAGGATCCGGAGTCTGCGTTGGCGGATCTGCCCGAGGTGCCCGATTGGCCCGAGTCGCCCTATTCAGTGGACTCGACCAAAGCCGCCCACTGA
>CAYZEJ010000196.1:0-3789 GCA_964477545.1 uncultured Anaerolineaceae bacterium | reverse complement strand
CCAGTCGAGCCCACGTCTCGGGGGTGTAGCTGAAGCGCGTCAGGTACATCGGCATTGTTCGGCTCCTTACGGGACATGGGGGCAGTACCGCCCATTATTGCCGTCAACACCCGGATCCGAAACTCTGAAACAGCCGATCGCGTGCGATCCAACGAGCCTAGTGGCGACGTCAGGCGCCGAGCAACTGCCCTGCCGACGTCGAGAGGGCGACGTCCAGGTCGAGCCCCTGCGCCCCGATCAACAGCTTCCGGGACTCGACTACTCGACCGAAGGCGTCGAGCCCGGGCAGGCCCGGCTTGCGCCGGCCGCTGGCGACCTCAATGGCGAGCACGGTCGACCGATCTGACAGTACGAAGTCAACCTCCCGGTTGCCGTCACGCCACCACGTGACCTCGATGTCCCGCTCAGCCGTGTTCACGAGGTGAGCCCCCACCGCAGTTTCGACCAGGCGGCCCCAGAACTCCCGATCGGCCCGCGCGGTCGCAGGGTCGACGCCCGCCATTGCGCTCATCAGCCCGCTGTCCAGGACCAGCAGCTTGGGGCTCGACCCGCGCTGGCGGACTTTCGATCCCGCGTACTTCTGCAAACCGGCTAACAGGCCAGCCGAGCGCAGCAGCTCGAGATAGTGGGCGAGGGTGGTGGTATTGCCCGCGTCCTGAAGCTGACCGACCAGCTTCTGATAGGACACGATCTGGCCCGAATAGTCCGCACCCAGCCGGAAGAGCTGCCGTAGGAGCGCTGGCTTGTCGACACGGGTCAGCAGCAGGATGTCGCGCGAGAGCGTCGTCTCGATGAGCGAGTCAAGCATGTAGGCCCGCCACCGGTCGACATCGTCGAAAAGGCTCGCCGCTCCGGGATATCCACCGAAGAACAGGAACCGTTCCAGGTCCCAGCCGAAGGCGGCGCGCATCTCCACGAGCGACCAATGATCGAGCCGGATGACTTCGAATCGGCCAGCGAGACTCTCGGACAAGCCGCGCTGGACCAGGAGCGGCGCCGAACCCAGCACGACCACCCGCAAATCTTTGCCGGCCGCCGTGTCCTCGTCCCACAGCCGCTTCGCGGTTTCCGACCAGGCGGGGATCTTCTGGACCTCATCGAGAATGAGGACGGCAGCCGTCGGAATGCTCGTCCCCGTAAGCGCCCGACCGACCTCCCACTGGGCCTCCAGCCATGACCGGTCACGCAGGCCAGGATCGTCCGCGCTGACGAGATGGACGGGCAGATCGATATCGGCGGCGACCTGACGCACCAGTGTTGTCTTACCAACCTGACGCGGCCCTGCGATGACGTTGATGAAGCGGCGTGGCTCCACAAGCCGTGACCGCAGGGTGACGAAGGCCGCTCGACGGAACGCAGGCAAGCTCACCGAGTTACTCAACATACTGAGCAGAATAACTCAACGTGTTGAGTAAGTCACCCATCGGCGCGACAAAGTCGCCGGGCTACGCTGTGGTCCCAACCGTCACGGTTACGCCGCAGCCCACTGCTCCGAGAGAACCTCGGCTTGTTCCAATACCGTCTGCGTCGCCTTCTCCTGCTTGTCGGGCGGGTAGCCGTGTTTGCGCAGGATGCGTTTGACGAGGACTCGGAGCTGTGCACGGACGTTCTCGCGCACCGTCCAGTCGATCGTGACGTTCTTTCGGACCCTGTCGGCAAGCTCTCGAGCGATCAGGCCGGGCTATAGAGCGTCCGACCCTCGTCGAGCGCCGCGTTGCCCAAGGATCCAGCGATTCTGAGCCTGAGCTGCTGACTCAGGGGGCGAGCGCTCCAATAGGGAGGACGACGACACCGTCCGGTCGCCGGTACGCGTATCCCCACCCAGTAATAATCCCCAGGGTTGCTGGCTTGCCGTGTCTGTCGGTATCGATGCGCTCAACCAGCCGCAGGAGGTTCTCTGCCGCAGTGTCGATCTGCATTTGGCCGAGCTTAACCTCGAAAGCTGCCCAAGTGCCGTCTGCCAGTTCGACGATGGCATCCGCCTCGAGCCCGGTGTTGTCACGATAGTGGTAAACGGACCCGTCAATGACCTGGGCGTAGATGCGTAGGTCGCGGATGACCAGAGACTCAAACAAGAAGCCCAGGGTCTCGACGTCGCGCACGAGGCGCTCCGGGGTTGCGTTCAGGGCGGCAGCGGCAAGCGATGGGTCGGCAAAGTGTCGTATAGAGCTCGTTCGAAGAATGCTTCGTGAACGGAGGGCGGGAGACCAGGCGGGAAGATCCTCCAGGATAAATACGCGCGTCAGCGCTTGGAGATAGTCCCTCACCGTCTGATCCTTGATCACATCATCAGGACCACTCAAGTCGGCGGCGATCGAGCGGGAAGACACCGGAGTAGCGACGTTCCTTGCCAACGATCGGATGACCCGTCCTACGCTCTCGGGATCCCGGCGAACGCCATCGAGACGGACCAAATCTATTCGCCGGGTATCGATCAGATAGTCGCGGAGGGCCCGCCGCGCCTCGTCGGGCGTGCTCTCGAGTAGCCTGGGCCAGCCGCCTACCACAACACGTTCCACGATGTCCCTGATCGTCAGTTCGCTATCGGTTGCGCGCGGCTGCTCGCCAGCGAACAAGGCGGCGAGGGAAACCTCGCCCGTGGAATGGCCTGTCTCGGTCAGCGACATTGGCCGCATGCGGAGACGCGAGATGCGCAGCGCACCGCTATGGCGGGTGATGTCGTCACTCGGCACAGCAGAGCCGGTCAGGATGAAGCGGCCGGTGCTGCCGGGATGATCGTCAACGTCGCGGCGAACGTGGTTCCAGATTGCTGGTACGACCTGCCACTCGTCGATGAGGCGCGGCTTCTCACCCTCGAGCAGGATGCTCGGATCGAGCAGCCCGACCGCCCGAGCTTGCTCGTCAACGTCGAGGCGAACCTCGCTCCGGGCAGCTTGCCGAGCGGTCTCGGTCTTGCCGCACGCCCGAGGCCCTTCTACGAGTACGGCGCCTGCTGCCGCAAGGCGTGAGACGAGTTCAGCATCGACAAAGCGAGGGCGATAACGGGCGCCTCGGACGGCCGCCTCGTGATCTCTCTGGAGTTCCATATGTAACGAGTGTGGGGCACAACATGTAACACGTCAAGGGGTGCATATGGAACGTGATCAGGGGCGTACATGTAAAGTGGTCCCAGCGGCGCCCCATCCCCGCGGCGCTCTGGCTGCGCGGGTGCGCTGATGGCGGCACCGCCGGGCATCGGATAAGGTCAGAACGATGCCGTCGTCCGCTCTTCCCCAGGCGATCCGCGACGAGGTCGCCCGCCTCGGAAGTGCCGACATCATGGTCGGGATTCCATCCTTCAAGAACGCGGCCACGATCGGTTACGTCGTGCGCGCCGCCCAGGCCGGGCTGGTCCAGTACTTCCCGGAGTTGCAACCGGTCGTGGTGAACGCAGACGCGGGCTCACCGGACGGGACGCAGCGTGTCGTGGTCGAGACCGAACCGCCCGAGTACATCGAGCGCATCCTGCTCACGCGCCCGCGCAACAAGTTGCGCCGGATCAGCCTGACGTACCCCGAGATCGAAGGCGTCGGCGGCAAGGGGGCCGCGCTGCGCACGATCTTCCAGATGGCCCACGCACTGAAGGCGCAGGCATTGGTGGTGGTCGACTCCGATCTCAGATCGATCGTCCCGGAATGGATCGAGCTGCTCGCTGGACCCATCCTTAAAGGGGGCTTCGACTACGTCGCGCCGCTCTACTCGCGCTACAAGTACGACGGCACGATCACCAACACCGTCACCTACCCGGTGACACGAGCCCTGTACGGGCTGCGCATCCGCCAGCCCATC
>CAYZEJ010000195.1:0-3998 GCA_964477545.1 uncultured Anaerolineaceae bacterium | reverse complement strand
CCGGTTGAACGTTCTGGACGGGGAGTTCGACTCTCCCCCATCTCCACCAGATCTCTTTCCCCTTCGTCCCAGACCGAGTACGTTTACGCGGCCTATCCCGCACCGCACAGAGGGCTGCAATGGCCGGATCTGGGACCAAAGAGGACCCGTGGCGGCTCAAGACGCCGCCGGGTACGTCCGAGTACACGATGTGGCTCGACGAGGCGGCGGACCCGCCGGCAATCGTCTGCTAGGTGGGCGGCACGCAGCTCAAGTACGACAAGCGAGCGATCGACGAGCTGCACGCGATGCTCAAGGCGCACGATGACTGGATGCCCCTGGGCGGCGCCGACGAGCAGAAGGAGGCGCCCGAGGGCACGGTCGAGGCCTGGGGGCGGTCTAGAGACAACCCACGTGGAGGCTGGTACGGGCTCAAGAAGGGCCTACGCGGTCGGTTCGGCGTGTACATGCCGCCGTTGATGGAGGCGCTCGGCCTGGCCGAGATCACCCACGATCCCAAGAACAACAAGATGAGGGCCAAGTAGTCCGACTAATTCGGTCCGACGAAGTCGGCACATACAGCAAACCCGCGGCGTAAACCGCGGGCTTTCACTGTGGACGAACCCAGTTAAGTGCTCGGCTCCGGCTCCGGCTCCGGCTCCGGCTCCGGCACTTCGTTGACGGTAATCGTCGCGGAGAAGGAGTCAGTTTGGCCGCCTTTCGTGACCTCCAGGGTGACGTCGTAGGTGTCAGCGCCAGCGTACGTATGGCTGGTGGTCCTGCCGCTACCAACGTTGCCGTCACCGAAGTTCCAGACGTAGCTGGTGCCGGCCTTGGGCCTGCCGGTGAAGCGGACCGTGTAGCTGTCGGCTTCCTGGCTGTACGTGAAGCTGGCGACCACTTCCGGGGGAGTCGTAGGATCCGGGTCGGGATCTGGCGTCGGGTCCGGGTCGGGTGTCGGCGGGGGCGGCTTGGGCGGATTGGGCGGGCCGGGGTACGCCTCCGGGCGGATCCTCGTGCCCTCGACGGGATCGCCCGGGTAGCGGCCAACCAGGGTGAGCGCATCGAGCTTCTTGTAGTGCGACACGAACGTGTTTGTGTGAATGACGTTGCCCTGGGCGTCGCGGACTGTGCGCGTGACCCATGAGTCGAACGAGTCGTAAGGATCCTGCTTCTTGCGGCGTTCACCGGGCTCGAGGTCGTTCGAATATTCGAGCCAGGCTCCGGCCTCGACGATGTTCTCGATGCGCGGTTCGTCGAGGTGAACCGTCCGGCCGTCGTCGATCCCCCAGATCTCGAACGTGACCTTGCCGCGTCTGTTGATCCCCTTGATCAGAACCGGGTAACCCGTGTCATTCGTGAAGGCCATCGTTCGGCGCCGACCGCCCGACTCATAGACGGTCGCGTCGAGACCAACCGGGTACCGGCTGATGTAGATGCTGTGGTTTCCGCGCGCATCGATCTGGAACCCGGCACGCATGGCGGCGTTGAAGAGAGTGGTCGACGATGAGCACATGCCTCCGCCGATCGCGCCTTCCTCACGGATCTGGCCATGGATGAGCACGCCG
Organism: uncultured Anaerolineaceae bacterium; assembly: GCA_964477545.1. Taxonomy (GTDB): domain Bacteria; phylum Chloroflexota; class Limnocylindria; order Limnocylindrales; family CSP1-4; genus JALYGJ01. Next base: position 2,451 of record CAYZEJ010000195.1, on the reverse strand, counting down.
CCCTCCACGTATGGCGGACTCGTGACTGGCCCGATGGCGGTTATGTAGTCGAGCTGCGCGCCGGGCTGGACGACCTGACCATCAATCGCAGAGGTCGGGAGCGCAATGTTGACTCCGAATCCGTTGGCAGCGCCCGGAATGAAGTTGGTGGTCCAGGTCCCGAGCAGGGCCACGCGTGACACGAGGGCCTGTGCCTGGGCGGTCGTGAACTCCGGCTCGACCGCAACCAGTGACATTTGCGCTCGGGCGGACGAATCGCCGTCAGCTCGCGCCTGAAGAGCGGCGAGGACACTGGCCGTTGTCGCGTCGACGTCCAGGGCGCGTCCCTGCTCGCTCGGGATAACGGTCAGATCGCCGCCCTGGAACTCGAAGTTCGCGTTCGTGGGCGGGATATCGGTGGTCGTTGCGTAGATGGCCAGGTATTGGGCGATGGGCTCGCCGGCGATGGACAGCTGCCACTCGCCCAGGGCGACCTCGTTCAGGTAGACCCAACCGCGCAGGATCTCGGGATCGATCGTGGTGGACAGGTCCGCGCCCGACAGCGTCAGTCCATTGGCAACAACACCTTCGGCGCGGTCCGCCGCGGCCTGGGCCATCCCTGTCGTCACCGCCGGCAGGACGGGCGTGCCCTCTACGGTGACGTGTGTGCTCTGCGGGGAAAGGTTGTCGACCGCGGCCATGGCCTGCGTGACAACCTGCTGGAAATCGACAGAAGTGCCGTTGACGGCCGGAATCACGACGTAGTGGCCCGCCTCGCGGATGACCTGTGCGTCGACAGCAGCGACCTGCGCAGACGACGCGAGCGCAGCGACGCGCATCGAGAGCTCGTCGTTGTTCCAGAAGAGCTGCGGCTGAACTGAAACGCCGTTAACCAGGATCGTGAGCTGCTCGCGCAGCTGTTCGACGAAGTTCGTGCCCCGGCCAAGCCCGAAAGCCTGGTTGAGCATGAAGTTGAGGTCGTAGTCGCGCTCGAAGGCCGAGTAGGGGATGGTCTCGCTCTGGTTGGCCACGTCGACCGTCAGGCTGCCAGCCGACAGATCAGGCAGCGCGGAGCGCAATTTCGCTGCGGCCGCCGGGCGGCTCAGGCCCGCAAGATCTACACCCGCAACGTCAACCCCAGGCAGGACAACGCCGTCGTTCATGCGCCCGTAGCCGACCGCGAATGCGGCGCTGAACACGATGATCGCGCTGAGTGTCAGAGCGAAGGTAAAGCCAAGGCGATGCCACGGGAAACGCGGGACAACCGTGTACGGGACCGGAAATGGTTCAGTTCGGGAAGTCATCGGCCTCGAATTCTACGTGAAGGGGCGGGTTTGGCTTGTGGCCCAAACGTCTGGGGCCTGCTCATTACTGTCAGCAGGGAGGCGTCTTGGCTCGCTTCACAGTCGGCCTATCACCTAGCGAAAGGGTGACACAGTTCGGCCAGACTCGCCCGCGACTACCGCGGACGGGGGCGCGCGATGCCCGTTAGCAGGTTTGGCGTGCTAGCCGGTTTGGCGCCGAAGTATGACCACACGCCGGTGCGGCTCCTCACCGATGGACTGCGTGGAGACATCCGGGTGTTCGCGCAGGGCCAGGTGGATCCAGCGTCGCTCGAGCGCGGGCATGGGCTCAAGCTGGAGCATCTTGCCGCTCTCCTTGACTCGATCCGCTGCCCGCATCGCGATCTCGCGCAACTGCCGCTCGCGACGGCCGCGGTAGTCCTCGACATCCACGAGGACGCGAGTCCATTCGCCGAGGCGGCGAGAGAGCATCAGGTTGACCAGGTGCTGCAGGGCCGAGAGGCGTTCTCCCTTGCGGCCGATTAGCGCGCCGAGCGATTCCTTCTCGTGCTCCTGGCCCTTGACGTCGAGCTTCGAGGTGTCGCCGGTTTCGACGTTCACCACAGCTTCGAGACCCATGTGGCCGAGCAGCTCCTGGAGGATCTCGCGGCCGGCCTCGAGAGCCGCGGGGCTCGCCTCGGCGGCCTGGATCTCCTCGCGCTCGACAGACAGACGTGCCCGACTGGCGCGAACCTCCTCCTGCTCACCGGCCGATAGCTGCGCGCCCGAGCGGTCGCGGCCCGCATCGCGGTCGCCACCGTCGCCTCGGTCACCACGGTCGGGGCGGTCGCGGCCGAAGTCCCGTCTGGGGCGATCTCCGCGGCCGCGGTCGCGGTCGCGGTCACCACGTGGGGCCATAGGGGTCTCGTCTCCGCCCGTGGTTCCCACGTCACCACCGGCGTCAAAGGAGCCTTCGCCTGCGTCAAATGAGCCTTCGCCGGCCGGGGGAGCAGCTGCTGGCTCGTCGCCACCGCGCCCGCCACGATCGCCACGACCCAACCCACCCCGATCTCTGTCGCGTCCGCCGCGACCAAATCCGCGATCTCTGTCGCGTCCGCCGCGATCGCGGTCGCCGCGGTCGCCGCGGTCGCCGAAGCTCTCGCGCGGCGGTGGTGGCGGCAGTGGGGTT
>CAYZEJ010000194.1:0-4077 GCA_964477545.1 uncultured Anaerolineaceae bacterium | reverse complement strand
GAGTACATCGCCCGCGGCACGTACATCTATCCGACCGCCGCCTCGATGCGCCTCGTGACCGACATATTCGAGTTCTCCGCGCGCGAGCTGCCGCGTTGGAATACGATCTCGATCAGCGGCTACCACATGCGCGAAGCGGGAGCCACGGCGGCCCAGGAACTGGCATTCACCCTCGCCAACGGGATCGCATACGTCGAAGGGGCGCAGTCACGCGGGCTCGACGTCGACGCTTTCGCCGGTCGCCTCTCGTTCTTCTTCGCGGCCTGGAGCGAGCTCTTCGAAGAGGTGGCCAAGTTCCGCGCCGCGCGGCGTATGTGGGCCCGGATCATGCGCGACAGATTCGGAGCACGGGAGCCGCGCTCTCTGATGTGCCGCTTCCACGTACAGACGGCCGGCTCGAGCCTGACCGCACAGTCGGTCGACAACAATGTGGTGCGCACCACGATCGAGGCGCTCGCCGCGGTCCTGGGCGGCGCCCAGAGCCTTCACACGAACGCCCGCGATGAAGCCCTGGCGCTGCCAAGCGAGGCGTCCGCGCGGCTGGCGCTGCGCACGCAGCAGATCATTGCCCACGAGAGCGGCGTCGCTGACACGCCCGACCCCCTCGCCGGCAGCTACTTCGTGGAGTCGCTGACGAACGACGTCGAGGACGCTGCCCAGGACTACCTGGACCAGATCGAAGCGATGGGCGGGGCCCTGGCGGCGATCGAGGCGGGCTTCCAGCAGCGGCAGATCCAGGAAGCCGCCTATCGCGTCCAACGTGAAGTGGAGGAGGGCGACCGCATCGTCGTCGGCGTCAATCGTTTCTGTGACGACGAGGTCCATACGCCCGATCTGCAACGTATTGATCCTGCTGCTGAGCGCGGCCAGGTCGACCGAGTCCGGCGACTGCGCGCCGAGCGCGACGCCGGCGCTTGGGAAGCTGCACTCGACCGGCTCGCAGAGGCCGCCGATGGGACCGACAACCTGATGCCGCCGATCATCGACGCGGTGAAGGCCAACGCCACCCTGGGCGAGATCAGCGATCGGCTGCGGGTCAAGTTCGGGGAGCATCGCGAGCTGATCACGGTCTGATGGGAGAAACAGAACAACCGTTCGGTGTACCTTTGAGCCGGCCTGGACGAGTTCATCACGTCGCCGTCGTCGTGCGCGACATCGAAGCGGCGCTCGCCTTCTACCGTGACCGGCTCCACATGCCGGTCGAGCTCGTCCTGCCGATCGAGTCGGACGGCGTGACCATCGCCTTTCTCCAGGTCGGTGAATCGAAGATCGAGCTCGTCATGCCGACTGATCCGTCGACGGGAGTTGCCCGATACCTGGAGTCGCGCGGCGAGGGCTTCCACCACGTATGCCTCGAGGTCGCCGACATCGCAGCCGAGCTGGATCGGCTGGCCGGGGAGGGAGTCGAGCTGATCGACTCGACACCGAGAAGAGGCGCGGAGGGCCCTGTCGCCTTCATCCACCCACGCAGCGCCAACGGCGTATTGGTGGAGCTGATCGAAGCGCCTGGTGGCCCCTCGTGGAAGGCACTCGGCGTCTCCGACTGACCGCTAGGTCAGACCTTGTCCCACTCGAACATCATCAGGTTCGGGTTGTCTGCGGCGACACGGACAGGCACCTTCCAGCCAACGTGCACCTTGTGCATTGCCCGGAGCGGGACCATGGCGGCCGACTCGGCCAGCTGCCGAGGCTCTTGGCCGGGAAGCTCGAGCGTTACCTGCATCGTGTATAGACGCTCGTCGCCGACGATCTGGCCCGTGTCCGTGAGCTTGTCGATGCGCGCCTCGCCCTGCAGTCCGGAGGTGCGCAGGTACTCGCGCAGCTGCTCGACCGAGAGGTTGCCCTGCGCGGCCGAGGCGAACGGCGCCGCTGCCGCTGCACCACTCGCCGCCAGCGCGGCCTGGACCTGGCTGAGGCTCTCGTCGACGCCACCGCTCGCGGTCGTCTGGCTCCCGGTTCCGCTCTGCAGCGGGGCTGCGTCTGGAATGGGCTGCGTGCCCATCATCGGCTGGCCCATCGGCTGCATGCCCGCCATGGGCATTCCCATCGGCGCAGCGAAGCCGGTTCTCTGCCAGTCGACCACGAGCTTCTGCGGATCGACGGGATCAACCTTGACTGACAGTGGTGCTCCCGAACCCAGTCGTCCGAGCAGGATGAACGGTACGAAGGACTTATGTGTCGCCGCGTACGGCGGGCGGCCGGGCACGGTGACCAACAGGTTGAGCTCAATCTGCGGCTGTTCGTTGAGGTACATGCCAGTCTGGGTCATCCCCATGATCTGGGCGGTTCCAGGGATACCCGTGGCCAGGATCTGGTCGACGGCTGCTGCGCGACGGCCGACGATCAAGCCGATGACTATCAGCAGTAGGCCGACTGCCGCGAGGATCCCGCCCGTGATCACCATCATCGGACCGGCATAAATGATGTTCCCGAGCGTGACTGCCATGCCCACGCCAACTGCGAGCAGGATGCCGCCGGTGATGATCAGCCAGAGGCGCGAGTACTTGCCCATCGTCGAGCCTGTGAATGCCACCTGAACCCTCCTTTGCCCCCGCTGAATGGCCTCAGTCGGGCCGTACGCCGGCCGCCCGCAATAGCTCTGGGATCTGGCTCGGCGCCTCGGCCACGCGCACGCCCGCCCCTTCCAACGCCGCCACCTTGCTCTGCGCCGTCCCCCTGTTGCCATTGATGATCGCCCCTGCGTGGCCCATCCGTCGACCCGGCGGCGCCGTTCTGCCGGCGATGAATGCGGCCATCGGCACGCCCGACATGTGCTCGGCAATCCAGTCCGCCGCGCGCTCCTCGGCGTCGCCGCCGATCTCGCCGATCAGCACCACAGCCTCGGTCTCCGGGTCGTCGCGGAACAGCGCGAGGATATCGACGAAGCTCGAGCCGTTGATCGGGTCGCCACCGATGCCGACGCACGTCGACTGGCCGATCCCTGCCTCCGTCAGCGCCTCGACGACCTCGTACGTCAGTGTGCCCGATCGGCTGACCACGCCGACTCGGCCCTGCTTGTGGATGCTCCCGGGGATGATGCCCACCTTTGCCCGGCCAACTGATGTTGCCCCGGGGCAGTTGGGGCCGACGAGGCGCGCACCGGCGAGATCGACGGCCGCGACGACGCGGAGCATGTCGAGCGCCGGGATGTGCTCAGTGATGCAGAAGATGGTCGTGATGCCGGCGTCGAGCGCTTCGAGGATCGCATCCGGGGCGCCGGCCGCGGGCACGTAAATGACGGTCGTGTTGGCGCCCGTCTGGGCGACTGCCTCGCGGCATGTGTCGAAGACGGGCACAAGCTTGCTGAGCGCCGTCTGGCCGCCCTTGCCGGGGGTCATCCCAGAGACGATGTTCGTGCCGTAATCCTGCATCTGCTGTGCGTGGAAGCCGCCTTCGCGTCCGGTGATGCCCTGGACTAGCAGCCTGGTGTCGCTGCCGACGAGGATGCTCACGCGGTCACAGGCGTTTGCGCGGCAACGGCGACGACGCGCGCGACGGCTTCGTCCAGCGTCGCGGCGGTCTCGAGGTCCGGGTCGCCTGATTCGGCGAGGATTCGCGCGGCCTCTTCCGCGTTCGTGCCCACGATGCGCACCACCATCGGCACGTGGCGCTCCTGCTGGGTGCGGGCGTGGACCAGGCCGTGGGCGACCTCGTCGCCACGCGCGATGCCGCCGAAGATGTTGACCAGGATGGCGCGCACGTGCGGGTCGGCCAGGATCAGGCGCATCGCGGCCTCAACCTTGTCCGCCTTGGCGCCGCCGCCAATATCGAGGAAGTTGGCTGGCTCGCCGCCGGCACGCTTGATCAGGTCCATCGTGGTCATCGCCAGCCCGGCGCCGTTGACCATGCAGCCGATCGAGCCGTCGAGCCTGATGAACGAGATGCCCTCTTCGCGCGCGGCGACGTCGACCGGGTCCTCTTCGGCGACGTCGCGCATCAGCTCCAGTTCCGGGTGTCGCGAGAGGGCCGAATCATCGATCGTGATCTTCGCGTCGAGGCACTGGAGCGACTCGTTCGCCGAGCCGTCGGGGAGGCCCTCGCGAACCACGGCGAGTGGATTGATCTCGACCAGGTCCG
>CAYZEJ010000193.1:0-4107 GCA_964477545.1 uncultured Anaerolineaceae bacterium | reverse complement strand
CTAGTTGTGGCGACCTGCGCTGCCAACCGCCGCTGGGTCACTCTCGGCCGCGGCCTTGCGCGCCTTGTCCCAGTCCTCGCGGAAGGTCTTGATGCCCTTGTCCGTCAACGGATGGCGAACCATCTGCTGGAGCACCTTGAAGGGCAGCGTGCAGATGTGCGCTCCCAGCAGTGCCGCCTCGGTCACGTGGCGCGGGTGGCGAATGGAGGCCGCCAGGACCTCTGATTCGATCTCGTACATCTCGATGATCGAAACGAGCTCGCGGATGACGTCCATGCCGTCCTGGTTGATGTCATCCAGGCGGCCGACAAACGGCGACAGCAGAGACGCGCCCGCCTTGCCCGCCAGCAGGCCCTGGTTGGCGGTGAAGATGAGCGTGCAATTGGTTTTGATGCCCTCTTCGGCGAAGCGGTAGATGGCCTCGAGGCCCTCCTCGCTCATGGGCACCTTGACCATGATGTTCGGCGCGAGCTTGGCGAAGTGGCGCCCCTCGCGCAGCATCCCATCGACGTCCTCGGCCACTACCTCGGCCGAAACCGGCCCGGACGTCAGCGTGCAGATCTCTTTCAGGACGTCGTCGTACGAGCCGCCTACCTTGGCGAACAGCGTGGGGTTCGTCGTCACGCCGTCGAGCACGCCCCACCGGGCGGCGATCCGAATCTCTTCGATATCGGCTGTGTCCAGGAAAATCTTCATGGGTCGCTCCTAAGCGTCAGTCGGGCCAGTTTACGCCGCACCGTCGCCCCCGCCGTTTATGCGTCAGGATGACGCAGGAATGGCCCGCTACGAAATCCGCGAATTCACGGCCGATTCGGTCCTGGAGGCCGCGCGCCTGCTGTCCGAGCGCCATCGCCACCAGCGGCGCGCCACGTTCGCCCTCGACAGGAAATACGAAGAGCCGGCGGCGACACGAGAGCAGGTCGCCGCTCTATTTGAGCGTGAGGCGGCATCCGGCGCGGTCGTGCTCGTGCATGGCCGCGCGACAGCGTACGTGCTGGGAACACGTCGAGCAGATGCGACGTGGGGCCCGAACGTGTGGATCGAAGACGCCGGCATGGCCGGCACCGACACTGAGGGCATCCGCGAGGCATACGCCGCCGCGGCCGGGCGCTGGTTCGACGAGGGCCGGACGAGCCACTTCGTCGTCGTTCCGGCGTCCGATGCCAGAGAGATCGAGGCGTGGTTCAGCCTTGGCTTCGGCAGGCAGCAGGTCCACGCTTTGCGCGAACCTGTCTGGCGCGAGTTCGTGCCCTCGCTGGCCGAAGGTCTCAGCCTCCGGCGCGCGACCCGAGCCGACTTTCCCGTGCTCGCCGAGCTCGACGTGGCCCTACCCATGCATCAGACGCGCTCTGCCGTGTTCTCGCGCCTGCCGATTCCGACGATCGAGGAATCGCTGGCCGACCTCGAGGCCGATTTCGACAACCCGAGCTATGCGACGTTCGTGGCCGAGCACAGCGGCCGCGTCATAGGCGCCGCGATCGGTTGTTCGCTGGAGCTATCCCCGGGCCACACTCCGATCATGCGACCGCGCAGCGCCGGATTCCTCGGATTCGCCGCCGTGTTGCCGGGTGGGCGTGGACTCGGAGCCGGCAGAGCGCTAGGAGAGACTGTGATGTGCTGGTCCCGCGACGAGGGCTACGAGTGGGTGGCGACGGATTGGCGCTCGACGAACCTGCTGGCGAGCCGAACCTGGACGGCGCTCAGCTTCAAGCCGACGTTCCTTCGGTTGCACCGCGCGATCGCCTAGCTAGGCGCGCGCTGCCTCGATAACCGACCGGGTGCCGGTCAACACCTCCCCGGCCGCTGATTCAGCTAGGGCCAGGGCCTCTGATGCGCGTGGCGACGCTGAAGCCGGGAACAGGTCTTCCTCCAGGCGGCCGTAGGCGGCACAAATGAGCCGCAACAGGCGGTCGACCTCGGTCGTTGACCGGTCTATGTAACCAAGCGTCTTCTCGACCTGGATCGTGTGCTCGCGGATGTGCGACGACCAGCGGACGATCCGAAAGCGGACGTCGACCGGTAGGCCCGACCAGCGCGCGCGGGCCGCCAGGTCGTCGGCGCCCAGATCCGCGTAAGCAACCGTTGAGAGATCCGTGATCTCGTCGAACCGTCGCTGGATGTCGGCCAGCGAGCCTTCACCCTCGGTCGCTTCCTCTGGCAGATCGAACGCGTCGTCGGGCACTTTCCTGGGTAATTCGTCACCGGGGGCGTCGCGCCGCCCCAGCCACCACGACGTGTGCCAGGCGTAGAAGCGCTGCCCGCCAACGATGTGGGCGAGGGTCGCGCGAACCGTCCATTCGCCGTTTCCGGGGTCACGGTCCAGATCGTCATCGCCCAGACCGGCCAGCAGGCCGTGCAGATCCCAGCGCGCGGCCGAGGCAGCGGCGACCAGCGGTCGGGCCGGTCCCTCGGACGAACCCGCCGCCGCCAGCAACGGGCGGATCCGGGCGCGCGAGTCCTCCATCAACTCGTACTGTCGGTAGAACCCATAGCGGACGTCGACATCGCCACCACGCCATACCCACGCGCGTTCGAGCGCCGAATCAGGCACGTCCCGCAACGCCGCCAGCGCGGCACGAACGGAGTCACGCGCCCGGAGCAGCTCCGCGGGAACGGGATTGGCGGCCGACGGCGCGAGGCGCGCGACCAAATCGTCCATTGCGAGCGCCGTCACGTGGAGATGATCAGCCGTCCGTGGTGGCTGAAACCAGGCTCGGCTCCGACTCTGAAACCACTGACTGATGCTCGATCGCGGCCTTCAGGAAGCCCTCGAAGAGCGGATGCGGCCGATCGGGCCGGCTCTTGAACTCCGGGTGGAACTGGCTGGCCACGAACCACGGGTGATCCTTCAGCTCGACGATCTCCACCAGCCGACCATCGGGCGACTGCCCTGACAGCAGCATGCCGTTGCTCTCGAGCGCCTCGCGATAGGCGTTGCTGACTTCGAAGCGGTGGCGGTGTCGCTCGTAGATGACTTCTTCGCCGTACGCTTCGGCGGCCTTCGACCCGGGCGTCAGCCGCGCCGGGTAAACCCCGAGGCGCATCGTGCCGCCCTTCTCCTCCAGCTCGCGCTGGTCGGGCATGAAGTCGATTACCGGGGCGTTGGTAAAGAGGTCGAATTCGGTGGAGTTGGCATCGGCCGCGCCGACGACGTCGCGCGCGAACTCGATCACACCGCACTGGAGGCCGAGGCACAGGCCAAGGTAGGGAACCTTGTTCTCGCGCGCGTAACGCGCGGCGAGCACCTTGCCCTCGATGCCGCGATGACCGAAGCCACCTGGCACAACCACTCCCGCGGCTCCACCGAGCTTCTCCATCAGGTTGTCCGGCGTCAGCGACTCCGAGTCGACCCAGCGGATGATGGTCGAGCGACCGTGAGCCCAGCCTGCGTGGCGGAGAGCCTCCGTGACTGACAGGTAGGCGTCCGGCAGCTCGATGTACTTGCCGACCAGGGCCACCTCGACCTGCGGCTTGGGGCGCTTGATCAGCTCGACGAGCTCGCGCCAGGCGGTCAGATCGGCCGGCTTGGATTTCTCCGCCAGCCCGAGCTCGTTGACGATCAGCTGGTCCAGTCCCCGGTCGTGGAACTGGAGCGGAACCTCATAGATGGTTTCCGCCGTGGGCGCCGGGATGACCGCCTCAAGGGCCACGTCGCAGAAGAGTGCGATCTTCTCGCGCAGGTCGTCGGGCACTTCCTGGTCCGAGCGACAGATGATCACGTCGGGCTGGATACCGATGCCGCGGAGCTCCTTGACCGAGTGCTGGGTCGGCTTCGTTTTGAGTTCACCGGTCGCGCTCAGGCTCGGCAGAAGCGTGACGTGGACGTACAGCACGTTGCCCCGGCCGACGTCCTTGCGCATCTGGCGAATTGCTTCGAGGAACGGCAGCGACTCGATGTCGCCGACGGTCCCGCCGACCTCGACGATCACCACGTCGGCCTTGCCGTCCCGGGCGACGCGCTGGATGCGCTCCTTGATCTCGTTGGTGATGTGCGGGATGACCTGGACCGTGCCGCCGAGGTAGTCGCCGCGGCGCTCCTTGGCGATGACGCTCTGGTAGATGCGGCCGGTGGTGACGTTGCTCGCCTGGGACAGATTCTCGTCGATG
>CAYZEJ010000192.1:0-4201 GCA_964477545.1 uncultured Anaerolineaceae bacterium | reverse complement strand
AAGGCCCTGTTCGAGGCGATCGAACGCGAACAGGCGCTGCGCGGCAACCTGTAGCAAGCGACGGTCGGTACGTCTGCGCCGGGGACCGACCGCTTCGCGCGCAGCCGGGCCCCGAGGGCCCCGGCGGAGGAAGGCCCTCTCAGCAGCGCCGTCGAGCCCTTGCTTCTTGGCCCAATTTCAGGCTGACAACCGTTAGTCAGCCCGCAGGGCCATGAAGTTGCCCTAACGGCAATCAGGCTGCCGCCTGGCGAGCTTTCGCGGCGACGGCACGCACGCGCACGCGACGCCGGGCGGGAGCGGTCCGGCTAGCGGTGCTGTCGCTGAAATTAGCCCAGAAAGACAGGCCCCGAACTGTCCCCACCGGACGGCTGAGCCAGCCGCGCATGGCGCGGCCGTCCGCCGGGAACGCCGAGCGGAGAGCAGCCGCGTGTGCGTGGACTCGACGACGGTTCGTGCTGCTGTCGGCAAATACGACCCACGCGCTCACCGACCGCGCGCCCCACCCCCGTTCCCGTGCAATGCGCAGCGCGTGTCGTATGCGCACATCCATCGTCGTGAGCAGATCCTCGAGAGAGACCAACTCCGTCTTCAACTCGATGATCAGTAGAGACCCGGTCGCCGGATGGAAAGCGAGAATGTCAATCACTCCCCGTTCGCGATAAACGGCAAACGACACCTCCGGAGCGTGCACCCAGCCCGGTAATCGATCCAGGTACCGTGCCAGCTCCTCGTGGAGTGCCGCGTGGCCCTCGCTCAAGAGCCGATCGAGCTCACCGTGCGGAAGCCTCAGCGTGATGTCCATTCGAATGTCCAGCGCGGACGCAATCCTGCGCAACGCCGGCGTAGAGACACCTTCGAGGTGTCCTCGCTCGACCAGTGACACCACACCCGGAGACACGCGCGCTTTCTTCGCAACGTCAACCTGGCGCCAACCGCGACGGATCCGCACTGCCCTGAATGCGGCGCCTATTCGCTGATCGTTCATCGGAGCAGACTCGCGAAGGGGCGTTACCGGTGGCTTATCGGGCGCTTATCGGGCACTCAACCGATTGCGACTGACGGCTTGCGCCACCCATAGACTTGGCCCGCCCATGAAGATTGCCCACGCCAGGGAGCGCAACGCTCCTGTCGGCACCTCTTACCGGCTCTTCGCCGCGGCCGACGCCGACGGTCTCCATTGGCTCGACCTGGAGATCGCCCGTCGCCGAGCAGCGCGCCAGGACGAGCAGCGCGCGCACAACAGCATTCTGTTTCGCCAACCGATCACCACTCTCGACGATCACCTCGCCCGCGGCCTGAGGGTTGCGGCACTCTCCGAACTAGCCGACGGTTTCGAGGCGACCGAGGCTGATGACGGCGCCGTGACCGACGGTGCCGACCTCGCTTTCGGCCCACCGATCCTCCGACCAACCAGCCTGCGCGACTTCTACGCCTTCGAGCGCCACGTCGCGACCATGTGGGCCCGGCGCAACCAGCCCGTACCCGAGGCCTGGTACCGGCTGCCGATCTTCTACTTCAGCAACGTGTCGGAGATCCGCGGCCCGGGCGATCCCGTCTGGGCGCCACGCGACTCCTCGGAGCTCGACTACGAGCTGGAGATCGCGGCGCTGGTCGACACGCCCGTGCGGGACCTCTCCCCTGAGCGCGGCGAGGAAGCGATAGGCGGCTACATGATCCTGAACGACTGGTCGGCGCGGGATCTACAGCGCGACGAGACGACCGTGCGCCTGGGACCAGCCAAGGGCAAGGACTTTGCCTCGACCATCGGGCCGTGGTTGACCACGCCGGACGAGCTGGACGACGCCCGATCGGCCACGGGCTACGACCTCACCGCAACCGCCGAGGTCAACGGGCGCGAGCTGTCGCGCGGCCGATGGAGCGACGCACAGTTCAGCTTCGGAGCGATGGTCGCCCGCGCATCTGCGGACGTGCGGCTGGTACCGGGGGACATCCTGGGCTCAGGCACGGTGGGTACAGGCTGCCTGCTCGAGATCCGCGAGGAGTCCGGCTTCGGTCGCTACCTGGAGCCGGGAGACATGGTGACACTTCGCATCGAGAGGCTGGGCGAGTTGGCTACCCCGATCGTAGAGCGCGCGGCCCGCTCCTAGGTCACTCCTCGCCGAGAGTCGCAACCCAGTCACCGCTTGACAAGATCTGGCTCTTCCATCATCTTGCGCACTATTCCTACTAAGTTAGTGGGAATGATCGTAATTGTGTACGGCATTGATTCTGCGCGGCCGCTCGCGCACGACGGGGAGATCGCACCGGAGGCCGCCCGAACCGAGGTGCGTCGATAAACTGCGCTACCAACCCAGGAGAAGGCACCTTGTTCTACGTCAGTCGTGGCATCCGGTTCGTGGTGATCATCGCGGTCCACGAGGTCGTCGCGCTCACCGCTCGCGGGCGGGCAGTGGAGGCAACCACCTAGGTGCTCTGGCTGCTGGTCATAGTCGGGGTCGGCTTCGTGGCCCAGATGATCGACGGGTCGCTTGGCATGGGCTATGGCGTGCTATCGATGAGCCTGTTGCTCGCCGCGGGCCTGCTCCCTGCGGTTGCGTCGGCGACCGTCCACGTCGCCAAGATCGGCACCGCCCTCGCATCAGGTGCCGCGCACTGGCGCTTCGGAAACGTCGACGGCCGGATCGCGCTCATGCTCGGGATCCCAGGAGCGGTGGGAGGGTATTTGGGCGCGGTCGTGCTGAGCAACCTCACATTGGACGCGGCACGGCCGTACGTCTCGGCGGTCCTGCTGGTGCTGGGCGGCGTCATCGTCGCCCGCTTCATCCACGGGCGTCGCAACCCGACGATCCTGCAAGATAGGCCAAGGCGGCCCAGGTGGCTGCTCGTTCCTTTGGGATTTGTTGGCGGGTTCATCGACGCAAGTGGCGGCGGCGGCTGGGGACCGGTGACCACTTCGACGCTGGTCGCGTCCGGTCAGATATCGGCACGCACGACGATAGGCACAGTCAATGCGGCGGAGCTCGCGGTCGCCCTCGCAGCGAGCGCTGGTTTCCTCCAGGCCCTCGGATCCGCCGGCATGCGCTGGGACGTCACCATTGCGATGCTCGTTGGCGGTGTCCTCGCGGCGGTCCCGGCGGCGTGGCTGGTGAGGCATATCAACGAGCGAAGTCTCGGGATCGCGGTCGGCGTACTGATCCTGCTGCTAAGCGCGGACAGTGTTCTCAGTCTGCTTCATCTCCCCGTCGAAGTCCTCACGATGTTCCGCATTGTGGGGACAGCCGTCGCCGTGCTGCTCCTCGGCGCGGCCGTCGTCCGCGGTCGCGCTCGCCCGACGGAGGAGATCGAGACCGAACCCGTCTGAACCGCGGCAAACCAGCCCGGATCGCTAGACTCGCCTCGATCGATCGAGGAGGCCATCCAGGCATGTTCTACGTCTCACGCGGCAACGTTCCGCACAAGCGCCATACGCAGCATCGCGCGCCGGACGGCTCCCTCTACGCCGAAGAGCTCTTCGGCATGGAGGGTTTCACCGGCCGTAGCTCCCTCCTCTACCACCTCGTGCCGCCCACGCAGACACACCAGATCGAGCGCGTGCGGGAGATTCGCAACGATGCGATCGACGACGGGCTCCATCGACATCGGCTGGTCAAGACAGGCAGCGTCCCCGGTGGCGGCAATATCGTCGAGGGCCGCGTCGCGCTGTTCTTCAACAGCGACGTTCTGATGGGCGTCGTGCGGCCGACGGAGAACCTTCCCGACACGACCTTTTACCGCAATGGCGAGGCCGACGAGATGCTCTTCGTGCACGAGGGGGCGGGCACGTTCGAGAGCAACTTCGGACCGATGCGCTACGGACCTGGCGACTACATCGTCATCCCCATCGGCACGACCTGGCGATTGGCCCAGGACAAAGGCTCGGACCACCGGATCCTCTACCTCGAGTCACCATCGGAGATCGTGCCGCCCAAGCGGTACCGCAACGATTGGGGCCAGTTGCTCGAGCACTCGCCTTTCTCCCAGCGCGACATCCGTACTCCCGATGAAGCGCCCGCCCGCGACGAAACTGGCGACTTCGTGATATTGGTGCGCGTCCGCGGCCGCATCACCGCCTACCACTACAAGCATCATCCCTTCGATGTCGTCGGCTGGGACGGCTACCTCTTCCCGTACGTCTTCAACATCGGCGACTTCGAGCCCATCACCGGCCGCGTACACCAGCCGCCCCCGGTCCACCAGACAT
>CAYZEJ010000191.1:0-4213 GCA_964477545.1 uncultured Anaerolineaceae bacterium | reverse complement strand
ACTGAGCAGTTGATGACGCCGTTCATCGCCGCCTTCATGCCGCTCGTTCCCGAGGCCTCGAGCGGTCGGCGCGGGTTGTTCAGCCACACGTCGACGCCCTGGACGAGGTAACGGCCGACGCGGATGTCGTAGTCCTCCATGACGAAGACTCGCTTGGCGAACTTGGGCGATCGGCTGCGGGTGAAGATGTCCTGGATCATGCGCTGGCCGGGTCGGTCGGCCGGATGGGCCTTGCCCGCGAACACGATCTGAACCGGGCGCTGCTCGTTGAGCAGGATCCGCCCCAGCCGCTCCTCGTCAGAGAAGAGCAGAGCGGCGCGCTTGTAGGTGGCGAACCTTCGCGCGAAGCCGATCGTCAGGATGTCCTGGTCGAGCGCGTCGGCCAGACCCTCGAGCAGACTGGGCGCCTCGCCGTGTCGCGCGAACTGGTTCTGGAGCCGGCGGCGGCAGAAGAAGGCAAGCTCCAGCTTCTGGCGCTTGTGCGCTTCCCAGACCTGGGTGTTGGGGATGTCCTTGATGCGCTCCCAGAATGGATTCTCCTCGGCGTCCACGTCGTCGAGGTCCGCGCCGATCTGCTCGTACAGCCGCCGGAAAGGCTCGCCCACCCAGCTCGGCGGATGGACGCCGTTGGTGATCCCGAGGATTGTCTGCGACACCACCTCGCGCCACGTGCTGTTGGCGGTCTGCGCGTGGAGCTTGCTGACCGCGTTTGCGCCGTTGGTCTCGCGCAAAGAGAAGGCCGTCATGTCGAACTGGGCGGGGTCGTTGTCCGTGCCCCGGCCGAGCTCGATGATGCGCTCCAGGTCCAGGCCGCTGTCATTGGCAAGCGGCGCGGCGAGGCGGCGGATCAGGTTGCTCTCGAAGCGTTCGTTGCCGGCAGAGACCGGGGTATGGATCGTGAACACCGCGTTGCGGCGGACGGTTTGCAGCGCCTCGTCCATCGACTTGCCACTCATCGTCAGTTCGCGCGTCCGCTCGACGAGCATCAGCGCCGAGTGGCCCTCGTTGAGATGCCACGCGCGGGGCTGAATGCCCAGCGCCCCGAGGGCTCGCGCGCCGCCCACGCCGAGCACGAGCTCCTGGTGCAGTCGCATCTCGCGGCCGCGGACGTAGAGGATGTGGGTGATGGGACGGTCGGCCTCGGGGTTGTCGCTGATGTCCGTGTCGAGCAGCAGCAGCGGCACCCTGCCGACCTGCGCCAGCCAGACCGCGCACCATATCTGCCGATCGGGGAGGTCGACAGCGATGCGCAGCGGGCCGCCGTCGGCACCGGCCACACGGCGCAGCGGCAGTCGCTGAGGGTCGTAGTCGGGGTAGGCGTGCTCCTGGTGGCCGTCGGCGTCGATCGTCTGTCGGAAGTAGCCGTGACGGTAGAACAGGCCGACACCGATGAACGGGATGGCCATGTCTGACGTGGCCTTCAGGTGGTCGCCGGCGAGGACGCCCAGGCCGCCCGAGTAGATACCCATCGCTTCGTTCAGGCCGTACTCGGCGCAGAAGTAGGCGATAGGGCCGTCGAGCGCGTCTGCGTGCCGGCGTGCGAACCAGTGGCCGGAGCCGTTCTCCATGTACTTGTCGAAGTCGGCCAGAAGCGTCTTGTACTCGACCATCAGGTCGACGTCCTCGAGGATCGTGGACCAGTTCTGGTGCGTCTGGAGAAGAGGGACGGGCTGGCGATAGCGCAGCCACGACTGGGCGTCGATGCGTCGGAAAAGGACGCGCACCGATGGGTGCCACATCCAGTAATGGTTGAAGGCGAGTCGCTCCAGGCCTTCGAGTTGTGGGGGGAGCACGAGGCCTGTCACAGGCAGTGTGGGGATGTCGATCCGACTTGGCACGGCGGGCATCCTACATTGTCCTGATTCGGCATGTAAACCGGTTCAGCAACCGTGATTGTCCGGGCCGCCTGAGGCTTGGGCGGTCGAATGTTCGCCACGCTGACATATCGGGCCTAACAGGGACTCAAGAAGGACGGCGTCGGCAGCGCACCAGGTCGAGGTGTGCGCGCTGAGCGTGATCTGCGCGTCACGAAAGCTGTCCGGGCCGCCTCCGAATGGGCTTGAGACTCGAGTGCCGCCGCTATGTCAACCACACGAACATTCGTCGGACTGGGCTGGCTAGTCGAGGAGATTGGTGGAGCCGGCCGGTAGCATCGGCGGGCATGCGCATCGCGATGGTTACCTCCGAATGCGAGCCGTTTGCCAAGACCGGCGGGCTGGCCGACGTGGTCGACGCGCTGGCGCGAGCGTTGGGCCAGCTCGGGCACGAGGTCGATGTCTATCTGCCGCGCTACAGAGGCGTCGAGCCACCCGGACCGGCGGAGCGAACCAACCTCAAGATCCCCACGGCGTTGGGCGGGCAGGTGGCCGTCAGCGTCCTGAGCGCGCAGGCCCGCGGCTATCGACTCCGGCTGGTGGACCATCCGGAGAGCTTCGATCGACCCGACTACTACGGCGAAGACGGCGCCGATTATCCTGACAACGGCTTCCGGTTCGCGCTGTTGGGCCGAACGGCACTCGAACTTATGCGCGTCGAGGGCCGTGCCGCAGACATCGTCCACGCCCACGACTGGGAGGGCGTGCCGGCCATCCTCCTGCTACGCCACCGCTACGGGGCAACCGCGGCACTCGGCGCGCCGGGCACGATCCTGACCTGCCACAACCTCGCTTATCACGGTTGGGTGCCGCGCGACCAGGTGGGACCCCAGCTCGACCTGCCGGACGAGATCAGAATGCCGGCCGGCGTCGACCTGCTCTACGAGGGAGTGCTGGCCGCGGACATGGTCAACACGGTCAGCCCGACATATGCGCGCGAGTCGTTGACTCCTGAGTACGGCGCCGGGCTCGACGAGGCGTTGCGCTATCGCGGGGACAGGTACATCGGGATCATCAACGGCATCGACACGGACCTGTGGAACCCGGAGACGGACGCCGACATCCCGGCCCCGTATTCCGCCTCGGACCTCGCGGGCAAGGCCGTCTGCCGCGCGGCCTTGTGTGCGGAGCTGGGGCTGGACCCGGACGGACCGATCTTCGCGATGGTCAGCAGGTTGGATCCTCAAAAGGGCTTCGACCTGCTCGCCGCGGCGGCGTGGCAGATGCTCGCCGACGGGGCGCGGATCTGCGTGCTTGGCACGGGCGATCACGCACTCGTCGAAGGGCTCCGCTCGCTTGCCGCGCAATATCCCTCGCGCCTGGCGGTCGAGGAGCGGTTCGACCGAACCCTTGCGCGGCGGATGTACGCCGGGGCCGACTGCTTCCTGATGCCCTCACGCTTCGAACCGTGCGGTCAGGGCCAGATGATCTCGATGCGCTACGGCACGATCCCCATCGTCCGCGCCACGGGCGGACTGGCCGACACGGTCATCGACGCCGACGCGCAACAAGACGCGGGCAACGGCTTCAGCTTCTACGACGCCGATCCCGCGCCGTTGGTTGATGCCAGTCGACGCGCTATGGCCGCTCTAGCCGACGGACCGCGCTGGCGCGCCATCCAGGCTCGGGCGATGGCGGCGGATCACTCTTGGCGTGGCCCGGCGCGCGAATACGTCGCGGCGTATCGGCGGGCTATCGGGATTGCCGCTGGTTGATCACTTCGGCGGTACCACCGGGCTGATATCGTCACCCATCGCATGGCCCTACTGACCGGCAAGAAGGCGCTCATCTTCGGCGTCGCCAACGATCACTCAATCGCCTGGGGCATTGCCCAGGCGCTACATGAGCACGGAGCTGAGATCGGCTTCAGCTCGATCGAGATGATGCTCGAGAAGCGCGTGCGGCCACTGGCCGAGAGCATCGGCTCGAAGTTCGTGGAGCCGTGCGACGTCCAGAGCGACGAGCAGATCGCCCAAGTCTTCAAGCGTTGGGAGGATCAGTACGGCCGACTGGACATCCTGGTGCACGCGCTCGCCTTCGCCAAGCGCGAGGACCTTGAAGGCCGATTCGTCGACACATCGCGCGAGGGCTTCGCGCTGGCGCTCGACATCAGCGCCTACTCGCTCGTCGCCCTGGCCCAGCCTGCCGCCAAGCTCATGCCCGAC
Source organism: uncultured Anaerolineaceae bacterium (assembly GCA_964477545.1). Lineage (GTDB taxonomy): Bacteria > Chloroflexota > Limnocylindria > Limnocylindrales > CSP1-4 > JALYGJ01. The sequence goes on along the minus strand of CAYZEJ010000191.1, from coordinate 174 downwards.
GGTGGGTCGATCATGACCCTGTCCTATTACGGCGCCGAGAAGGTGGTCGCGAACTACAACGTGATGGGTGTCGCGAAGGCTGCTTTGGAGGCGAGTGTTCGGTATCTCGCCAACGATCTCGGGCCGCAGAACGTGCGCGTCACCGCGATCAGCGCAGGGCCCATCAGGACCCTC
>CAYZEJ010000190.1:0-4256 GCA_964477545.1 uncultured Anaerolineaceae bacterium | reverse complement strand
TCACCGTCCTCGACTACGGCGAGAGGATCGCCGAGGGGACGCCGGCCGAGATCCGCAGCAATCCGCGCGTGATCGAGGCATACCTGGGCCGCGGGTCCGCCGCGGAGGCCGCCGTTGAGGCTGCCGCCGCCGAAACGGCGGCTGAAGCTGCCGACGAGACCGCGTCCGCCGAGGCCACCACTCCAGAACCAGTCCCGGTGGAGTCGGACGTCGACGACGACAACAACGGCAGTGCCAAGACCGTGGCCTGACATGGCACTTCTCGAGGTCACCGACCTGCACACCTACTACGGCAACATACACGCCTTGCGGGGCGTATCGCTCACAGTCGAACAGGGCGAGATCGTCACCCTCATCGGCGCCAACGGCGCGGGCAAGACGACGACGCTGAACTCGATCAGCGGCATCGTGGCACCGCGCAGCGGGCAGGTCACGCTCGACGGGGAGGTGCTGACCCACGTCCCGCCGCACGAGATCGTGATGCGCGGCGTCGTCCAGGTCCCCGAAGGACGGCGGACGTTCGCCCGGCTGACCGTCGACGAAAACCTCCAGATGGGCGGCTTCAGCGTGAAGGACAAGGCCAAGGTGCGCGACGGTATGGAGCGTGCCTACACGATGTTCCCGCGGCTGCGCGAACGCCGCCGCCAGGTTGCCGGCACGCTCTCGGGCGGCGAGCAGCAGATGCTGGCCATCAGCCGCGCGTTGATGTCCGAGCCGCGCATCCTGCTCCTCGACGAGCCGTCGATGGGACTGGCGCCGAACCTGGTCGATTCGATCTTCGACACCATCCGCGCAATTCACGCGGAAGGAACATCGATCCTGCTGGTCGAACAGAACGCAAACATGGCGCTGGAGGTGGCGGCTCGCGGCTACATCCTGCAGACAGGCACTGTCGTACTTGCCGACAGCTCCGAGGCGTTGCGCGACAACGAGGACGTCAAGCGCGCCTATCTCGGCGCGTAGCGTCAGTCGGCGCCAGACCCCGCGCCGGTAGCGAGGAAGCGGCGGAGGAACTGCTGGGTGCGCGGGTCCTGCGGCGCGTCGAGTATCTGGTCCGGCGGGCCCTGCTCGATGATCTGGCCTTCGTCCATGAAGACGACTCGGTCGGCAGCTTCACGCGCGAAGTGCATCTCGTGGGTGATGACGATCATCGTCGTGCCTTCGTGTGCAAGGCCCTCCATGACACCCAGGACCTCGCCGATGAGCTCCGGATCGAGAGCGCTGGTCGGCTCGTCGAACATGAGCACCTTGGGCTCCATGCACAGTGCCCGCGCGATCGCGGTGCGCTGCTTCTGGCCGCCCGACAGGCGTGCTGGGTGCTCGTCGCGCTTGTCGGTCAGGCCAACCTTGGCCAGGTACTGGTCGGCCAGCGCGACTGCCTCGTCGCGCTTCAGGCCGCGAACGCGGATCGGCGCTTCGATCAGATTTTCCAGCACGGTCATGTGCGGGAACAGGTTGAATTCCTGGAAGAGCATCCCGGCGCGCAGCCGAATCTGGCGGATCTGTTCACGATGCTCGCGGCCCCGACTGAGCAGCGGATCTGCCTCGACACGCAACCCATCGACCTCGACGCTCCCAAGCGTCGGCTCCTCCAGGAAATTGATGCAGCGCACGAGCGTCGTCTTGCCGCTGCCCGAACGGCCAACGAGCATGACCGCCTCGCCGGGCGCGACGTCCAGGTCGATACCGCGCAGAACGTGCGCGTCACCGAAGTACTTGTGCAGGCCCTCCACACGAACGATGTGGTTGTTCTCGGACATCAGCGATCGCCGCGGGCCATGCGCCGTTCGAGCCGCTCCTGGAAGAAGCTGAAGATCATCGTCAGGATCCAGTACACCAGCGCCGCAAGGAGCATCGCCTGGAGTGTCTGGAATTCTCGTGTCCCGACCCGCCGCGCTCGCAGGAGCAGCTCGCTGACGGAGATCGTCGAGACAAGCGCACTGTCCTTGATCATCGCAATGAACTCGTTGCCGATCGCAGGAATGACGATCCGGAAGGCCTGCGGCAGGACAATTCGCCGCATGATCTGCGATTCGCGCATACCGAGCGCCTCAGCGGCCTCACGCTGTCCGCGCGGCACGGCCTGGATCCCAGCCCGAAAGATCTCTGTCATGTATGCGCCGTAGTTGAAGCCAAGTGTGAGGATCCCGGCGACCACACCGTCGAGCACGATGCCGACCTCGGGCAGGCCGAAGTACACGAAGTAGAGCTGGACGAGGAGGGGCGTGCCTCGGACGAGCGAAACGTACAGCGAAGCCACCGAGTAGACGACGGCGTGCCTCGACAAACGGGCCATCGCCCCCACCAGCGCGAGACCAGTCGCAAGGATGATCGAGCACAGGCAGATCAGCAGCGTTGTCCACGTGCCCTCGAGGATGTAAGGCCCCCAGCGCGCGTACCAATCCAGGTCGATGTTGCCGGTCGCCCACAGGAGGGCGATCAAGCCACCAACGAGGACGATCCAGACCGCCGCGAACTTGCCGCGGAACAAACGGCGCCGAGCACGCTGCTCGGCCTCGATGCGGTCCAGCAGCTCGCGCCCGGCTAGCTTGGTGTTGACCGCCACGTTCCGTCTAAAAGTGAACGGGGACGCCGCTGGCGTCCCCGTTCGGTTGCGCTATGGACCACGACGTCACTGAGCGGTTGTCAGATCCTTCTCATACCAGGTCATGCTGATCTCAGTGAGCGTGCCATCGGCATGCATGTCCCCGATGATGCGGTCCACCTCGGCCAGGAGCGTCGCGCGCTCGGGTCCGTTCTTATCGAAAGCAACAGCAAGCGGCTCATAGAAGATGGGACCACCGAGCTTGACGAGCGGAGCGTCAGCCGCGATTGCCTCGTCGATTACGGCGTCCGCGGTGACGAATGCTTCGAAGTCTCGCCGACCCGCTCGGAGCGCCTCGGCACAGTTCGCGTCCGTTTCGAGTTCAGTGGCCGTCAGGCCCTCCGGCGGCTGCGAGACGATCTCGCCGCCTTCGCCCAATGTGAGCGTGCCCTCGATCCAGTACAGATAGGTTGTATCCGCGCCCACGCACGCGACCTTCCCAGCGAGTTGGTCGAGCGAGGTGATGCCGGAATCATCGACCACCGCGATCTGCGCGGCCGTGTAGTAGTAGGGCTGGGTGAAGTCGAAAAGCTGCTCGCGCTCAGGGGTGACCGTGATCGAGCCCACGCTCATGTCCCATCGACTCGACCAACTGCCGGCAATCATCGTGTTCCAGATCTGTGCGCTCCACTCGGCATCGACTCCGAGCCGGCGGGCTATCTCCTCGCCGACGTCGATGTCGAACCCTTCAAAATCGCCGGTCGGGGTGACGGATGACTGCGGCGCGTAGTCCGCGTCGGTGGAAATGACGATCTTGCCGCGTTCACAGATCGTGGCCAGCAGGTCGCCTTCCGATCCGGCTGGAAGCGCGTCACAGACGGTGGCAGCCGCTGTGGGAGCTACCGTCGGCACGATGGTTGGTCCCGAGGTCGGTCCAACTGTTGGACCGGCGGTGGCGCCGGGCCCGGCACAGGCTGCCAACAGGAACGCGACCGCGAAAAATGCGGCGCGGCGGGTATAGAACATCGGAATCCTCCTCAAGGCCTTTCGATTCCCCCCGAAGTACAGAACTCCCAGTTTCGGCTCGTACACTCTAAACGATGACCGTCCCGGGCTTAACGAACAGTTCGGTTCAGATTGCCCGCGCGTCGACGTTACCGTCGCGCTACTACCTCGACACTGAGGTCCATGAGCGCGAGAAGGAGCTCATCTTCGGGCGGACGTGGCAGCTCGTCGCGCGACTGGACGACCTCGCGCGGCCGGGCGACTTCGTGCCGGCGACCATCCTCGATGAGCCGATCGTCATCACCCACGGCACGGACGGAGCGCTGCGCGGCTTCTACAACGTGTGTCGCCACCGCGCCGGCCAGGTCGCATTATCGAAGGGCAACCGCAGGAGCCTCCAGTGCCGCTACCACGGCTGGACCTACGGCCTCGACGGCACCCTCCGAGCGGCGCCGGAGATGGACGAGACCGAGGACTTCCGCAAGGAGGACTTCGGGCTGCTTCCAGTCAGCGTTGATCGCTGGGGTCCCTTCGTCTTCGCGAACCTGGATCCCGACGCTCTGCCCCTGCGCGAGGTGATGGGCGCCATCCCGGAGGAGGTCGCGCGCGCCGGCTACGACGTTGAACACATGCGGCTGATCGAGCGGCGCGAGTACCTGATCGAGTGCAACTGGAAGGTGTACGTCGACAACTACCTGGAGGGCTA
>CAYZEJ010000189.1:0-4278 GCA_964477545.1 uncultured Anaerolineaceae bacterium | reverse complement strand
GCGGCGCCGGATGGGCCGCAACGGACGACACGCGCGTTTCCAGCATCCCGCCCGTGCATGGCTACTATGCCAGCGAGGAAATCCTGTTCCTGCGCACGGAGACGTCCGACCCCGGAGTGGCGGAGATGCTCGGTCCCATATTGGATTCACCTGTGGTGCTCGTGCCCGCCCTGGCGGACACGCCCGAGTCGGCGCTGGACCTGGCGTACATCTTCGCCAACGGCGTCCAACCCGACGGTCCGCGCGGACCGTTTGGTTTCCAGCTTGACGTCTTCACCTCGGCCCCCGGCGACGCTGGCTACAGTCCGCTGCGCACCCTCGTTATCGTGACCTGGGCCGATGCCGACGGCGCACCGGTGCTGCGCTCGGCACAGGAGGTCGAGGCCGCGATCGCCGACGGACGGCTGGCGGCCGAGCGTCCGGGCGTAGTCATGAACATGCCGTTCCTTGCTTGGCCTGGCGGCGAGCGCTAGCCCGCTGGCCGATACGCGTAAAGCACGTAGTAGGGCCCAGCACCCACCGGCTCGAGCCGCCCGCTCCTACCCGTCCCGACCAGCGATCGGTATGCGGATCACACGCTCACGCAGGACGCTGAAACGCGGGCCCGTCCCCGGTCGGGCCCGCCAAGCCCTTACTTGTCGAGCGAGCGAGTCAGGTTGCCTGTCCGTCGGCCGCCGGTGGCCGGGCGGGGCACGAGCACATGGCCTAACAGGCAGATCCGGTCAACGCCGTGCTCCCGGGCGTTGGGACCCGGGCGAAAGCGGCAGAGTCAATGTGCTCGCTGGCGCAGGACGGAAGGCTCACACCGGCAGCGACCTTGAGACCGCGTCCACAACCTCCGTGCGAAGCACTAAATGGCGCTGACCGGCTCCTCGGCCACGACAGCGGCGCGCTTCGGTGTGCGGATCCAGAGCAGCACGCCGGCCCACAGCATCCAGATCCAGAACAGGAACGCCGCAGAGCCGAGAGTGTCGTACACGGCGGCGAAGGGGGTCGCGACGAACATCGCCCCGAGCGTCACGCCTACGCCGGCGATGAGACCCAGAATGCTAAGCACCCTCGGGAACAGTCCGGAGCGCCACATCGCCCAGGCGGCGCAGAGCACCGACACGCCGAGTCCGCCCATGAGCATGCGATTCAACATGCCCGCAGCCCATTCGACGGCCACCATTCCCTCGGTGTGGGCCGCGCCCAGTTGTGCTGCCGCCGCAGCCAACGCATACGCGGCGATTTCGACCACGACGCTGACGCTCATGGCGACGACAGCGAAGCCCATCAATGGATGCGGCCGGCCGGAGGCGACGAGGCTGGCCTTCAGCCCGACCATGAGCAGAATCCGGCCGAGCAACACGACGCTGAACCAGCCTGCCATGACGGCCACGGCATCCGCGTTGCCCTGATACGACGCAAGGATGTCGGCTTCCGACGCTCCGACCGTGGCGACGCTTTGCACCCCGAGCGCACCTGCCCAGATGATGGCGACCCACTCCAACAGGTACAGCACCGCGCCGGTGAGCATGATGCGGTTGCCGACAAGTTGCACCTTATTGCCATGCCTTTCCATGTCGCACTCCCTTGGAGGATGTCCTGGCCGTGATCGCCGACCTCGGGGCACCGTCGTCCCCAGGGCCTGCCCGGTAGACCTTCGCGTGCTCGACCTCGCTCCGAGATCAGTCCGTCGGCTGCGCCCCCCGGACGATTGGCTACTGACGCATCAGGCGCCTCACGCGTAGGGTGGCCTGCATAGGCCTGCGCAGGCGGACGTTCCCATGGCTCTCCAACACAGCATCTCCCGGCACTTGGCCACCGCCCGCGCGCGAGCAGCCGCCGGGACGGCCGTGTGGAAGGTCTTCCTTGCTCTGGGCGTGGCGATGGTCGTCGTGTACTTCCGCCTGCCGTCCGTCGAGATCCAGAACGTCGCGTACCAATTCCCGAGCATGGTCGCCACCCTCGCGGTTCTTGCCGGCGTCTTCATCCACCGACCGGCCAATGCCTGGCCGTGGTATCTCCTCGCCGCGGGCCTCGCGCTGTCCACGGCAGGCGACTGGACGTGGGTCATCCTGGAGGCCAACGGCCTCGAGCCCTTTCCCTCGGTGGCCGACGTCCTCTATCTCCTTGGCCTGGGCAGTGAGATAGCCGCGATCCTCTGGATGCTCCGGGGTCGGGTGCCCGGGGGAGATCGGGCCAGCCTCCTCGACGCCCTGATCGTGGGCGTGGGCGTGGGGCTCGTGAGCTGGGTCTTCCTGATGGGGCCGATCGTGGCGGACACGAGCCAATCCTTCGGGGAAATCGCCGTGGCTCTTGCCTACCCAGTTCTCGACGTGGTCCTGCTTGGCGTCATGGTCCGCCTGTTCCTGACTCCGATGCGACGAATGCCCGCCCTCGAGCTCCTTGGAGCTGCGCTCGTCATGCTCGTCCTCGCCGACTTCGCATACGCGGTCCTCGCGCTCAACGACGGATACCAGACGGGTCAGCTCGTCGACGCCGGGTGGCTGCTGGCGTCGATCCTGTTTGGGGCCGCCGCGCTCCATCCGACCATGCGAGAGGTGGCCGACCCGGTTGACTCTGGCGAGGTGCACTTCTCCGCGGGTCGCCTGGCGCTCCTGGCGGCCGCATCGCTCCTTGCGCCGGCCGTGCTCGTGCAGCAGTGGCTCGCAGGGCACGCGATCGACGTGCCGGTCATCGCGGGCGGCTGCGTCGCGCTGTTCCTGCTGGTGATCGGACGACTCGGCAGCGTCGTGAACGACCTGCGGACCACGCTCCACCAGCGTCGCCTGCTCGAGGGGGAGCTCGAGCGACGGGCGCTCCACGATCCGTTGACGGGACTCGCGAACCGCACGCTCTTCCACGAGCGCCTTCAGCACGCCCTCGCGCGCCGGGGTGAGCAGGTTGCGGTGATGTTTCTCGACATCGACGACTTCAAGACGGTCAACGACGCGTTCGGACACCAGGCCGGCGACAAGGTGCTCTCCGTGGTGGCCGATGCGCTTGTGCGCGTCGTTCGACCTGCGGACACCGTCGCACGCCTCGGCGGTGACGAGTTCGCGATCCTGCTGGAGGACGGCCCCGACATGTATGCCGCTGGTCAGATTGCGGATCGCATGCTGCAGGCGCTATGCACCCCGACGACCGTCGCCGGCTACGACCACGCCGTGGGCGCCAGCATCGGTATTGCGCTCGGCACGAGCGGCTCCGCGACTGCGGAGGAACTGATGCGGCAGGCGGATGTCGCGATGTACGTCGCCAAGGGCAAGGGAAAGGGTCGTTTCACCGTCTTCGAGCCGACGACGCACGCCGCGGTCGTACGCGGAATGGAGCTGCGGGGCGATCTCGACCGAGCCATCCGCGACCGCCAGTTCGAACTCCACTACCAGCCGGTCATGGAGCTTGGCTCGGGCAGCGTCGTCGGCGTCGAGGCGCTGGTGCGGTGGCGTCATCCATCCCGCGGCCTTCTGGCGCCAATGGAGTTCATCCCACTCGCGGAAGCGACCGGCGCGATCGTGCCCCTCGGCGGCTGGATCCTCCAGGAGGCGTGCCGGCAGTCGATGTCGTGGGCCGCTGACTCGCCGGTTGCCTCTGAGTGGTTCATGAGCGTGAACGTTTCCGCAGTCCAGCTCGGCAGCGCCGACTTCGCGGCGGTCGTGGGCGATGTGCTCGACTCGACCGGCATGCCGTCGAACCGGCTCGTGCTCGAGGTCACCGAGTCGACACGCCTGGACCGCCCTGTCGCCGTCGAGAGCCTGCGCGCCCTGAGTGCCCTGGGCGTGCGGCTGGCCATCGACGACTTCGGCACGGGGTACGCGTCGCTGAGCGCCCTGTCGCGGAGCCCCTTCCAGTTCGTCAAGATCGACCGATCATTCGTCGCGGCGATGGTGTCGGAGCCACGCGCGGAGTCACTGATACACGGGGTCGTCGATCTCGCCGACCACCTGCGCATCACGAGCGTGGCTGAGGGCATCGAGGACGCCGAGCAGCTCGCGCGCCTTCGCGCGATGGGCTGCGCCCTCGGGCAGGGCTTCTACTTCAATGCGCCGATGATGCCGGCTGAGATCCGGAAGCTGCTCACGGCTGCCGCCGGCGAGCAACGGGCCAGGGTTCCGCGAGGGGTATCCGAGGCGCCCGCCACCTAGGGGCTATCGAGCCGCCAGGTGATACTGCCCTCGTCGTCGTCCTGGGTGACGATGATCGTGCCCGTGTTGCCCTGATCATCGGTTGCCGTGCATTCGAACTCGTTGCCCGCCTCCAGCGGAATCTCGTCGGGACATTCCACCGACTCGA
>CAYZEJ010000188.1:0-4300 GCA_964477545.1 uncultured Anaerolineaceae bacterium | reverse complement strand
AGACATCGGCACTGAGGATCGGCCCGTCGACGATCTCCGGGGCAGTCCGGACGGTGATTTCAGCGGCGGGACCTGAGCCCCCGATGAGGGCCGCCGGGGTGCTGATCCTGTTCGCGACGTTCGCCCTCGGCTTCGCCGCGCCAGTTCAGAGGCTCGGTGGGCTGTTTGCCCCTCGGTTGCTTATCGTCGCGCCCGCAAGCGCAGCATCAAGCGCGCGACGAGCTCGGTCGCGATTTCCGGCGCCCCGATGGCGAGAGCCTGCATGGGCCAGCTGTCTGTCGGTTCCAGGTGCACTGGCCCGGCGTCACCTGCGGCGAACGGCAGGCTCATCGCGCTCGGGCCGTTAGGAATGGCCAGCATCGTGACGTCGTTGAGCCCGACCGCGATCGCCGCGTACTCCGAGCCCGTTAGCTCAAGGGCGGCCGCGAGCCGGAGGTCACGGGCAACGCGGGTTCGGAACTGGGACTCATCGAGAAGCGACCCACCGATATGCGACGGCAGGCTCTCCCACACGCTGATCGCCCGGCCGCGGGCCACCCTGACGGCGGCCTCCGGTTGGCGGCCGTCAGCCTTTGCACGCGCTGCAATTGTTGTCTCGGTCGTTGGGAAATCGAGCGCCTGGCCCACCTCAAAGAGGCCGTGGTCTTGGCCTGCACGAGCCAGTGACCGCGTGAGCTCACCAAACGATGTGGCGGGAAGGGGCGCGGCACCGTCTAGTGGGATGATGTGGGTCTCGAGGACAGTTCCGGCGCCCGTGTAGATCCCTCTCTCCGCCTCGCGCCAGGGCACGATCACAGGCGCCGCGAGCTCGCGCGGCACCACAGGCTGGAGGGCCTCGGCCGCTGTCGCAAGGGCGCGCTCAATCTGCGAAAGCAGGTCTCCAATGTTCTTGAAAGAGTGCCTCCATGTGCCAGTCTCATAGTCCTCGACTTTGCGAATGAACTCCGCCTGGCGCAGCTCGGGACTGATGCCGGACTTCTTGAACACGACGGTCGGCTTGCCGAGGTTGCGTGCGAACGTCCACTCTTCCTCTGTCGGGGCGAGTCCGGTGCCGGGCATCGGATCGCCGTACAGCTCGCCAAGGATCAGCAGGTAAATGTCGCAGTCCTCGACCAACTGGATGCAGACGGCTCGCGAAGGCACGGGCTGACCTGTCACGTCCTCAAACCGAAGGGGCTCGTACTTCAGGATCTTGATGACTGGCGCGGCCGCGTCGCGCACATCAGCGAGGCCACGACGGACGGAACTCAACATCACTTTGGGCATGGGGGCATCCTCGCATCTGCCTGCGGGTGCCGCAGGCTTGCCGTTCGGGTGGACGAGAAGCTAGCGGCTGAAGGCAGACGCAGCGTCGCGGATCCGGCCGCGGGGTCCGACGCTGCAGCGCCTCGTGACCGGCGAATTCCGGCGTCTCGCTCACGCGCTGCGCGGTTTGACGGACCATTGACCAAGTCCCGCTCCTCTTCCACGTGTGTCCCTCCGTATTGATGCTGTGCTACGGTGAGCGCCACGCTACAGACCAAATTACGTTGCTTCAAGGCACCCAGCCGCACATAGAGGACGTTATGCCGCAAAGGGGGCCCCGAACCGACCGCCGAGTCCAGGACCACATCCGCGACAGGGCGATGAAGGGCTGGACAGCAGCCGATGTCGCGCGGGAAGGACCACCACCCGAGCTCGCCGACGTCTGGCCCCAAAGCCCCCGGACAATTCAGCATCTCGTCCAGCGGTTTCGACTCAGGGCGGTCGAGCCCGACGAACGATGGACGCTAACGCCGGATGAGGACGATCCCCGGCCGATCCTCAAGGCGCTAAAGGCGCTTATCGAAAACTCGAATGGCCGAAGGTGGTACATCACGGTCGAGCAGGCGCGCTGGGTCGCCGTCATTGCCCGAGCCGCTCCGGAGCTCGACGGGTGGAGCCTTCTCGTCAACGCGATCGGCTACATCAGCGCTCACCGGCAGGGCATCGACCCGGTCGGGCTCGACCACGCTTTTGCCTTCGGGCACGACGACGGCGACGTCCACGGTCCGCTCCGTCGCGAATTCATCTATGCCCAAATCCCGAATGAGATCTGGTTTCCACCAGGCCCCGCGGATCCCCTCATGCGGGAGGGTCGACCCTCAAAGAAGACCAGCGAGGCGAAGTCGTGACCGCTCGACGAGGTGCCGACGAGTGCTACATCCGCGAGTGGCCGAGGATCTTCTCGAGCCTGAATCCGGGTCCAGCTGCAAGAGGACCCGCTGGAGTCGTTCGCCGCGTGGTCGACTGCTCAGGAGTCAACCGAGCTCGGCCAGTCGAACGTGCGGCAATAGCGGTTCTCCGAACTGCTCCAGGTGCCGGGCGGCAAGATGGATTAGGTCGGGGAGCGCAACGGCGCCGGTCAGAACACGGACGAGGTGCGCCCCGTCGAGCAAGAGGATCCGATGCTCCTGGCCGGCGCCCAGGGCGCTGACGGCCCCGTGCGTAAAGCCTTCGACCGCCAAGAAGAGCCCCCGAGTGTACGCGGACTTGCTGGTGACCTTTTGACGGAAGGCATACAGGGCCGCGGCCTCGGTCTTGTCGGCAATCCATTTAGCCTCGAGCAGGTATGTGTCGCCGTCGACGACGAGCGAGTCGTCGATCTGCTCCCCAGTGACGCGATAGCTACGACTGGGAGCCAGCCCCCACGCCGTGAAGAGGTCGTTCAGCAGTGACTCGAAAACCCGGCCGGCCATCGCTCGGTCGGGCTCCGAATGAAGCTTCATGAAGCGATCGTAAAGCGCTGGCATGGCGGACCGCGGATCGGGTGGTGAGGTGCGCGGAGGAGGCTCCGGGTCGCCCGTGGGCTCAGTCCTAGGCGCTGGCAGAGACTCGAGAAAGGGCCGGTCCCAGAGCTCCGGGATCTTGAAGGAGAGGCGCGCCACGATGGCATTCAGGTGCTCGACCTCCCTGCGCTTAACCGGTGCTCCCTTCTGATGCCGGTAAGACATCCCGCGCCGAACGATGGTAAGGACGAGCGGGCAGAAGCGATCACGCCGCGCTTCGTAGGTGCGCTGCAGCAACTCGGTCAGCGCCGGCTTCTTGCTTCCGCCCGGCCAGTAGTCCCGAACGTAGTTCTCGGCAGCCGCATCCGCGAAGGTATACGTGCCCCAGGCACTCGATCCCGGCATCCACTCGACAACGAGGAGCACGAGCTCGTCTATCGCCTGTGACTGCGTCAGCGTCAGCGACATTGGCGTGAGCCTACTGGATGCCGACTGGACGAAAGGAGATACAAGCGGGCCGACCTCAGCCACGTCTCCGGCACCGTACCCTTGCTGGCGTGGTCGAGGCGAGTCGATTTCCGGACGAATTCGACGACGACTTCGCGGTCGGACCGCTAGAGGGCAACCGTGCCTTCTTCGGACGTAACGTCCTGCGAGGCCTCGTCGAGGGTATGGACGACTTCATCCGCGTCCGCCAGGAGCGATGGCGGAGATTCCGCTCGCTTGGACCCGTTCTGCTCGGCTCGGCCATGTGGATTGATGACCAAGAGCTGATCGAGAAGTTAGGGGAGCTCTCGGCTGCGTGCATCGTGGTCACTAAACAGGGGCGCAAGCAATCTGAGCGCCGCAGGCTCGAGCCTCTCGTTGCTCTCAATGAGCGGACTCCGGGGATGCCCATACGGGCCTTTGCGGAGCTGAGCGGCCTGGCACCGAAGGTGGACGGCAAGCCGGCGATCGTGGGCCCGTATACGCCGGTCGACACCGCAATCATTCCGACAATTCGCACGCTTGGCTACAGGAAGGTGAGCCAACGCCTGCCCCCGATCATCCACGCCAAGCTCGCGCTGCTTGGTCATCTGTGGTGGCACGACGAGGGACCCCTTGGGGACGTTGACGACATCATCGGCTTCACGCCGCGTCGCCTTTGGGTGTCCTCGGCAAACTTCACCCGGTCGTCTCGCGGCAGCTTGGAGTTCGGCTACTGGACGGAGGACCCGGGCCTCGTCGAGGGCGCCGAACGGTTCTTGATCAAGCTGATGAGGTCATCTGAAGCGCTCGACCCCGCTTCCGACGCCTTCGATCCCGACCTTGCCCCGATCGAGTTCGACGATGAAGCCATGGCCGAGGCGTGGGCGGAGCTGCGGTGGGATGACGGCATAGCGGACGACGACGGCACGGCGTGAACATTGGGGACGCCGCAAGCACGATGGCTGGAGGAAATGGCGCAAACGAACGCAGCGCGGTCGTCGGAGCCTCCTCCGGAGCATGGACCCCGGCCTCGCCTGACTACGTATTTGGCGATGCGTGCCGTCAAGCTTGCACCTTCCTCGCCA
>CAYZEJ010000187.1:0-4420 GCA_964477545.1 uncultured Anaerolineaceae bacterium | reverse complement strand
CTCGGTCTGCTCGTCCAGCTTCGCGCGGAGGACCTCGTTGATCTGGTCGCGCTTGGACAGCACGTCGTCGAGCAGGATGTCGCCGATGACCGCGCGGAGAGTGGTAGTGGCGATGCCCTGGAGGGCGCCGGCGAAGTTTTGGACGTTAACGATCGAGCGCAGTGGATCGACGATGTACCAGTAGATCAGGAAGTCGATGTTGATCGGCGCGTTGTCCTTGGTGATCGTCGTCTGGCTTGGTATCTCGACGAACTTCTCGCGGATGTCGATCTTGAACGGCCGATCGATAACCGGGACGAGGAAGCGCAGGCCGGGATCGCGCACGAGGTTCGGACCGGTTCGGCCAAGGCGGAAGATGACCATGCGCTCGTACTGCTGCACCACGCGAACCGACAGGTACAGCGCGACGAGCACCACGACGACGATGGCGACGATGATCGAGATTGCGACGGTATCCACTTGAGCTGTTTTCCTTTCTTGTGCGCGCTGTCTACGCGCTGGACGCAGCGGCGTCTGCGGGTTCGACGACGAGCGTCAATCCCTCCTGGCCAACGACTCTGACCGACGTACCGCGTTCCAGCGGCCTTGCATCAGCCGATCTCGCGGTCCACTCCTCTCCCCCAGCATAGACGGACCCCAACGGCGTCAGCGGACGGCGTACCTCGCCCAGGGAGTTGCTCGGCAGCCCTGCGCCGATCAGCCCCTCGGCCGTGGTCATGCGGCGCGTCCTGAGTGCGAAGAACGCGATGAGCATCATAAAGAAGCCGGTCAGCACGGTCATGGTCGCGATCACCGGCCACGCGACAGATACGTCGGGCCCGGTGGGTGTGCCGGGCTCGGTGTACAGGGCCGCGGCGCCCAGCACGAAGCACACGATCCCGCCCACCGTTAACAGCCCGTGACTGGTGACTGTGAATTCGAGCACGAAGAGCAGCACGGCGAGGCCGATGAGCAGCAGGCCCGCGACATTGAGCGGCAGGCTGCCGAAGCCGACGAACGCCAGGATGATCGCCAGTCCGCCCAGGATGCCGGTCACCCAGTTGGGGCTCTGGAGCTCGAAGAGCAGGCCGTAGAACCCGATGGTGAACAGGATGAAGGCGATGTTGGGATCGGCCAGCAGGTGGAGCAGGGCCTGGAGCGGGTTCATCGGGAGGTCGACCTGGCTCGCGCCCGAGAGGTCCAACGTGACCGGGGTACCGTTGACCTTGACCGTCCGCCCGTCAGCGAAGGCGATGGCATCGGTCAGGCTGTTCGCCACTCCGTCAACGCCTCCGGCCTCGGCAGCTTCGGTCGCGGTGTAGGACCGCGCGTCGGCAACGGTGGTCAGCGCCCACTCGACGTTGCGTTCGCGCACGGTCGCGATGCTGCGCAGGAGAGCGTTCGTGTCCTCCAGGATCTTGGCCTTGAGGTCGTCGCCGATGTCCCCACCGCTGCTGTCGATCGGAGTGGCCGCGCCGATGTTGGAGCCCTCGGCCATCACCGCCACATGTGCAGCCATCGTGATGAACGTGCCCGCGCTCGCGGCTCGACTCCCGCCGGGACCAACCCAGACGATCACCGGAAGCGGCGCGTTCAGCAGTGTCGTCACGATCTCGCGCGTGGCGTCCAGTGCTCCGCCCGGCGTATTGAGCTGGATGAGTACAGCCGCGGCGCCCTCACGGTGGGCCTTGGCGATGCCGTCGCGGATATAGCCCTGCATAACCTGGTCGACGATGCCGGTGGTCGGCATCACATAGACGCGATCGCCTTCAGAGGCGTTGGTCTGGGTGGCCTGGGCGACGAGCAGGAGTGCGAAGCCGAATCCGAGCAGGGCGCGCGCACAGACTCGCGCTCTCGACCTGCCGATATGACGGTTCATCTGTACGAGGCGATTATCCGCCCGTTTTCAGGAATTCGAACAGGTGAGCGCTCCAGGTCTCCAGCCTCGTGACGATTGCCCCCACTTCCTCGAACGTCGCGAAGCCACCCTCGAGCTTGAGCCGTTCACGAATGGCAACCGGCCGACCACCCGCGTCCGCGCCGTACACGAGCCCAAGGTGCACGGTGCCGACGTTGTTGTCATCGTCATTGAGCACGCCAAGCGGTTCCAGCGCTGGTTCGAAATCGGCATCGATTTCCTCGGCCCACTCGCGCCGCAGCGCATCCAGCGGGTCTGTGTCGCCCGGATTCACATGGCCGCCAATACCTATCGTGTAACGCTCGTGCAACCGTTCGTCGCCCCCGGCACGCGTTCTGCGCATGAGCAGGACGCGCTCGCCGTCGCGCAGCACGAGGTAGGGGATGATCTGCTTCCACGACGGATCCGTTTCCGCCGCGGGGCGCGGCCGGAACGTCCCGTGATCGCGAATGGCGGCAAGGTAAGGATCGAGGGCCGCGCGGCGCACACCGCGCCACTTGAGGCCGCCCGGAACCAATGCGCGCGCGATGCCCAGGACCTGCTCGGAATGGGCCTCCATCAGGACGAATGCTATCGTCGGTGCACGATGGAGTCTGCCCGACCATCGTCGATCCGCGTTTTGCTGGTTGACGATCATCAGTTGCTGACTGACGCCCTCTCTGGCCTGCTCCAGCGCGAGTCGGACATCGAGATCGTAGGCGTCGCCGCAAGCGTGGCAGAAGCGCGCGCCGCCGCTGTCAACCGCATGGACGTCGTGCTCATGGATTACCTGCTGCCTGACGGCACGGGTGCGGAGGCCACGCGCGAGATCAAGCGCCGCTGGCCGTCTGCCAAGGTCATCGTGCTCACGGCCGTGCAGGACGACGAAACTATGCTTGACGCCGTGGAAGCTGGCGCAGACGGCTATCTGACCAAGGAGAAGGCGGGCACCGACGTCGTTGGCGCGGTCCGCGCGGCGCACGCCGGCGAGATCCTGCTTCCACGAGCCGTCGCCTTCCAGCTTGCCCAGCGTGTCGCCATCTCGCGGCGCGAGTCGGGGACGCACATCGAGGTGCATGATCTGACGCCACGTGAGCTCGAGGTGCTCCGAGCGCTGGTCGAAGGTCGCTCATCTCGTGAGATCTGTGCGGACATGTATATCGCGCCGAACACCCTGCGCACGCACGTACAGAACCTGTTGAACAAGCTCCGGGTCCACTCGAAGCTCGAAGCAGTTGCGTATGCGCTGCGCCAGCAGCTGGTTGAGATGCCTACGCGGGAGCTCTATTCCTGATCGTCGACTGATCTAGAGTCGGCTCGCCACTCCAGGGTGGTTGCTGGCCGCTCGGGCAGGCGGCCAGCATTTCTACGCGCGGGCCGGTTCTCGTGGGGCGAGCGAATGCGCCGAAAACCGGTCCGGAAAGCCTCCTCCGTGGGAAAAGCTGTCAGATCCTCTCGTGGGAGGGAACGATCAGCCGAAATCGGGGGCCGGACGCCATGCCGACCCCCGGATTCCGGTGTATTCGCTCGTGGGGCGAGCGGGCCCCGGCCCTCCGTCGTCTGCCCTACGCGGCGACCACCTCCATCTCGCGTTCGGTGGCTTGCTCGTCGGTCGGCTTCTCGGTGGGTCGGTATTCGTAGTCTTCCAGCCGTCCGGAGAGGTACGACTCGTATGCCGACAGGTCAAAGTGGCCGTGGCCGGAGAGGTTGAAGAGGATGGTCCGTGGCCGGCCCTCCTCGCGCGCCGCGAGCGCCTCGTCGATCGCAACTGTGATGGCGTGGTTCGACTCGGGTGCCGGGAGGATGCCCTCCGCCCGTGCGAACTGAACGCCAGCGTCGAAGGTCTTCGTCTGAGCGACGGCTCTCGCCTCGACCAACCCCTTGTCGACGAGCATGCTCACCAGCGGCGCCATGCCGTGGTAGCGCAGCCCACCAGCGTGGATCGGCGGCGGCACGAACTCGTGACCGAGCGTGTGCATCTTGACCAGCGGCGCCATCTCGCCGGTGTCGCCGAAGTCGTAGCGGTACTCACCCCGTGTGAGGCTCGGCGCCGCCTCCGGCTCGACTGCGATCACGCGATAGCTCGCCTCGCCGCGAAGCTGACGCCCGATGAACGGGAACGCCAGGCCGGCGAAGTTCGATCCGCCGCCAACGCAGGCGATGACTACGTCCGGCTCCTCCCCCGCCATGGCCATCTGCTCGATCGCCTCCTGCCCGATCACCGTCTGGTGGAGCAGGACGAAATCGAACACCGAGCCAAGCGAGTACTTGGTGCCCGGATGGGTCACGGTGTCCTCGATCGCCTCGCTGATGGCCACTCCCAATGAGCCGGTGTGGCCGGTGTTCTCGGCGAGCAGTTGCTGGCCATAGTGCGTGTCTGGGCTCGGGCTGGCGACGACCTTGGCGCCGTAGGTCTCCATCAGGACTCGCCTGTACGGCTTCTGGTCGTAGCTCGCGCGGACCATAAAGACCTTGACCTCGATGCCGAACATGGCGCCCGCGAAGGCGAGCGCGCTGCCCCATTGGCCGGCGCCGGTTTCGGTT
>CAYZEJ010000186.1:0-4458 GCA_964477545.1 uncultured Anaerolineaceae bacterium | reverse complement strand
GAGGTCGACTTCCCCTGCTACTGGTACAAGCTCGACCGCAGCGATCGCGACTGGACGTTCCACATCAGCTACCTCATCGAGGCGATCGCGAAGCGGCACCCAGGATTTGGGACTCGTGCGCATTCGATGCTGCAACAACTCGGCGGCCCGGGATCGTCGCGGCCTGGCGTCGCCGCGTACTTGCTTGCCGAAATGCACGAGCGCCTGACAGAACCGTGCACATTCATCATCGACGACTGGCAGTACGTCAACGCGGTAACAGAGGTGCGAGGCCTATGGAACCAGATCCTCCGCGATGCACCGCCGACCTGCCGGTTCGTCTTCTCCTCGCGTGCGAAGCCGAAGCTTCAGTTCGCCCGCTTTACGACCCACAACGGATACGCGGAGGTCCGTACCGAATCGCTTCGATTCACCCAGGACGAGATTGGGGAGCTCTTCCGCGACATCTACAAAGATCCGCTCGATCCTACCGAACTCGCGGAGCTCGATGGCAAGACCGAAGGTTGGGCTGCTTCGCTGCAATTGGTGGAGGTCTCGCTGCGGCAACACCCTAGAAACCGCGACCGAATCTCCTTCATCCATTCCATAGCCGCCCGGAGGGACAGTGACCTCTTCAACTTCTTGGCCGAAGAAGTACTCGACCAACAATCGGAAGACACGCGTAATTTTCTGCTTTCGACATCGATACTCCAACAGATCACACCTGAAGTCGCGGCACGACTAGCGGGTGTCCACGACGGACGACGAGCCCTAGCTGAGCTGGAGCAGGGTGGCCTGTTCACGCATAGGCTCGACGAGGACCGATTCCGCTATCACAACCTATTTCGGGCCTTTCTCGAACGCCGCTTGGCTGATGAACGGTCGGACGCCGAAGTCGGCGCGCTGCATATTCACGCCGCGTCCTACTTCGAGACGAGCCAACAATGGCCCGAGTCGATACATCACTACTTGACTGCCGGCCTCCAGCGACAGGCCGCCCGGTTAATCGCCAAGCACGGAGAAGGCGTGGCGACGGAGGGACGGCTCGGCCCCATCGATGACTGGCTCCTTGCTCTACCGGCGGAGTCTGTTCGGCAAAACGCGCGCCTTAGCCTCCTACATGGGGAGACCGCTGGAATCCGCGGTGATTGGGAGGTTGGTATCGCCTCCCTTGCACGCGCACGCGAGTTCTTCCATCGAAAAGCCGACGACCGTCTTGAGGCGCTCGCCTGTCTCAAGCTGAGCACCCTGTATTCCAACTTCGGGGATACCGAGTCTGCTATGGAGGTCGCCCAGGCAGGGGCAGATCTGGTCCCGCCCGATGCGATCGGAACGCGCCTCCGTCTTGAGGGAAATATCGCGATCACGCGGACTTGGCTCACGGAGAGATTGGACGCGGCCATAGCGGAATGCGAGCGAATCGCAGCGGAGGCTAGCTCTCGAGGCTTCGAGCATTTCGCCGCAATCGCCAAGCACAACGCAGGCGGCCTCATGCTGCGGATGGGTCGTGTCCGGGACGCGATAGCCAGCTTGCAGGAGGCCGCCCAGTATTGGGCGCAGCCGCCCACGAGTCCTTTCGCCGACAACGCTGAGCTTGTCGCTGCATTGCTAGCGAACGGCGACATCGCAGGCGCCCGGTCCGCTGCTAACGACGGGCTACGCAGGACCGCTCCGTGGCCCCGGCCCAACGCCGATGCGCAATACGGGCTAGCGCTTGTCTGCATGGCCGAAGGTCAGTTCGAGCAGGCGTTGGTGACTCTGGACCGCCTGCGGCGCAATCGCGCGGTGCTGGGGAATCTGCACAGGCACGTCTTCGCCACGAGTATCGAGGCAACCTACCTGTCGGGTGGATCGTCGACCGAGATAGCGGAAATGCTCCGGGTGCTCAATGAGCGACCTGCCGATCCGCGGTATTCCATAGAGAATGCCCCTGCTCGGGCAATCGCGACGCACGTCGCCGGCGGGTGCGGGGGTGCGTGCCTGAGCGCACTTGCCGAGCTCCATCGTGCGCTCGAACAAGGAGCCGAATACACCGCAACCCTCGGCACGCTCAAGGTCGGCGTTCTCTCCGTCCAGCACGGCGGGCGACATGCCCTCGTGGCTTGGGACGCAGTCCGACTTGCCGACCGCAAAGGCGCATTGCCCGCGGCTCGATGGTGGGTGCGCAACTACGCGGCTGATGTGGAAGGCCTCATGCGTGCCCCCGACGGGGTTGACCTCCTCGTCAAGCTCTTGGACATCGATCCAGAGGGCTGGCGCGCGTCAGTCCTGCGGTTCGTCGAGGTGGCAACTGGCCCGACCCGCGAGCGCGTGCTTCATGCACTCATGAAGCACGCGAACCGAGCGACGATAGAAGCCATGAAAGGCATCGCTGGACGCGATGTCGCCGACGCTCGGCGTCGCCTCCAATACATGCAGGCTTCGCGGCTGTACTTGCAAACGCTGGGCAGTGTCAGCCTCCACCGCGGAGGCTGGAATGGACCCGCCATCCCAATCCCCAAGCGGCGAGTCCGGACCCTAATTGGTGTCCTAGCTGCGCACGCGCATCGAAACCTTACCCGTGACGCGGCCGTCGAGATCATGTGGCCGGACGCCAATGCGGACTCCGCTGTCAACAGCCTCAACCAGACGGTATTTCAACTGCGACGGTACATCGACCCTCAGTATCACGGCGGCGAAAGCCCGGAATATGTAATCAGCACTTCCGAAGTGTTGGCGTTGAATACCGACCTGGTGAATACCGACCTTGCGGAATTCCGTCGAACCACGACCAAGCTAGCTACGACGGATTGGGCCGAACGCCAGTCCGCGGCGCGGCGCGCTGTCGAGCTCGTGCGTGGCGAGTTCCTAGCGGACCTCCGATACGAGGACTGGGCCGCTCAACAGCAAATGCAGATTCACGGCGACATCCGCGCCGCTCTCCTTCCGATCGCGCGATCGGAAACCGCCGCGTTCGACCCTGAGATCGCGTTACTGGCCGGGAAGGCTCTTCTGGTCCTGGATCCTTACGACGAGGCGGCTACGCTCGCGGTGGCGCGCAATCTCTCGGCATCCGGCCAGCGCGTCGCAGCCCGCGATCTGGTGGTGCGCTATGTCCAGCGGCTCCAGGCAGAATTCGAAGAAGAGCCGTCCCAAGCCCTATCGGACTTCGTGACCAAACAAAGTCAATCCCAACTTGACTCGAGCCTCAGCTGAGGCACCGAAACGCTTGACTTTCGGTGTAGTCCGGGGGTAAGGTGGCGACAACGTCGTAGTACGAAAGTACCTCGGCGGAACCCGGGATGCCGTGATCCACCCGCCGAACTTGGGCACTTAGGCGGGCTGGGGAGCATGTAGTGCAACCGACCTTCCGTCACGGAGTGTGTCGGTTGTAGATCATTTTCCCACAGAAGAGGGCACCTTCTGATGGCAACATCATTCGTTAAGGGCTGGTAGCCAGCCACTGAGGCTCAGCAGTGCATGGTCGACTAGGTCGTCTTGCGTCGCTGATCTCGGCCCTGTCCAGCATCATCGCTCTGGCACTGGCTGGAGGGGCGGGAGTTCGGGGCTGGTAGGAGACGCGTGCTAGACTCCCCGGCGCACACCGTCGTGGTGCCGTGCCGGTGACTTTACAAGTTCGTCGTCTTGTCCTGATCACAGTAGCCGTCGCAATTGCATCGATTGCGACGGCTTATTTCCTGTTTCCGGCGAAGAGCGCGCTAGGCGGCGGCGCTGGCCTCGTGTTCTGGACGTGCGCAATTTTGGTGGCCAGCGCGCTGCCCGTTCGCCTGCCACGCGGGACCATCGTCTCCGTCGCGGCGGCCCCGATGATCGCAGTGACGATCCTCGGGGGGCCATTTGCCGCGGCGGTAGCAGTCGCGTTTGGCATCACGGACAGCCGAGAGGTCCGTGGCCAGGTCCCCTGGTACGGGACTCTCTTCAACCACGCCTCGGCAGTGATTGCGGTGGTGGCATGCGGGGCCGTGCTCGACGGCCTCCTCCTCCTCGTTCCGGACGACCCCACCCTGCGCCCATTGGCCATGTTCGCTGCGACGCTCGTAGCCAGCGCGGCCTTCTTCCTCGTGACGTGGTCGTTGGCGATTGCTGCGGTGGCCGCGAGGACCGCGGTACCGATGCGGACGGTGTGGGCACAGGACGTCGGTGGGGTGGCAGCGAACCTCGTTGGCCTGGCGCCGTTGGGCTGGCTGATGGCGATCGTGTTCCAGCTCCCGAATGGCGTGGGCTGGTGGTCGACGCCACTGTTCATCGTGCCGCTCTTCACCACGCGCCTGGCGTACGCGAGGTACGTGGAGACGCGGGAGCTCTTCGAGCAGACCATCGAGGCGCTGGCGAAGGCGGTGGACGCACGGGACGTGTACACCCGCAACCACTCGAGCCGGGTGAGCCACATCGCGGAGGCCATGTGCCGCGTGATGAAGCTGCCCGAGAACGAGATCGAGAAGATCAAGTGGGCGGGGCTGCTGCACGACGTGGGCAAGA
>CAYZEJ010000185.1:0-4484 GCA_964477545.1 uncultured Anaerolineaceae bacterium | reverse complement strand
GATGCCCTTCTCGCGCTCGAGGTCCATCGAGTCGAGCACCTGGCTCGTCATCAGCCGCGCGTCGATGGTGTGGGTCAGCTCGAGCAGGCGGTCGGCCAGCGTGGATTTGCCGTGGTCGACGTGGGCAATGATCGAGAAGTTGCGGAGACGGGTCTGAGGTAGCGCCACGGGGCCGGAGTGTAGTCGGCAGTTACCTCACCAAGAATCAGCAGGCAAACAGGATGCGGCGAGCTTCACCGTCTGTCGGTGCTAGTCGACCTGCCGCGCGCAACCGGTCGTTGGCCGTGTCCAATGGATCGGTTGTGGATGTCAGATCCCGTACTTCGTTCACGACGTCGTCGAATAGTCGGCCGTCCAGCTCGTCGAGAAAGGCACTGGCACCCTGTCCGCCAAAGAGCACGATTCGCCCGTCCAACTCGCGCAGGACCGTCTGGTAGCTGGGAAGGAAGTACGAGTGGCGCTCTTCCTCGGTTGCGTCCGCTCCCTCGACGCCTCCGACATTCATCAGGAACAGCAGGTGCTCGCCGTCTGGGAGATTCGATTTCAGCCCCCAGGAGTCGCCATCGCCGTCGTAACTGAGGAGATCCACGGTCCCGTCGACGCGCGACGTCGGCTGCCCTTTAAGCAACTCGCTGATCTCAAACGTTATGACTGCGGTGTGCTGGTTGTATTTGCGGTCAAAGCGACCATCAATGGCGACGGCTCGGCCTCGGACGATGACTTCCGCGTCGGCCGCCATCCCCTTCAGCGTGTTCCAGTCCCAAGTGGGGAATGGACAGTGCATAGGGATGAGACCTTCCCAGAATCGGTCTGACTCTGCGCGCTCAGTTGGCGCCAGGGCCCCAGTCAACCAGGAGATCTGTGGGTCGTAAACCGCCCCATCGCCGAGCGCTCGCTCGTCCCTGTCGATTCCGCCCCAGATGACCATCACGTCACCTGCCCACACCGCGCTGTGATCGGTCCGAACCGACAGTGGCCCGGGCGGAATCTGGTACCACTGGCCGCGTCTATCGGCGGCAGCCGGGGTGAACGTGATCCCGTCGCATGCCGCGTACGGATTGTTGTCCCGTGCCCCCTCGTGGCATCCGGGAGGCGGCTGGTCGACTCCGCCCCACACGATCGCCTCGCGGCCACTCCAAACGGCCGTGGCGTCGACTCGTGGCGCGATCTCGGGCGTGTCGATAAGACGCCAGTCATCCCTTTTGGGGTCGTACATGGCAGCAGTGGCGAGGTAGTCGCCGCTATCGCCCTGACCCGACCAGACCAGCATCCCTGGGGTTGAGTACCGCGCGTCTGTCCAGAGGGCGATGTGGCGACTGCGTGGCTCGAGGGGTCCAGCAGCGATGACCCGCCATGAATTGGTGGCCGGGTCGAAGGCAGCGCCGTCGGCGAGAGGCTGCTCTGCGTCGTCGGCCGTTCGACCGCCCCACACGATTACCTCAGTGCCCGTCCAGACCATCGAATGGGAGAAACGAGGAAACAGCGGCCCCGCTGGAAGATCTCGCCATGTACCTGCCCGCGGGTCATATGCGGCGCCCACTGCGACCGTGTCGCTGGCCCTGCGGCCGCCCCAGATGATCATCTCGGTGCCGGTCCAAACGGACTCGTACCAGATGTCGGACGTAAGCTCGGCGCCAGGCAGCGCAATCGGTCGCCAGGTGTCGGCAGCGAGATCGTAGGCAGCGCCATTCCCGAGGAACACCGGTCCATCGCCACCAGCACTCCCGCCCCACACGATTACATCGTTCCCAGTCCAGATCGCGCTTGCTCCGGTGCGCGGGCCCAGCGGAAAGGGCGCGATCGTCCGCCACTCGCCCCTTTTCGGGTCGTAGGCGGCGCCATCGTCAAACGGCACCGAATCGTAGTCCCGCTGCCCGCCGACGATAACGACCTCTCCGTCCGTCCACACGGCCGCGTGTCCAAAGCGGCCTTCGATAGGAGCAGCCGCGATCACGGAGCCTCGCGGACCCGACATACCGGGTTCCGCGGTCATGATTGGTCTCGATGTAGGCGGCGCCAGACTGGGCGGGACGTCTGGCGAGTGGACCAGCCCCGTCTCTGGCGGGCGCGCCGAAGGAGGTCCGGAAGCAACACTTGTTGGTCCGGCAGTTGGCCCGCTCGGGCTGTTGGTTGTCAGCGGCTCGGCCTGACAGGCGAGCGCCAGCAACGTGGCCAGCAGCATCAGCAGAGCCAGTCGTCCAGTCCTCACCTGGCCTCCATCATGGCTGCACCGATCCAGTCTTCCCGACCTGCGGCCGCCTGTCTTCGATCGGACGCATGGATCGAGCAGAGTGTGTCGTCCGAGAGCAGTCGACCGGCTGACAAATTCACTGAGCAGTTAGGACTGACAGATTCACTGGGCAACGAGACGCTCAAGGGCGCAGGCGGGCGACTGCTGGTACCATCCCTCGTCGCGCGTTCCGCGCGCCTCCGACAGACATCCCAGAGGTTCACCTTGGCACATTCCCCGCGTGGCTGGACCGGCGCCCGAACGCCGTCGGCCATCAAGCGAGTCCGTCAGACCGAGCGCCGTCGGCTCATCAATCAGCCGCGCCGCACCGCGGCCAAGACGCTCATCGGCAAGGCGATGCTCGCCGCAACGGACGCGGCCGCAAACGGCGGCGCGACAGACGAGGTCCGCGAGGCCGTTGAGCGAGCCGTATCCGCTCTCGACCGTGCCGCGAAGCTCGGCGCCATCCACCGCAACGCCGCCGATCGGCGCAAGAGCCGGCTGATGCTGAAGGTCAACGCAACTCTCGGCGGGGACGGGCTCGTTACCACCGCCAAGGGCGCCAAGGTCGCTCGCACGACCAGCAAGGCCGCGGCTGCCAAGCAGGCCAAGGCCCGTATCGCGGCATCGCGTGCCACCAAGGCCAAGGGCGCTCAGACGGCAGCAGGCAAGGCCCGCGCCGCGCTGGCCCGCACCAGCCGCGACACATCGACAGAGAAGGTTGCGGCCGCTACCGCCGAGCCGAAGACCGCCAGCCGCCCAGCAGCCAAGGCGGGCGCCAAGGCGGGTGCGAAGCCGGCCGCCAAGAGCGGAAGCGCGAAGACAACAGCTAGCAAGAAGGCGCCAAAGGCGACCGCAGCGAAGGCCGCCAAGAAGAGCTAGCGGGCTCCTTCACCCGCCCGACCGCGGGCGTACACGGCGACGACGGCCACCTGGGTGGCGTACTGACCGCCCGATTGGAAGAGGACGTTTCCGGCCGTCCCCATCTGACGCATCGGCAATCCGCCTACGGACACGAGCCGCCAGCCTTCAGGCTCCCTCGCAGCAGCATCTCGGCCGAGCTCGCCCAGCAGCGCGCCAACGTCGATCTGCGCACTCTCGTCGCGATTGACGAAGGCGACGAGCAGCTGGTCTACGCCCGCGGGATGTTCGAGCTTGTAGATCTCAATCATCAATCGGCCTCCGCCGAAAGGATGGCGTCGACGCCATGCGACTTGGGCTTTCGCTCAAAAGATCAGATTTTCGTTCCGCGGGCACGATAGACCCGCTGACTCGATCGATTTCGGCCCGATTCCGGTTCCAAATGCACGAGAAATCGATCATCTGGGCAGAACCAGCGTTCACCGACGGGCCGCCTGATCGAAAAAGCGTTCATTTGAGCGTATCCATGCCGAGTGGCTCGCCCGACGGGGTGCTGGCGGGCTTGACCGGCCGTATCGAGCGACTTTCGCCCGGCTGGGAAGCCAGGGACCGCGCAAGCCCTCCCACCAACGCTCCACCAAGCGTCAGCACGAACAGGCCCACGCCCGTCGTGGCCAATTCGCCCAACGTGGCCGTCTCGAGCGACTTCGCGTCCGTGATGCCAATCTCGGCCAGCTCATCGCCCTGGCCGGCATCCACGTAGCGCGCGTATGTGCAATCGAAACCAGTGCGGCAGATCAGTGATGTGCCATCGGGCAGCGAGCCGCCGTCTCCATAGAGGAAGACGAGGCGGATCGCCACGTACAGGACGGCCATTGCAACCCCGGTGACGACCCCTGCGTAGGCGGCGTTTGCCAGCACGCGGCCGCGCGGACGCCACCGCTCGGCGCGCACGTTCGCGTAAACGCCGATGAGCACGCCCATCAGTGGCGCAAGCAGGAACACGACCGTCTGGACCGGGATGATCAGCTCGAACGCGATCGCCAGGACGAGCGCCATCCCGAGCCCAACCCAGCCGGCGAATACCGCGCCGGAGTCAAGGAAGCGATCCCTCAACGCGACACGGCCAGCGCGGACGCTCCTGGGAAGCGGGCTGAAGGGCCGAGCTCGGCCTCGATGCGCAGCAGCCGGTTGAACTTCGCCACGCGTTCCGAGCGCGACGGTGCCCCGCCCTTGAGCTGACCCGCACCGGTGGCCACCGCAAGGTCGGCAATCGTCGTGTCCTCGGTCTCGCCGCTGCGATGGCTGATGACCGCGCCCCAGCCGTGCGACATCGCGAGCTCGATCGTCGTCAGCGTCTCCGTCAGCGTGCCGATCTGGTTGAGCTTGATGA
>CAYZEJ010000184.1:0-4540 GCA_964477545.1 uncultured Anaerolineaceae bacterium | reverse complement strand
CATTGCCGACGCAGTGGTCGACCTCGAGGAGCGAC
The DNA here is from genome assembly GCA_964477545.1 of uncultured Anaerolineaceae bacterium. Classification (GTDB taxonomy): domain Bacteria; phylum Chloroflexota; class Limnocylindria; order Limnocylindrales; family CSP1-4; genus JALYGJ01. Next base: position 4,505 of record CAYZEJ010000184.1, on the reverse strand, counting down.
AGGCCCAGGGCCGCCTGGGCGGAATTCTTGATCTTGCGGTACCCGGGGGCGAACGTGCCGTGGTAGTCGTTGCGGTCGACGAACGAGTGGATGACGTCGCCGTAGGTGCGTACGGCCGACCTGCGCAGGACACCATCCTCGCCGCCGTCGATCTCTGTCGGCTCCATCACGCTGACCGCGCCGCGCGAGGTCGTCTCGCGCCAGGCCGATTCGACGTCGTCCACGGCGAAGGCGATGTCCTTCACCCCGTCGCCATGACGATGGACGTGCTCGGCGATCTCGCCGTCGGGCGTCAATGGCGCGGTAATCACGAAGCGGATGTCGTTCTGCTGGATGACGTACGAGGCGCGGTCGCGCACCTTGGTCTCGAGGCCCGAGAAGGCCGTCGGCGTGAAGCCCCACAGGGCGCGGTAATAGGCCGAGGCCTGTCGGGCGTTGCCGACCCAGAACTCCACGTGGTCGATGCCCTTGAGCGGCAGGAAGTCCTGCGCCTGGGCGTACGCGTCCTTGTTGATGATTGCGCCGGTTTGGTTGGCCGCGCCGCGTGTGAGGGTCTCGGTCATCTGAGGTCGGCCTCCTGGTGCGCGTCGGAGTCGCTGAGGCTGGCTATCGTACCCCCGATGCCATCCAAGATCGACGCCACCACAGGTCGTTCGGCGCGCACCGGACGGCGCCTGGAGGAGCTCGAGTTCCTGGCCGAGGTGGCGCGTCTGGTCGGCTCGGCAAGGACGTGGGACGAGCTGATGGGCACGATCGTCGACCGTGCCACGGCCGCTGCGCAGGCCGAGGTGTGCTCTCTGTATCTGCTCGATCGTGACGGGACGGGAGTCACGCTGGCGGCCACCAACGGCCTCGACCCGGAGCAGGTCGGGGTAGCGCGACTTCCTCTCGGGGTCGGCATCACCGGGATTGTGGCCAAGACGCGGAAGCCCACCACGAGCGTCAACGTCCATCGCGACTCGCGTTTCCACTGGATCCGCGGCGTGGATGAGCTCAGGTTCACCTCGATGTGCTCGGTGCCGCTGATCTGGAACGACCAAGTGGTTGGTGTGCTCAATGTCCAGACCGTGCGGCGACGCGAGTTCACCAAGCAGGACGTGTCGTTCCTGGAGGCGCTCGCCGGCTTGATGGCAGGCATCGTCGAACGAAACCGCCTCCAGCGCGAGGCCGAGGCGCAGATCGAGGGCCTACGCGCGATCGACGAGGCGCGGGCACACCTGGTCGCGGTGGTCACGCACGCGCTGCGGACGCCGCTCGCCGTCGTCCGTGCCTACGTCGAGCTCCTCGGCGGCGCAACGCGCAGGATGGCTGGACGCGACGAGGCTTCCGAGACGTCGGCCTGGGAGCGCAACGCTCTCGAGCAGGTCGATCGATTGGATCAGACGGTCGACTCGATCCTCGCTTCGCTGCGCGTCCTGCGCTCCGACAGCGGTCCCGTGATCCCGCTCGACCTCGCGGAGGTCGTGGACGACACGGCTCGAGACCTCGCACCGCTGTTCCGGAAGCAGAGATTGGTGGCCACCTTTGTGGAGCGACCCTTGCGGGCTCACGCCTCGGTCGACATGCTGCGCAGGCTGCTCGGCTACTTACTCGAGAACGCCGCCAAGTACGCGCCGGCCGAGGGAAAGATCGATATCTACGGCTGGCGCACCGGCGACCGAACGTACCTGGCGATCACCGATGACGGACCCGGCATTCCGACGGAGTGGCGTGAGCGCATCTTCGAGCCATTCGTCAGGTTGGACGATTCACCGCGCGGCGCGGGTATCGGCCTCTTCGCGGCGCGCCACCTCGCCCGCTCGATGAGTGGCGATCTACGAGCGGAGGACCGTGAGCCGCGCGGCAGCCAGTTCGTATTGGAGTTACCCGCGGCGCGGTAGGGCAGTCTCGGGATCGTGACGCTGTGTCCGAGTCCCTTCGCGTGATCAGGCTTCTGCCGCCGATCTCCCCCATGATCACGCGAACGTACTCAGAGCCGGGAAGAACTCTCCTCACCGCATCAGACGCTTAGCTGCGCGGCGGCCTTAGGAACGCGGGATTTCGGGGCCCTTCCACCACTCGACGAGCGCGAAAACGCTCGCGAACGCGAAGACGACCAGGACTACTTCGAACATGCGCGTCACCTGGGGAGGGGTCGAAAAAGAATCAGGCAGCAATTTGGCAAGGCCCGTCAGCGCCCCGCGGGCGAGCCTCGCCGCAGGAAGGAGGTTGGGCCGCCCGCCTAAGCGGCGGCCGCGTCTGTCGCTGCCCTGCCCGCGCCTGATCCTGCCGCGATCGGCACGCGGCCGTCGTGGTCATGGAGCGCGTCCACGCAGTGCGGCCGGCAGCCGCGGGCATCCTGCCCGGCCGCCAGCGATGGGAAGTGCCGATACAGGCCGTCCTCGCTACCGCTCGCCGCCATCAGTCGACAACCACATACGGCGCAAGTAATGGGGCCCGAAACATCACGCGGCGGGAGGAATCGGGTCACAGACGAGTCGCTCATGGCTTAAGCCTAGGCTCAAGGTTCGTCCAGGTCAGCGCCGGCGGAGTGTCCATTGGGTTGCGATCTGGTAGCGCCCCGGCCCGCCGGCCGACTGCGGAGGCAGCGATGTTTACGACTCCAGGCGGTAACCCACCGCGCGCACGGCCACGGGAATGGGGGCACCGACGGCGCGTAGCTTGTTACGCAGCCGCGCGAGATGCGGCTTCAGCCAGAGCGGGTCGGGATCGTTCTCGGTTGGCCACCCCGCGGCGAGGAGCTCGGCACGTGGCACCAGCTCACCGAGACGCTCGATGAGCAGGCTGAGCAGCCGGAACTCGATGGCCGTAGCCGGAACGAGCGCGTGGTGCCAGCGAATCTCGTGACGGCGCAGGTCGAGCTCCCAGTCGGTGCCACGCGTGGTCGCCGCGGCGGCCCCCTTCCTGGGTCTGCCACCGTCGGCGCCGCGCCGTCGGACCACGGCCCGGATCCGCGCCAGCAGCTCGTTCGACGGCGCCCCCTTGCGCACGAAGTCGTCGGCGCCCAGGTCGAGCAGCTCGGCTGGTGCGGACCGGTCGCGCTCACCGGAGACGATAAGGATGGGGACATCCGATTCCGCGCGGATCTGGCGGCACACCTCGGCGCCATCCATGCCGGGCATGGCCAGGTCGAGCAGCACGGCGTCGACCCGGTCCGCGCGGAAACGTCGCAGCGCCTCATCGCCGTCGTACGCGGCCACTATCCGATGGCCCGCCCGCCCGAGCAAAGCGCCCAGCGCACCAACCCACGCCGGCTCGTCGTCGACGACGAGGATCGTCAACCCGTCAGACATGGCCGGCTCCGCCCGCTTCATCCATCGCGGCGAGTGCGAGCGCTACGGCTTCGTCGGCAGTCAGCTTCTTGCCCTGCGCCCATGCCTCCGCGAGAGCGGCCTCGTCGAGCTGCGTGCGGATGGTCACGAGCGTCTTTTCGTTCATCTTGTCGACCCACGGCTCCCTGGCACCGGTTTCTTCGTACAAGGATTCCGCGTGGGAAAGGAGCCGAGCAGCGATCGCCTCTCGTCCCAGGCCGGCGAGGACATGGGCTGCGCTGCAGATTCTCGATTCCACGAGGAGGCGATCGCCGATGTCGGGAAGAAGGCGAAGACTCTCCTTCCCGATCGAGACCGCGTCATCGAGCCGGCCCTCGTCAAGGGCGATATTCGCGAGCGCACCCAGCAGCATCGACTGGAGAGTTTCGTCGCCCAGCGCCCGTGCCCGACGAAGGTTGTCCTCGTACAGCGGTCGGGCACGCTCGACGTCGCCGATGGTTAAGTAGCTGTGCGCGAGCGTGCGGATCGCCCACAGGAGGGAAGCTTCGTCGCCGACCTCGCGAAACAGGCGGACGCTCTCGTTCAGGAGTTGCTCCGCCTTGGCATGATCGCCGCCTTCGACGTGCAGATAGCCAAGCTGCCACAGAGAGGTCGCGATGCCCCTCGCGTTTCCGAATGTGCGGTGCAGTGTTAGCGCCTCCTGCGCCCAACGCTCCGAGGCCCCCATGTCTCCAGTATTGGCTGCCAGCATCGACAGTCCGTCCAGGGCCTTGGCCCGGATGGCCGTCTGGCGCTCGTCGTCGCGAAGCAGGCTCTCGAGCCGACGCCGCCCTTCGACGTGGTGCGTGCGCTGGTCCCAGAAGTCAGCTATCGCTCCCGCCAGCCGCAATGCCAGCTCCGTGTCGCCCGAGGATTCGAGGTGGTCGAGAGCCGCTCGGAGGTTGTCGTGCTCGCGCTCCAGCCTGTCCTGCCAAGGCTCCCGCCCCACACGGATCAGGTTCGGCTCCGCCTCCTCGGCGAGCGCCAGGAAGTGTTCCGCGTGGCGGCGGCGCAGCTCCGCGGCCTCGCCCGAGTCTTCGAGTCGCTCGGTGGCGTATTCGCGGATGGTTTCGAGCATCGTGAAGCGTTCGTCGGAATGGCGAAGGAGGCTCTTGTCGACGAGCGACTGGAGAACGTCGAGGTTGGCGTCGGCAACTTCCTCGGCCGCCTCGAGGGTGCAGCCGCCGCGGAAGA
>CAYZEJ010000183.1:0-4578 GCA_964477545.1 uncultured Anaerolineaceae bacterium | reverse complement strand
AGCGCGCCAAAGACCGCGCCAAGAGGGTCGACTTCGAGGACATGCTTGCGCTGACCATCGAGCTCCTTGAATCGGACCAAGACGCCGCCCACACCGTGCAAGCCCAGAAGACCTGGATCAGCGTCGATGAGTACCAGGACACCAACCCGCTCCAGGAGCGCCTGCTCGAGCTGTGGATCGGCGAGTCGAGCGACCTCGCGGTCGTCGGCGATCCCGACCAGACGATCTACACCTTCACTGGTGCCACGCCCGACTAATCCGGGCAGAGTCTGGCCGCGCAGCGCGGTGAGCGCGCGATCAGAGTCCTAGGGTCTGTGGGATCGGAACGGCTACGAAGGGGTCTTCAAGCGGTCGGCGCACTTGTCGGACTGATTGGTCCATCGCGATAAGGATTGGTGTGGCTCGATAGAACCGGCCGCGTCGCTCCCCGACAGCTTCGAGCAGCCCCGCGTCCACCAGGAGCTTGAGATCCCGACCCGCGATGGAGTCGTTCACGTCCGCGAGCGTGCGGTACGTCGCGTTGCGGACACGGAAACCCATCGAAGCATTGAATAGGACTGAGGCTGCTCGGTCCGGCAACCGTCGCCGTGTTACCTCGCCGCTGACGATCTCCCAGCGCCGTTCCGCCTCTTCGGCGCGCCTCACAAGTGTCTGAGCCTGTCGGTAGTGAGCGGTCAGAACGAAGCGAATCCACGGTCTTGCATCGCGATCGGGCTGCCACGTCCCATTTCCGACATCCGCTAGAACTCGGTAGTAATCGTCCGTGTTAGTGCCCGCCCCCAAGTACTCCTCGATGCTCGCGAACGCGGCGGAGAGAATGCCCTCGCGAGCGAGTACGAGCGTCTGCATGCAGCGTGCCATGCGGCCGTTGCCATCGCGGAATGGGTGGATCATGACCAGATTCAGGTGCGCCATGGCGGCTCGGATCATGACTGGGACGCCTGGACCTTCCTCGCGAAGCTCGTCCACGAACTCCCGCATCAAGTCAGGGACGAGGTAAGCATCCGGGCCGGTGTACACGATCTCCTTGCTGCGTTCGTCCTCAACGTGAATTCCGCCCGGCCGCCACCGTCCGGGACTCTTATCCAGGTCGTACTTCTGCATCATGTAGTGAAGAGCGCGCACGAGAGCCTCGTCGTAGGAGAAGTGGGGATCATCCGCGAGCTGGAGAACGTAGGTCATCGCATCGCGATAGGCGACGACTGCCATCCATGCCTCTGTCTCGGCGTCCAGTGGCTCCTCTCCACCAACGGCGGCTACCGCATCATCAAGGCTGACGTTGTAGCCCTCGATGCTGTTGGAGCCTCGGATGGCACGACCCAGCGTCACCCGGCGCAGCAGGCCGACCCAGCGACGTTGTTCCGTGAGTTGATACCGCAGCGCCTCGCGGATCTGATCAATGCGCGCGAGGACAGCTACCTCTTGGTCAGTGAGTTCAGGAGTGTGGAAAAGCATGCGGGAAAGTCCGATACGTTCCGCTATCGTGTAGGAAAGTTTCCTATACAGTGGATGATAGTATCCCACATTCAGGTAGTCAACCGGGCTTTTCAGTCGGTTCGGTCGACGGCCTCCTGAACGGCAGTGCTAGCCGACACCGCCAGTCCTTTTACGGGTTCTTGAAGATCCTGTGGCCGCCGAGCCGCCGCCAGCGTACGGCCAGCCGGCCGTCGATCTGGACCCACTCGAAGGTCGCTCTAAGGTCCGGTCCCGAGAAATTGAAGGTGACCTCGCAGACTCCGGGTGCCCCCTCGACGTCCTTGACCCTGAGGGAAACCGGCCAGCCGGCAGCCGGATCGGCGGCGTATCGGTCGCAAGCGTCGACAAATGTCGGAAGGACTTCCGCGACGAGGTTTCGTTCCTTCTTGGAGAGCCGCTTCCTATCGGCCCGGAAGCTGTCAGTAACCTCGAACTTCACCCTGCCGCATCATCAGCGGCAAAGAGCTCCGACAGGCCACTGGCGCCATCGACGACGGTCGTCCGACCGGCTGCGATGTCAGCATCGGCCTCGCGCTCCATTGCCTGCCAGCGGTCCGTCCAGAACCATGCCTGGTCTGCCGGGACCGCGACCACGGGCACGAGTTCGATGCGCCCATCTTCGCGCTCAATCAATTGGATCTGCGAGTTCTCCTGATCGAGATGAAGACGGCGTCGCAGGTCTGCTGGGAGCGCGACGGTACCGCGAGACTGCACGGTGAGAAGGTGAGTGCGCATGTATTACAGCATAGCTGCTTTACTGCCAATTGCCAAGATGCACTAGATCCGGAGAATTTCTAGCGCGCCTGTCTATGATCGGCCTGCGGCCAATCAGGTCGGCCGTGTAGGCCTCGATCAGAGGGAAGATTCGATGAGCGATACCGAAGCGCTGCGCCGGCTCGCGATCGCCGGCGTCCTGCTCGCAATCGTGGTAGGAATCCTCTCCAGCCTGGCCTTCTTCGCCGCCTTCGGCTGGGACGTCGAGGCGTCGATATTCGGCGAGCCGAGCGCCATCCTGGGCCGGGGAGCCGAGGCCGCCGCGCTGCTCCGCTGGGGCGCAATCGGCGACATGTTCTATTCGTACCTACTGCTCGTGCCGCTGGCCCTTTACCTGCACCGCCGGTTGCGGCCGATCCGGCCCTGGCTGGCTGACCTGGGGACGATTGCCGGTCTGGCCTACATCTTCGTTGGCGCTAGCGGAGCGGCCGTACTGGCAATCGCCGGATCTTCCTTGGTGGAGGCCTATTCGACAGCCGCGCCCGTCGATCAGCCAGCGATCGCGACGTCGTTCGAGCTCGTGCGCAACGTCGTCGTCTTCGCGCTTTGGCAGATGCTCGACACGCTGACTCTGGGCACGTGGGTGCTGACCGTAGGCATCCTTCTGCTTGAGCAAGGGCGAGTCGTCAGCCGACTCCTGGTCGTGCTCGGCGCGGCAACGATGTCCGCCAGCCTGATGTCGATGACCGGCGTCCATTCGATCGTCTTCATCGGTATCGGGCTACTGGTCGCCCTGGTCGTGTGGGTTGGCTGGCTCGCTTTCGATCGAAGGCGAGTGCTATCGCCCGCGCCATAGTCGGACGGTCAGCCAGAGCACCCAGATCCCCAGCAGGCCGAGGCCGGCCACGATCAGAACGTCGAAAAGGCCCGTGATCGGCAGCGGCAGGTCGCCAGACAGGCCCGTCCGAACGCCGTAAGCCAGCACGCCAAGGCCGGCGCCCGCACCCGTCCATGAGAAGAGGCGCCCCTCGGCGCGAACAGCCCAACTGACACCGAGCAGCCAGGTGGCGAGCAGGGGCAGCTCGAGCGTGCCCCACAGGCCCACTATGACTGAGTTCTCGAGCGCCCCAAACTGTACGCGTGCTGCGGCATGAGTCGCCGCGTCGGCGGCCGGCGCCTCGAGCAGCCACGGACCGACCGATCCCAGCAGCGCCGCCCCGATCGCTCCGACGAGGACGAAGCCGAGGCCTGCGGCGGTCACAAGCGCCGCCATGCCCAGCCGTCGCAGGTCATCCGGTAGCGCCGCACTCAGCCGGCCGTGCAGGTACAGGACGACCGGGGCGAGTGCCAGATAGCCGACTAGATCGACGAACGCACCCAGTCTCAGCAGGTCGGGATTGGCGCGACCACTGTCGACCAGCGCGCCGTGATCTGTGAACAGGGCGATGTCGAAGCCGTAGGCGGCCACCACCAGCATGCTCGCCAGCCCATCGAGGACTATGAAGACGAGCGCGGCGATGGCAATCGCCCGACTGCGCTCGGTGAACACGCCCATCGCCGTTGCACCTCCCCTGTCGGGAGTCTAACCAGCAGTTTTGTCGCTGAGCCCAGGGTTGTACGCTCGCCGCCATGACCGGCGTACTCAAACCGCATAGCCCAACCGGGGAGCCGGCCTCTCCCGCGCTTGGCGATCGCGACCTGCCCCGACTGCTCGCGCTGATGACCGGCGACGAGAAGCACGAGGGCGCCGCCGCGTCGACGCTCGACGTGCTGTGGGTGCTCTACCACCGCATCCTCAACATATCGCGACAGACGGTCCGCGATCCCGCGCGGGATCGCTTCCTGCTCTCCAAGGGCCACGGCCCGATGGCCTATTACGCCGTCCTGGCGGCGAAAGGGTTCGTGACCGAGGCGGACCTGGTTGGTTTCGGTGGCTTTGATTCGGCGCTCGGCTACCACCCTGATCGAAATCTCATCAGCGGTGTCGAGATCGCCAGCGGCTCGCTCGGGCACGGCCTACCGCTGGCCATCGGCAGGGCACTGGCGCTCGACTATCGGCCGGCGCGGTGACGGCCGCCCTGTCCGACCGTCCGATCCGGTTGCTGTCAATCGGCGTACCGAGCGTCGAGCTGCGCCGCTACGGAACGCGCCAGGACCACGACCGGGCGTATGGCCTGGACGCGGCTGGGATCCGCGCGCGCCTGACAGCGTTCGTGGAGCCAGGGCAGAGCCGAACAGCCATGCCAAATGCGTAAGCTGGCCGCACACTTAGCAGAGTGCAACAGAAGGGACTAGATCCACCGGAGCGCCTGCTCGAAGAACTGAACGATGCTCAGCGCGCGGCTGCCCAGGTCACCAGCGGGCTGCTTGTCATCCTCGCCGGCGCGG
>CAYZEJ010000182.1:0-4641 GCA_964477545.1 uncultured Anaerolineaceae bacterium | reverse complement strand
AACGCCGTCATCGCCCAACCTGCCACGGATCGTGTCGTTGCCGCGGCCGCCGAACAGGCCCCCCGCGCCACCGTTGCCGCCGCGCGCGTCTCCTGCCAAGGCGAAACCGCCTGCTCCGCCCGAACCAGCAGTACCGCCGGCACCGCCGTCACCGCCGATCGCCGCCGCGCCGATCGCTTCGCCACCGGCCCCGCCGTTGCCGTCATTTCCAGCTCCGCCGTCGACGATGTCGTTGCCGTCCTCGCCATACAGGCCGCCTGAGCCACCAGTGCCACCGGTTACGTTGCCTGCCGAGGCGGCTCCACCGGGGCCGCCGTTTCCAGCACCGCCGTCGCCCCCGCTGCCACCGATAGCGATCGCGCCCTCGCCCTCACCACCTGCACCGCCGTTGCCATCGTTGCCGTCGCCGCCCAGGATCGTGTCGTCGCCGTCGCCTCCGAAGAGCCCTCCGCGCAGTCCCGTGCTGCCGACCACAGATCCGACCGCATCCGCCGGACCGCCCGCCCCGCCGGCGGCAGTCGAGCCCGCGCCGCCGTCGCCGCCGATGGCGGTGTTGCCGGCTGCGTTGGCGCCCGGCCCACCGTTACCGTCGTTGCCGTCGCCGCCATTGATCAGGTCATTGCCGGGCCCACCGTCGATGATTGGGTCGTTGTCGTCGTCTCCGAACAGGCGGTCGCGGCCGCCGTTGCCGTAGATGATGTCGTCGCCGTCCAGGCCGTGGATGGTGTCGTTTCCACCCATTCCGCAGATCAGGTCATTGCCGGCCGTGCCGTTCAGAGTGTCGTTACCGGGGCCACCGACTATCGGCGCGCCGTAGCCTGTGTATCCCGGAGGCGCGGTGCAGCCCGCCGCCAGAGTTGGCGCGGCGGGAACCATCATCAGAAGACTGAGCGCGGCGCCGGCCGCACCCACTCGCAGCTTGGACCGCAGACTGGACCGTGCACCGCTCCGGCTCACCGTAAACCCTCCCCGTAGAGCCCCCAACTCAGGCAGCGAGTATAGGGGCAGGCGCCATCCCCAAAATGGGGTAGGTTGCGGCGCGCGGACGCGGCTTAGCTCGGCTGCGCCTCGTTGCTTGTCAGGATGCGCGGGCCATCGGCAGTGATCGCGATCGTGTGCTCCCAGTGCGCGGCCAGCTTTTCGTCGACCGTCTCGACCGTCCAACCGTCGTCCCGCACGCGTACTTCGTGCGAGCCGAGCGTGAACATCGGCTCGATCGCCAGGCACAGCCCCGGTTCAAGGCGCCGGCCGCGGCTGCCCGTCCGGTAGTTGGGCACCTGGGGCTCCTCGTGCATCTCGTTGCCGATGCCGTGCCCGACGAACGCGCGAACGATGCCGTATCCGTTGGCTCGCGCGATGTCCTCGATCGCAGCCGAGATATCCGAGAGGTGGTTGCCAGGCACGGCCGCGGCAATCCCCGCGTACATCGCCAGGCGCGTGTTCTCCACGAGCTCGGCGACCGGGGCGGGCACAGTGCCGACGATGAACGTCCGTGCGGCGTCTCCGTGCCACCCGTCGACGATGGCACCGGCGTCGACCGACACGATCTCGCCTTCGCGGATCTGCCGCGCGCCTGGGATGCCGTGTACCACCTCCGTGTCGATGGAGATGCACAGCGAGTGGCGGTACGGCGTAAGTCGCCCGGGAACGTCGATGAACGAAGGTGTGCCGCCCTGCGAGCGGATCATCTCCTCGGCGATGGCGTCGAGCGCTGCTGTCGTCACGCCCGGCCGGAGCTCCGACTCGAGGCGGTCCAGGACATCGGCAACCAGCCGTCCGGCAACGGCCATCTTCTCGACCTGGGCCGCGCTCTTCAGCGTGACGCGGCGTTCGGCCACGAGAGCGCTCATCACCTTGCGTGCGTGGGCTGGGCGATTGCGTGCATCAGCTCGTCGGTGACCTCGTCCATCGGCCGGTCGCCCTCGACCGTGCTGAGCACGCCGCGATCGGTGTAGTAGTCGATCACCTCGAACATCGGCGGGAGCTGCTGCTCCAGGCGGGCGCGGATGGTTTCCGGCTTGTCATCTTCGCGCTGGTAGAGCGCGGCGCCGTCGATATCGCATTTGCCGGGCTTCTTCGGTGGTCGAGCGGTCGCGTGGTAGACGTGATCGGACGAGGCCGAGCACAGCCAGCGGCCCGATAGGCGCCGGATGAGCTCTTCTCGATCGACGTCGAGGTAGAGCGCGGCGGCGACGCGGCCTTCGAGGCGATCGAGCATCCTGTCGAGAGCCTCGGCCTGAGGTCGCGTGCGCGGGAACCCGTCGAGGATCGCTCCTTCGGCGGCGTCTTTCTTGGCAAGGCGGTCAGAGATCATCTGGACAGTCATGTCATCGGGCACCAGCGCGCCGCGGTCGATGTAGCTCTTGACCTTCTTGCCGAGCGCCGTCCCGCGCCTGATGTGATCGCGGAAGAGATCGCCAGATGCGACATGGGGCATGCCCAATCGCTCTGCGAGGAGCGCCGCCTGCGTGCCCTTGCCCGCGCCAGGCGCCCCGACCATCACGTAGACCCTCAACGAATGAAGCCCTCGTAGTTGCGCATCATCAGTTGCGCCTCGATCTGCTTCATCGTCTCGACCACCACGGAGACGACGATGAGTAACGCCGTGCCGCCCAGCGCAAAGCCGCCGGCCACGCCACCCTGGAAGAATGATGAGAGAACTATCGGCGAGACGGCGATCAGGGCGAGGAAGATTGCGCCCGCGAGGCTCAGGCGGAAAACGACCTTGGCCAGGTAGTCGCGCGTCGGGGCGCCGGGTCTGATGCCCGGTATGAAGCCGCCGTTCTTGCGCAATTGGTCGGCCGTCTCATCGGGCTTGAAGGTGAACGCGGTATAGAAGTAGGTGAACCCCATCGTCAGCAGGAAGTAGCCCACGATGTAGGCGATCCCCTGCGGGTTCAGGAAGGCAACGATCCCGTCGGCGATCTGGTTGGCGATCGTGATCTGGCCCGGGTCCGCGCCAGGCGCCGATGCGAAATAGGAAGCGATCTGGGTCGGGAACAGCAGGATGCTGACGGCAAAGATGATCGGGATCACTCCCGCCTGGTTTACGCGCAAAGGCAGGAACGTCGCCCCGCCCTGATACATGCGGCGCCCACGCACGCGGCTGGCGTACTGGATCGGGATCCGGCGCTGGCCTTCCTGGATGTACACGATGACGGCCACGACGACGACGGCGAGGATCACGAAGGCGACGCCCAGAGAGATGTCCGGCGCGCTCAGGAATGTCGCAACGCCCTGTGGTACGCCTGAGACGATGCCGGCGAAGATGATGAAGCTGATGCCGTTGCCGATCCCGCGCTCGGTGATCAGCTCGCCGATCCACATCGCCAGCACAGTCCCGGCGGCGAGGGTGATCATCTGCCCCACGGTCGCGATGCTCAGGATGTCGAATTCGCCAGTCAGCGCTTGGCTGGAAGCAAGGATGGCCAGGTAGCCGTAAGCCTGGAGCAGCGCCAGCGGGACGGTCAGATACCGCGTGTACTGGTTGATCCGGGTGCGGCCGTACTCGCCTTCGCGACTGAGCGCCTGGAGGCGGGGCACTACGCCCGTCATGAGCTGCATGATGATCGAGGCGTTGATGTACGGATTGACTCCCATCGCCACGATCGAGAACGAGGCCAGGCCACCGCCAGAGAACAGATCGAGCAGTTGCAGGAATTGCTGTGACTCGATCAGGTCCGCCAGCCTGGCGTCGTCGACACCGGGGACGGGCACGACTGCCAGGGCTCGATAGACGACGAGCATGCCCAGCACGAACAGGATGCGCCGACGGATGTCAGGCGCACGGAACGCATTGATCAGGGCCTCAAACACCGGCTATGTCCTCCGGTCCCCGAATCCGACGACGCCGGACGGGCTTGGCGCAGCCGATATCGGCCAGGTTGATACAGCTGTCGTAAATGAGCCGTTAGGGACGATCCCGGGCCGCGAGCCGTGCTTGGCCGCGCTCGACCTGCCCCGATTCGAGGGGGCCAGACCAGCGTTATGGCGATCTAGGCCCGCGCATATTAGCGAGGCCGATATTTCGCGGCCCAAGGAGCGATCCAATGGGCTCACCTAGTTGTCGCCGTCTTTCTTCGTGGATCGCTTGCGTGCGGGCTTCGCTTCCGGCTCAGTCGCTTCGGTTGAATCGGATTTAGGATCGGGCTCAGCCTCAGCCTTATCCAAAGTCGCCTGCTCGGGGTCCATCGCTGTGGGCTCGGCCGACGCTTCAGCGGTCGACGCCTCGGGCTCGGCTGCAGGATTGCGGCGCGCGGCGCGCCGGTCGGCCGTGGAAACGGGCTCTTCCTTGGCTGGCGCCTCGGGCGCGAGCACCTGGACGAACCCGCCGGCCTCCTCGATCTTGCGGCGCGCCGAGGCGCTGAACGCATCCGCGGCAACGAAGAGCTTCTCGGTCACGTCGCCTTGGCCGAGCACCTTGACGGGCCGCTCGGTCGAGCCGATCAGCCCGGCCGAAGCGAGCACCTCCGCATTCACGGTCGCGGGGGAGTTGTCGGCCGCCTTGCCCTTGGCCGGCTTGGCGCTGCCCACCTCGAGGTCGACTCCGAAGCGGCCAGCGGCCGCGTACTCGGAGATGGCGCCGACGTTTACGACGGAGTAGTGGATCTTGAAACGGTTCTTGAAGCCGCGCAGCCTGGG
>CAYZEJ010000181.1:0-4682 GCA_964477545.1 uncultured Anaerolineaceae bacterium | reverse complement strand
CCGGGAAGCGGTACTGCTCGAAGTCGAAGTTGACCGAGCAGCGCGCGGCAAGCTCACCTGCGGTCGACAGCCCCTCTGCCCACGCCCGCGCCACCTCGTCTCCCAGCAGCCCGTTTGCCGGAGGCAGCGCCTCCAGTTCGGCTGAGCCCTTCAGGTAGTACTCGCCGTTCGGCCGGCGGAGGTGGGCGCTCTCCTCGAGCGGCTTGCCGTGGCGGATGCACACGAGCACGTCCTGGAGCTCGCGATCGGCCGGGTGCGCGTAATGCGCGTCGTTGGTCACCACCTGTGGCAGGCCCAGCTCGGCCGCGAGTCGGACGGTCTCCGTGACGAGCCAGTCGTCGTCGGGCAGCAGGTGGTGCTGGAGCTCGAGATAGAAGCCCTCGCCAAAGACTGCCGCGAGCTGGCGTGCCGCATCTGCCGCACCCTCCCGATCTCCGGCCAGCAACCTGCGCGCCACCTCGCCGTGGCGACAGCCCGACAAGGCGACCAGCCCTTCTGTGTCCTGGGCGAGCAGCTTGTGCGTGAAACGCGGCGCGCCCTTGGTTCCGGCCAGGTGGGCGTTGCTGGCCAGCCGGCACAGGCTGCGATAACCAGTCATGTCGCGCGCGATCAGGACCAGGTGCGGGCCCAGCTCGCGCGATCGGACGCCACGCAAATCCTCGCGCCGTGGCTCACGATGGCCCGGTGGGCGCAGTCGCTCGATGGTCGGCCGGACAGCCCGCCCGTCAGTCGGCTCCAAAGGCAAGACGCCCGACGAACCCGCCTCGGCCGACAGGTCCGATTCCGCCCGACTCCCCCGCTTCCGCCTGCGACGCGGGACGATCAGGCCATGCGGGTCGGGCGCGATCGAATCGAGGAGCTCGATCTCCATGCCGACGATCGGACGTAGGCCCACGTCCTGGGCGGCGGTGGCAAATCGGACGGCGCCATAAAGGCCCTGGTGGTCGGTCAGCGCCAGCGCACTGAGGCCCAGTCCGGCTGCTCGCTCGGCGAGGTCGTCCACGGACGAGGCCCCGTCAAGGAACGAGAAATTGGAGTGGGAGTGAAGCTCGGCGAAACCGCTGGGCACCAACCGATGATAGAACAGATGTTCTAATAAACCAGATTACGACGGCCAACCGGCGACCGTGCTTTCATAGCCACGATGCCAGCGTTCCGTCCGCTCTACCTCGTCCTGTCCGCGTTCGTGCTGGCCGCCCTTGCTGGGGCCGTCTTCCTGGTCTGGAGCTACAGGCCACCGGCAGACCCATCGGCTGCCGGCGCACCTACCCCGACCGCCGACGCAAGCCCAAGCGGAGCTCCCGCCGACACGGCTCCGCCCGATCCGACCCCGACCGGCACGACAACCACGCCGGAGCCCGGTCTCACCCCGTCACCAACCGCCCCGCGACCGCTGGGGGCCAAGGAGACCCGGGCAGCAAGCGTCGACCCGGACGAGCTCACCGGCTATGTCTGGCCGGCGCGCCACGCCATCATCACCAGCAGGTTCGCGCCGCGCGACTTCGCCGGCTTCGTCGTCATCGACGGCAAGGAGGTCCACGACGGGCTCGACCTCGCCACGCACTGTGGCAACAGGGTCCGAGCCGCCCACGACGGCACCGTTCTGTATGCCGGACGTAACTTCGATCCGTACATCGGCTATTGGGGTGACCCTAATCCGATCTACGCTCGACTTGAGCGGCTGGGCCGGGTTAAGGACCAGCCGATCGTTGTGGTCATCGACGATGGAAACGGCTACCGGAGCGTCTACGTGCACCTGGCTAAGGCACTCGTCGAACCGGGTATCTCCGTCAAGGCAGGGGACGTCATCGCCCTCGAGGGCGACACCGGCTTTGCGACGGGCTGTCACCTGCACTACGGGTTGATCCGGATGGATGGCCCGTGGCAGGAGGTACTGCCTCGGCTGAGCCGCCTCGGTTATCCGCAATTCGTCCGGGAGCGAGTCGATCCGCTCAAGGTTCTGCCGTGGGGCGACCCGTTCGCACCTCAACGCCTACAGGACAGGGTCAACGGCACTCCGTCGCCAAGCCCGTCGGCGATTGCGTCGCCGATCACGTCGCCGATCCCGCTGTCGAGCTCGCCGCCCAGTCCATCGCCAACACCAACCGGAACTACCTGACCACCAGGCGCGTCCGCGCCACACTCACGTAATCCCGACCGACAGGAGCGACCAATGACGACTGGCAGCCTGCCCGCCGACGAAATTGATCGTCACACTTCGACGGGCTTACCCGTCACACGCTCGATGACCCGTTTCCGCGCCGCTGTGCCCTTTCTCCGCGCGCTGGTGCTGGTGGGTATCGTCATCGTCCTGATCATGTTCGGGCTGCCGCGGGTCCTCGCCATTGCGGCCGCGGCCACGCCCTGAGCCGCCGATAGCGCGGCGCCTTGCCGCGTAAGCGCGGCGCCCTGCCGCGTAAGCCCGGCGCCCTGGCGCGCCGCACGTATCCTTCTCCCGATGCGACCGACCAGGCTCGAGATGCTCGCCGCCGCCGTACTTTTCGTAGTACTGGCAGGCATGGTGGTCGCGATCGTGGTGGCGACCATTCCGCCGGACGGGATCCCGACGCTCAGGTAGCGCCGCCGCCCTCGTGGCGGCTCGGGGTTCCCTAACTCGGCGAATTCGCAGCTTCATTTCAGATCTTTGATCGCGTCCTTCGCCGTCACATGCCCGCGACAGGCCGCGTCCAATGCGTACAACCGTGGTCGCGCGGCCTGGCTCCTCCTCTCCGGGCCGCAGACGACCTGCTCCCCACTCGGCCCCGGTCTCCCCCGGGGCCGAGTCGTTATCTGCGAGGCGGCGTGGCCATCAGCCCTCAGGGTGTGGGGAAGACGAAGCTCCCGAACCAACCGCTCCAACTACCGCTGGACACGCCGTTGCGCTCGGTTCCTACATAGGTTTCGGCGTCGGGCTGGATCTCAATAGTCACGTCGCCACCGGCAGCGAACGTGATCAATCCGGCATGGACCGCGGCCGTGCACACCGACGAGTCGTCGGTGTACCTGTCCGTGCCGTAGATGGAGCTGGCGCTGCCGTCCGCCGGGCAGTGGTAGACGAAATTCTGGCCGTTCTGGCCGCGATGATCCGAGGCGCCCGAGAACCAACTGACGGGCTCGGCAGTTGGCGTGGCGGCGGGTGGCGGGGGCGGGAGTGATGCCGCCGGCGGAAGGTCTGTGGCCACGCCGCCAAACGCTTCGACATCGTCAAGGTGAACGACGAAGGTTTCGCTGATTGCATCGGCGAAGACACCCACACGATCGAAGGTGGCCAGGCCGTCGACGTCCTGGTAGGCGGCAACGACGGTGGTGCCAACCGAGAGTTGCATGCGCAGAGAACCAGTCGCAGTCCCGGCGCATTCCAGTCTGATTTCCACCGGACTGCCCGATGTCACAGGTAGCGTGACCGGCCGCAGGTCGAGCACCTGGGTATTCAGGCCAGTCTGACGAAGGAAGACATTTTGCCGGTCCGTGTTGCTGATCACAGCGCCAACGAGATCGTCGGCGGCGGCGCCGCACAGGAGGCCGAAATAGCCCTCGGTGTCGCCCGCCTCGGGCAGGAGAGTGCCCTCAACGCGCACGACGTCCCAGGTCTGATCGTCGATGGCGCCGCTCGCCGAATAGGCGGCGCTGGAGGTGTGCAGGTCGAGCTTGAGCGTCTCGTCTGGGTCGTAAGTGATGTTGGTGCCCTCGTTGTACGAAGGTGTGGCCCAGCCGCCTGACGTGTCGCTGAAGTCGTCGCTGAAGAGAAGGGTGTTGGCGCCGAAGTCGCCGCTGGTCGGCGACGCGCCTGGCTGGGTCGGGGTGCCGGACGGAGCCGGCACGGGCGTCGCCGTCGTGCTCGGAGAGGTCGGCGTCGTGGTGGACGAAGTGGTCGCGGCGACCGACGGGCTGGCGACCGGCTCGGGTGTCGCCGTCGACCCTGGGATGCTGGTGCACGCGCCGACCAAAGCCAAGGTGGCCAGGATGCCGGGGATGGCCTTCACGCGCGGAGCGTAACAGGGGTCCATTGAGGCGCGGCAACTGCTTTGGCCTCCGCAGTGGCACTCCGTGCCCTGCTGCGCGTCCTCCGCGAGCTCCCGCGATGCGGGTGCTCGCGTCCTCCTTGCTAGTCGTAGACACGCTCCAGGTGCCACGTGCCGTCGACTCGGTCGCGATAGACCAGGGCAAGCGTCTCCTGGCCAGCCAGCTTGTAGTAATCGCGGCTGACCGGCCGACGCCACCACGCCTCCTCGATCCGCCACTGGTTGCACACCTCGACCGCCTCGGCGCCCCCGTCCCAGCGGAGCGCGCACGGCTGGCCGTCACCATCGAGCTCAACGTTGATCAGTGGGTGGTGGCCAAGGAGGCGGGTCATCTGCTCATCGGCTCGGCGGTCGCGGCTGACCAGACGACGCGCTGCTCGGGCACGGTCGCCTCCGGATCGACGATGCGCGCGCGGAGGAGCCGATCGGCGCCGAAGCGCAGCGCCAGGCCGGTCAGTTGCCAGTCGAGCCGCGCGGCGCGCGCGAGCTGAGGCGCGAACAGCCCGAGCTGTTGGCCGGCAACGACCTGTTCGCCGCGCAACTCGAGCGCCAGCCGCGTGACGGCCGTGGGTGGCGGCGAGGCCGTCAGGCGAGCGATCAGGAGCCGCTCGAGCAGATCGGGCGCGGCGGCAGGCTCGGGCAGCGCCTGCTCGAGCACAA
>CAYZEJ010000180.1:0-4696 GCA_964477545.1 uncultured Anaerolineaceae bacterium | reverse complement strand
CATGATCCCAGCCTGATCGACCTGGCCGACCAGGTGATCGAGCTGCGCGACGGCCGCGTTGTCCCAGCCTGAGCGTAGGGTCAGCCCTTGCTTGATGCACACGGTCCTACGATGGCGTGCCAAGCCCGAGGAGGCAGCTCGATGACGGACCAGACGATCTTTGATCGGATCAACGATCTATCCAACCAGGAGGAGGAGCTCTGGAAGCGAGCTGGTTCCGGCGGAGGCCTAAATACCGACGAGAGGGAACGTCTCGAAACCATCAAGGTCCAGCTCGACCAGGCCTACGACCTGCTGCACCAGCGGCAGGCCAAGCGCTCGGCAGGGATCGATCCCGACGAAGCGCAGGTCCGCCCGCCGGAGGTCGTCGAGCGATATCAGCAGTAATCTGCTGATCAAGGACCTCTCCCGACTTGACGCGGCATGCGACGCTTCTCGTGCGCAGCCGCGCCACGACACGAGAAGGGAGCGAAATGGGAGCACTCATGTCCAGCCAGAAGGTGACCACCTCCTCGCACGACATGAGGCTCCATGCGCACACTCAATCTCGGAATCCTCGCCCACGTCGACGCCGGTAAGACCACTCTCACCGAGCGACTTCTCTTCACCGCCGGCGCCATCGATCACGTCGGCAGCGTCGACGCTGGCACCACCCAAACCGACTCCCTCGAGCTCGAACGCGAGCGCGGCATCACCATCCGGTCCGCCGTCGCCTCGTTTCAGGTGGGCGACCTGGCGGTCAACCTTGTCGACACGCCCGGCCACCCCGACTTCATCGCCGAGGTCGAGCGTGTCCTCGGCGTCCTTGACGGCGCCGTCCTCGTCGTTTCGGCGGTGGAAGGCGTTCAGCCGCAGACGCCGCTGCTCTTTCGGGCCCTCCAGCGTCTGCACGTCCCCACGCTGATCTTCGTCAACAAGATCGACCGGGCTGGTGCCGACCCAGAGCGGGTCGTCGAGGCGATGGCGCGCCGGCTCTCACCCGCGGCCGTCCCAATGGGCACCGTGCGGGACGCGGGGCGTCGTGAGGCGACGTTCGTACCGTTCACTGCGGAGGACGCCGCGCAGCGTACGAAGCTGACGGAAATTCTCGCCGAGCACGACGAACAGATCCTCGACGCGTACGTCGGGGACGAAGGGGCGCTCTCCGGTGCACGACTGCGCCAGGAGCTGGGCGTCCAGACACGCAGTGGCGTCGCTCATCCGGTGTTCTTCGGCTCCGCCGGCCGCGGGGCGGGAATCGACGTGCTGCTCAACGGGATCGACGAGTTGCTCTCGGGTGCGAGCGGTGATCCGAACGCCAGCGTGTCTGGCCGCGTCTTCAAGATCGAGCGCACCGCGTCGGGTGAGCGCGTTGCGTACGTCCGCCTGTTCGCGGGGACCCTCCGAGCGCGCCAACGCGTGCGCGTCGGGGGAGGGGACGAAGCCAAGCCCACAGCGATAAAGCTCTTCGCGCCGGCCGGGGCACCGCGACGCGACGTCCTCGTCGCGGGTGAGATGGCGACGATCCGGGGCCTGGGCGCGGTGCGAGTCGGCGATTCAATCGGCGAGCCGCCGCCGGGCGAAACGGAGACCACACGCTTCCCGCGGCCGCAACTCGAAGCGGTTGTGTATGCGCTTCGACCGGAGGAGTCGGGGTCGCTCCGGGCCGCGCTCAATCAGCTCGCCGAGCAGGACCCGCTAATTGACGTCCGTCAGGATGACCACCGGCACGAGATCTCGGTCTCGCTCTACGGCGAGGTCCAGAAGGAGGTCGTGCAGCAGACGCTAGAGCGCGACTACGGCCTCGCTGCCGACTTCCGCGAGACGACCACTGTGTGCATCGAGCGTCCGGCGCGGGTCGGTGAAGCCGAGGAGATCATCCGCGCCAAGACGCACACCAACATCACCGGCCGCAGCTCGCCGCTGAGCACGAACCCGTTCCTGGCGACGCTCGCCCTCCGAATCGAGCCAGCGCCCTTCGGCTCCGGCATCAAGTTCCGCCACGACGTCGAGCCCCGCCTCGTCCCGCTCTACCTGTTCAAGACGCTGGAGACGTTCGCAACCCAGATGGAGGCGTACGTCCACGAGGCCTTGACCGAAGGCCAGGCGGGCTGGCAGGTGACCGACTGCCGGGTCACGATGACCGATTGCGGCTACGCCTCGCCGGCCACAAGCGCGGCCGACTTCCGACGCTTGACGCACCTCGTGCTGACGACAGCGTTGGAGCGCGCCGGCACGTGGGTGTGCGAGCCGCTGGCAGACCTCGCGCTGGAGATGCCGACGTCGACTGCGCAGGCGGTTCTTGCGACGCTCAGCCGGCTCGGAGGGCGCGTGCGCGGCCAGTTCTCCGCGAACGGCCTGTCGAGAGTCGATGCGGTGCTGCCGGTCGGGCGCGTGCGTGCCCTGCAACACCAGCTGCCTGGCCTGTCGATGGGGGAGGGCGTCCTCGAGACGCGCCCCGGTGGCTACCAGCCGATCGGTGATAACCCGCCGAAGAGGCCACGTTCGAGTCCGAGCCCGCTCGACCGCGACGCGTGGCTCGCATCGCTGGCGAGGCGCGCATAGAGCTTGCCCGACGCGGTCCATCGTCCGGCCATCCTTGCCGCGGCTCTGGCCCCTGCCCTGCTCGACTTCGCCAGCGTCGTGGCCTCCGCTACACGACAGGCACGTATGCTTCAGACTCAGCGCCCGACGCCATAGCAAACTCTAACCCGGCGGTTGTGAGACGCGAGTCCCGCGGAGCGAGAAATGAGCACGGTTCCACTCAGTGCCCTGGGATACGGCCGCCGATACAAACGCCGCCGCCCATGGGCCGTCCGGGACTTGGACATTGAGATCCCGCGCGGCTCCATCACCGCGCTCGTGGGGCCGAATGGCGCCGGGAAGTCAACCCTGATTCGCTCGTGGATGGGTTTCGAGCGTCCCGACGAAGGTCGCCTCTTCGTCGACGGGCTGGATGTCGTGCGCGACCGAACCCGTGCTGTCGGGAAACTTGGCTACGTGCCGCAGGGCAGCGCCCTGTACCGCAACCTATCCGTCGCCGACCATTTCGCGCTGGCATTGAGCTACCGCCCTCGATTCGACCGTTCCTTTGCGCAGGAACGTGTGGCGGAAGCAGGCATCACCGAGAACCGACGGGTCGGCGAGCTTTCGGGCGGCGAGCAGGCCCAGGTCGCCCTGGCCCTTGCGCTGGGAACCCGTGCCCCCGTTCTGCTCCTTGACGAGCCCCTGGCCAGCCTGGATCCACTAGCGCGTAGGGAATTCCTCGCTGTCCTGGTCAACCACGTTCGGTCCAGCGATCGAACCGCGCTACTCTCGTCCCACATCGTGACGGACGTCCAGCAGGCGTGCGATTGGCTGGTCGTCCTTTCCAAGGGTCGACTCCTTCTGCATACCTCGGTTGCCGAGGCTCGCAGCCGGCACCGCACCCTGAAGGCGCACGACGCCAGTGACGGTGCCGTTGGTCGCTTTGTGGGTCCCGAGGGTGAGCCGCTCGCCCTGGTAGAGAGCAAGGATCCCGGACTGCCGGTGGCAACGCTCGAGGAGATCGTCCTCGGCTACCTGGCGAGTCAGCGTCCCGGCGGTCGAAATTGATGCTCTCGTCGGCAAAGCTGACGCTGAAACAGCACAGATTCGAGCTGGTATCTGTCGTCCTCGCCGCCCTGATGGTCGGCGCTGCGGGGTTGTGGCTGAACGCGCAGCTGCTGAGTTTCGCGGTGCCGGCAGGTTGTTTCGACGCCTGGATGGGCTCGCAAGGATCGCCTGACGCATGCGTCGAACCCGTTCAGGCCTACGCCACATTTCTCTATTCGAACACGACCTGGTTCGACCCGGCGATGGTCGTGCTGCCCTTCGTCGTGGGGACGCTGACGGGGACGCCGCTGGTCGCCCGCGAGTTGGAGAACCGCACCGCACAGACCGCCTGGGCTCTCAGCCCGTCGCGTGGCAGGTGGCTGACGCGCCAGATCTGGCCAACTCTGGTCCTGGTTGGCGCGGCCGTCACGTTTGCCGCCGTTGCGGCGTCGGTTTTCCACGAAACTCGCTCTAGCGGGTTTTCCAGCCCGACCTTCGGCCTTCCGGGGTTCCACGGGCCGCTGGTTGTCGCGAGAACGCTCGTCGCCTTCGGCGTCGGCCTGCTACTTGGTGCCATCGTTGGCCGATCCTTGCCGGCAGTGATCCTTACCGCCGTGGCATCCCTGGTGCTTGTAGTTTTCGGCGCCATGGGCGCACGCGACATGTGGCTTCGTGCGCAGCCGCACGACATGCTCACCCGCGCGGACTACGACGCCGACCAAGTAGTGATGACCTACCAGACGTTTTGGACGGCTCCTGACGGGACGCATCTCGACGACGAAGAAGCGTACGCGTTGGCTCCCGACGGAGAGGAGGACCCAGAAGCATGGCTCGCTGGTGCGGGTTACGAGTTCGGGGGTGTGGGACTCAAGTCGGAGACGGCCTCGAAATGGGAACCAATCGAGATCGCCGGTACCGTCGCACTTGGCGTCGTTCTCATCGGCGCTGCCTATCCAGTGGTCAACCGCCGCCGTCCCACATAGCGTGTTCAGGTAAGACCACCAAGGATGGGCTCGAATGACACACTGACCGGTTCGCATCTCGACGCGCTGCGGCGTCGCACGGTCGGCGTTCTTTTTGCCGGCGTCGCACTCGGCAGCACCGGCCACATAGCGGCCGTCACCGTGACCTCGATCGTGGCTTT
>CAYZEJ010000179.1:0-4718 GCA_964477545.1 uncultured Anaerolineaceae bacterium | reverse complement strand
CTGGAGCGCAGTGACTGGTGACATCGGCCTACCCTCGTTACTCCTGTTCGCGATCGTCTTCTACTGGACGCCACCACATTTCTGGGCTCTGTCTCTTCGGCTGCGGCGTGACTACGCGGCAGCGGGCGTGCCCATGCTGCCGGTGACCCACGGCGTGCCCGAGACAACCCGGCACATCGCGGTTTACACGGTCCTGATGGTGTGCCTGAGCCTGGTGTTCTTCGCGGTCGCGCGGATGGGGCTGGTCTTCCTCGCCGGGTCACTCGTGCTGGGCGCGCTGTTCCTGCTCCAGGCCCTCTTGATGTGGCGCGAGGGTACGGATGCGCGAGCGGTTCGGCTGTACCGCTACTCGATCACGTACCTGACCGCGCTCTTCGCGCTGATCATCCTCGACGTCTTCCTCTTCATCTCACTCTGATCGCGGCCGTTGAGCTCGCTCGTCGTGGCCTACTGCGGCCGAGGCGCCGTGGTCTGGCGTGATGGCCGGATCAGGTTTGCCGGTGTCCGTAACCAGCGCCGGCGCGAGTTGGAAGCAGCTGTAGAGGCCCTGCTCGAGATGGAAGCGGTCGACGTTTCGTCCGTCGGGGCCGTGCGCGACGCGTTGTTGACGATGGGCGGCGCGCGGCTACTGCGCGACCCGTTTTCGAACTGAACCCACCCGGCGCGGCTGCCCGCGAGGCGGCTGTCCGCGTCCCGGCAGCCATCGAGAACCAGCGGCTGATCGATGAGGTGTGGGACTTCACGGATCCCGCCGCCAGCGAAGAGAGGTTTCGAGTGGCCGCGGCTGCCGAGGGGAAGAGCGAGCTGGCGGTCGACGTCCTGTTCACGCAGGTCGCGCGAGCCCTGGGCCTTCAGGGCCGATACGAGGAGGCAGTGGCGATCCTCGACGATCTGGAAAATGCGGACGAGCTCGAACTCTCTGCGCGCGAGAAGCTCGAGCGCGGGCGTGTCCTGAATTCGAGCGGTTCGCCAGCTGACGCGCGGCCGCTGTTCGAAGCCGCTTTCGACGCCGCGAGCGAGGCCGGTTTCGAGCACCTGGCGATCGACGCACTGCATATGGTCACGATCGTGGCCGGCCCCGAAGAACAGCGGTCGCTGCATCAGCAGGCGCTCTCGCTGGCCAGCGCTGCGTCCGACCCACGCGCCCGAGATTGGCGTGCGAGCGTGCTCAACAACCTTGGCTGGTCGTACTTCGATCTCGGGGAGCACGAGAAGGCGCTCGTCGTGTTCGAAGAGGCCGTCGGCGAGCGACAGCGAATGGGCAAGGCGCGCGAGATCGGGGTGGCCAGGTGGTCGGTCGGGCGAACCCTGCGCGCACTCGGTCGCACGGATCAGGCACTAGCAAAACTGCTCGACCTGGTCCAGTGGATGGCCGCCGCCGAACTGACCGACTCGTTCGTCGAGGAGGAGATCGGCGAGTGCATGATCGCACTCGGGCGGCCAGATGAAGCGTCGGGGCACTTCGAGGCGGCGGCGAGCCTGCTGGCAGCCGGTGGACCCGGCGAGTCGCCCGACCCAGACAGCCTCGCTCGCCTCCGCGAGCTACAGAAGGATTACGCCGCACCCGGGTAGCGGCTCGCCCTTGCGGAGCGCGTGCAGGAGCGCTCGAGGCGGTGTTGCGTAGCTGGGCCCGAGTGCGACCCGCAGCTCATCGACGAGCTCGCGGTTGGTGCGTGTCGCGGCGAGCAGCAGGATGATCGAGTCGACCCCACCGTCGCGTTCGCGCTGGTGAACGTGGCGCACCAGCCGTTGCATGTCCCTCATGCGTGTCTCGGCCTCGACTCCGATCAACTGCTCCGGCAGCCTGAGGAGCAGATCCCACGACCGCCGGTCACCCGGCGTCGGCAGGGGAACCTCGGCAAGCACCCTGAAGGCGAGCGACAGCAAGGCCCGAAACCGCGCGATCAACGCCTGGTGGCCTTTGTCGCGTATCGGCTCGCCCACCGGATGGAGGCCGGCGCCGAGCTCAAGCCCCAGGAGGGCGGCTATTTCGGACATCTCCACGTACGACACGCGGTCGATATCGACCAGACGCTCCAGCCTGGATACGTCCGACTGGGAGCGGCCAAGTTCCCGAGCGAGTGCATCCTGGCTGACCGAGCAGATGCGGCGTGCCTCGATCAGCTCGGCCGTGAGTAGACGCACGGTTGCCCTACCGCGCCGTCGGCCGCACTGGAGGCGGGTCTCACGCGTCGCCATGCAGCGAGCATCGCGACAGGCACTTATCGACGGCTTATCGGCGACTTAGTCGGCCCGTGACTGAAAACTCCATTGAAGGCTCAGCCGCGGATCATTCGGCGGGGCTTAGGGGCTATTTCAGTCACTGGCTGCATGGAAACGCGCCGGACGCGCTCGAAAGCGCGCAATTGTGGCGTTTCGATCAGTCCCAACCGTCTGTTCAGTCACCGGCTGCATAGGTTTCGTCTGGGAGCGGCGAAGCGGATTGCGGCGCGGGGGCAGCGGCGGTGCGGGCCGCCTTGCGATCAGCTAGCGCCTCCTCGCGGTCCAGGCGGGCGTCGGCGCGGCGGCCTTCGGCCTCTTCTGCTCGGAGCCAGACCCACACGGCCACGATCATCGCTATCAGGAAAAACAGGTCGCCCCCGACCCACATGAGTCCGCCCGCCAGTTGCTGATCGGCCAAAGGCGAAATACCCCACGATCGCTGCAACGTTGCGTAGTGCGGGTAGAGCACCTCGGGCGCCGAGAAGATCGCAAGGCCGAGAAACGACGACTGCGGCATGCCCAGGAACAGGTAGGCGACGCGGGCCGGATGCGGCAGGCGCCATGGAGAAGGGTCGGCCCCCACAACAGGCCACCAGAAGAGGAGCGCGACGCCCAGGTACAGCGCGTGCTCGAGAACGTGCACCGGATCGCTGTCGAGGGAAGCGTCGTACAACCCAGAGAAATGACTCGCCCACATCACGCCTGCGAACAGCACCCACGCGATGACGGGAAACGACGCCACGCGCATCACCCGCGAATGCAGCACTGGCAGGATGACTCGTTGCCGCGTCTCTGCCGACGACAGCCGCAGCAATAGCGTTATCGGTGCGCCAAGCGCCAGGAGCGGAGCGGCGACCATCGTCAAGAGCAGGTGCTGGATCATGTGCACGGAGAAGAGCGTCGTGTCGTACGTGGCGATCGGTGAGGCCAACGCCACGAACAGCACCGCCAGCCCGAGGTACCAGCACCAGGCCCGAAAACGCGGCACCGGATTCGCGGGGTGAACGGCATTCACGCGCCGGACGGCCCAGCGGTACGCCAGCGCGGCCACCGCAAGCGGCAGCGCCACGTGCGCCTCGATCGACCACGCCAGCAGGACGTCGAGCAGCGAACCGGGCGTTGGCGCCACGCCATGAGCCAGCACAGCACTGGGCGAGAGAAATAGGGCGAGCGCGGCCAGCCCCATCAGCCTGATCACGTCCTATTATGTGGACGCGAGTCAGACCCGCACCCCACAAGACTTTCCGCGGCCCCACCCAGGAGTTTGCGTGCCTCTGGTCGGCATTCGAAAACGGACGAGCATGACCATCGCGTCCGCCGTCGTCGCACTGCTTGGCGTGGCCGCGGTCCTGGCAGGATGCGCCACACAGTCGGGCGGCACCGGTACGGGCGACGAGCCGCCGGGCTTCTTTCCAGTCACCCCCGTGACGGAGTCAGGCCAGGCCACTTCGGGTCTCTACAACCTCACCTTCGCGATCGCAGTGATCGTGTTCGTGCTGGTCGAAGGCCTGCTGATCTGGATAACGATCCGCTATCGGCGCCGGCCGACTGATACCGAGCTGCCCAAGCAAACCCACGGCAGCAATCCGCTCGAGATCCTATGGACGATCGTTCCCGCCATAACGGTGACGCTGCTGTTCATCGCAGCGCTGATCACGCTCAACGAGCAGGAGGCGAAGGCAAGCTCGACCAGCCCCTCGGTCGTCATCGAGGTGACCGGATTCCAGTGGCAGTGGACGTTCAAGTACCCCGATCAGGGGTTGAGCTTCACCGGCACTGGCCGTGATGGCCCGGTCATGGCGCTTCCGGTTGACGAGCAGATTCGCATCCGGCTCATGGCGACCGATGTGATCCACTCCTTCTACGTACCCCAATTCCTGTACAAGAAGGACGTCGTGCCGGGCCGCGTGAACGAGTTCGACGTCGTCGTCAACGACGTGGGCACTTACACCGGTCAGTGCGCCGAGTTCTGCGGGCTCTCCCACGCCGACATGAAGTTCAGCGTCGAGGCGATGACGCGGGCCGACTTCGACGCCTGGGTGGCCGAGCAGCAGCAGGCCATCCCCACCGCCGGGCCCAGCGCCCCGCCTGGGGCGGCCACGGTCCAAGTGACCGCGGTGGGCATCTTGGCGGGATTCAGCCCGTCCGCACTGACCGCCCCAGCGAACAAGCCCTGGGTGGTCAACCTGACCAACACAGACGCAGGGGTGCCGCACGACTTTGCGATCCGCGGGGCGAACCCCGATGGGTCCGACTGGCAGGGTGATCCCGACGCGCCGGGCGGTGGCTCGGCGACATATCAGCCGCCGCCGTTGAAGCCCGGCGACTACCAGTTCTATTGCAGCATCCATACCAACATGGTTGGCACGCTCAAGGCACAGTAGGGAACAGCATGGCAACCACCGCACTCACTCCACGCGCCGCGACGTACCAAGGTCGACGGGCGTGGCTGTACGAGTGGCTGACCACCACCGACCACAAGAAGATCGGCGTGA
>CAYZEJ010000178.1:0-4727 GCA_964477545.1 uncultured Anaerolineaceae bacterium | reverse complement strand
TAGGCGACCTCTCCGGAGCGGTGTTTGGAGTGTCAGTGGCGGAGAGGGTGGGATTCGAACCCACGGTGCTTTCGCACACCGCTTTTCGAGAGCGGCACCTTCAACCACTCGGACACCTCTCCGCGATTCCGTTACGAGGATACCGCGAGCGACAGCCCCGCTGGTCAGTTTGGGAGTTCGGCCGACTCGGCTAGCTCCACTAGTTCGTCAACGCTTAAGTCCGCTTCGTTGGCCACCAGCGCAAGTCCTGTTCCTTCCAGCTGCCACACGAGCACCAGTTCGCCCGTTGGTGCCCATCTCCACAGTTGGGCACCGCGCGTATTTACGTCAACCGGTGTGAGCTCCTCTCCACCGGAAACGTTCACCGGCCCACCGAAGGCTTGAATCAGGTCGATGCGGCCGGGACTTGACTGCCTGGGCAATTGGTCGAGGTTGGAGTGCGATCGCTGCCAGCGACCAGTGGGGCTCTCCGGCAGATCCTCTTCCAGGACAAGCGTCCAGCCATCCGGCAGACCAGCAAGGGATACCAACCCGTCGGGCGGGGCGACGAAGAACGTGTACCCGGATCGATCCCGGACAGTCGACCCGGCGAACGGCGCCTCGACCTCGATGCTGAGCTCTCTTAAGAAACCGATGGAGTTGCACGCGAACATTGCTGGCGGGGGCAATGCTGGCGGGGGCAATGCGAAGCGCGATGGTCGCTCGGTGACAGCGATCTCAAGAACCTCTCCGTTGAGGTCTGCCGATGCCGCGTACTCCATCGCGCACGGGTTCGTCGGTTCGTACTCAGGTGCGCCGACGAACGGAAGGGTGAGAGTCATACCGTCATTGCTGAGCTTGACGTCGTCCACATGCACGAGGCGACCCGGGGCGGACGTATCAGGCCCAGGCGGGGAAGCGCCCGGCAAGTTTCCCGAAGGTGTAGGGGCGGTCGAGCAGCCCGCGATGAGCGTCGCGACGGCTAAGACGAGTGCGCCAAGCCTGGTCACGTCGAGCGCCTAACTCTGGCGAGCTGCCACCGGTGCGGAGAGTTCCGCGGCTTCGGCCTGCATGATCCCGGACACGACGCGGACCCGCCGGCGCAACGCCTCAGATGCCGAGCCATTCGCGGAGCCGGCGGCACCCTTGGCCGGGTCCGGCAGGGCGAAGACCAGCCCATCGACGTCGCTCTCGAGGAGCGCGCCGACGCACATGGTGCACGGCTCGTTCGCCGCGAAGATGATCATCCCCGAGAGCTTCGACCGACCCAGCCTCCGCGCCGCCTCACGCAATACCACCATCACCGCGTGGGCAGTTGGATCGCCGGTTGACTCGACCTTGTTTCGGCCCCGCGCGACCATCGCTTCGTCGAGCACCGCGACGGCGCCATCGGCCTCATCACCAGCCTTCATCGCAGCCCTCGCCTCAGCCAGGGCCGCACCCATGTAGAGCTCGTAGTTCACGTGGCCGATCGTACCAGCGCGGCCCCGGGCGACTTTCGCCATTCCCGATACAGTCGCGCCAATAAGAGAGGAACGGGGGATCGTTGAGGGATTCCATGACCGCTGCCGACTATTCCGATTCGCCCGGCTGGAGCCTGAGCCCGCGCGCCAAGCTCGAAATTCTCTTCGCCACCCTGCTGGCGCTGTTCCTGTTCGCCCTCGACCAGACGGTCGTCGGCGTGGCGCTGCCGGTGATCATCACCGAACTCGGCGGGAACGAGCTCTACACGTGGAGCATCACGATCTACCTGCTGACGTCGACCATCAGCGGGCCGATCTACGGCAAGCTGTCGGACCTGTTCGGACGGCGGCCGATCTTCATCTTCGGCGTGAGCCTCTTCCTGGTCGGCTCGGTCCTGTGCGGCCTGAGCCAGGAAATGTGGCAGTTCGTGCTGTTCCGCGGCATCCAGGGCCTCGGCGGTGGCGCGGTCTTCCCGGTCGCCATCGCGGTCGTCGCCGACCTCTACAACCCGAAAGAGAGAGGCAAGTATCTCGGCTTCTTTGGTGCCGCCTTCGGGCTGTCGTCCCTCGTTGGACCGGCGATCGGAGGCATCATCACCGACAACTTCGGCTGGCATTGGATCTTCTTCGTCAACGTGCCAATCGGCCTGATCTCGCTGTTCGTGATCTATCGGCTCATGCCAGCGATCAAGCGACCAGACGCTGCGCGCTACATCGACTATGTGGGCGCTGCTCTATTCACCGCGGCCATCGCGCCGATCCTGATCGGGCTGAGCAACAAATCGGCAGCCGACTGGGTTGACCCGTGGGTGGGCGGAATGATCCTTGTCGGGCTCGTGTTCCTGGCCGTCTTCCTGTGGTGGGAATCGCGCTTCCCCGAGCCGATCGTGCCCCTCACCCTATTCAGGATTCGCACATTTACGATCTCGGTGATCGCGACGTTCCTGGCCGCATTCGGTTTTTTCAGCGCGATCATCTTTCTGCCGCGCTGGTACCAGGTGGTCGCCGGCTCGACCGCAACGGAGGCCGGCTACAACATCCTGCCGCTGGTCGGAGCGTTGATCGTGAGCGCGACCATGTCCGGCCAGATCGTTGCGCGAACCGGTAAATACAAAGCGCTGATCTTTGGCTCGCTGGTGTTGCTCGCGGTTGGACTTTTGCTGATGACCAACCTGCACGCGAACACCGAGCCATTGCCGCTCTGGCTGTGGATGGTGGTGATCGGACTCGGCGTCGGCCCGACGTTCGCTGTCTTCGCGCTGATCGTGCAGAACGCGGTCTTGCCGCGCGATATCGGGGTGGCGTCGGCCAACCTCGGCTTCTTTCAGCAGATCGGTGGAACAGTCGGGCTCACCATTGCAGGCACGATTTTCGCCAGCCGCCTGACGGAGGAAATCCCGAGGCAGCTCGTCGTAGCGGGCGTGCCCCAGCAGTTCGTTGACCAGTTCCAGCAGCAGGGCGCGGGCGCCCAATTGGACATCACCGGAACCGGCGACCTTGGGGCTCGGATCCTGGCCAGCGTGCCGGACGAGTTCAAGGCCTTCGTCGAGCCCTACATCGAGAGCATCGTGACCGGCATTCACGAGGCCTTCTCGCTGGCGGTTGGCTCGATGGTCTGGATCGGCATCGGCGGGGCGATCCTCGCCGCAATCGCTGTGCTCTTCCTGAAGGAAATGCCGATGCGCACGACATGGGAAACGCCCGCGCCCGGTACCGAACCGGATACAGAACCGCATACAGAAGTCGACCCGACGAGGGCGGCCGAGCAAGGACAGGAAGCGCCGATCGGCGGCTAGGGGACGCCGACGATGATAATCGCGAATCTATGAGCGCGAGCCAGTCGTCTTAAAGCCGAGCCGATCCCGGCCCGCGACGTACTCAGAAGGATCCAACTTTCATGACCCGCCCAAACGTGGCGATGGCTGCGCGCATCCGGTTGGTTCTCGTCGCCGGCATGCTGGTCAGCTGCACGCAGGCGAGACCACCCCAGACAGTTCCGCCCTCCCCGGGTTCCGCGCCGCTAACTAATGGCGCCTCAGCCACTCCCATTCTCCACGCGCCGATCAGCAGCGCGAGCCCGCCTCCCACGCAGACTCCGACAGGGCAGCCGCCTCGGACCCCATCCCCATCAACCGTGTCGCCGTCCCCACAGGCAGCGGACTGGCCCTTCGAGCCTGTCAAGGACTTCCCCACGAATGGCGATTGGATCGCCTCGATCGCCGCCGGAGGCCCTGGCTTTGTCGCCGTCGGGGCATCCCAGCCGGAGTTCCCGGACTTCAATCCCGCCTGCGAGGGCGATATCGACGCCCGCGCCTGGACTTCTCCGGACGGACTTCACTGGACCAATCGACCAATCGACATCCGCGATATCCGGCTGACGAAGGTCGTCGAGTTCCGCGGTTTGCTGTATGCGTTTGGACGGCCCGGCGCACGTTGCAACATGTCGGGTGATCGCGGCTGGAGCGCATGGAGCTCGGCCGACGGGGTGACCTGGGCACGCGCTGCAACCGGTGTCGGGGCTCCCTATGGCCATGTCTATGACGTCGTCGTCAGCCAAAGCCGGCTCATTGCTCTCGGCTGGAACGACCGTAAAGCTGCCGTCTGGGTCTCCGAGGATGGATCGAACTGGTCAGCCGAGTCGGCTCCGCGATCGTTCGCGACTCGCGGCGCAAGCCTCGGTCGGACGGTCGTTGGCTCGATCTACTCGGATGATTCCGTGGCTGGTCTGCTACTTGCCGTTTCGTACGACGAGGGCGAAACCTGGCAGGAGATCTCGGTCGATCTTGGTATGTACGAGCACGATCGGGTAAGCCCCAAGTTCGCAACTGGCAACGGAACGTTGGTTGTCGGCACGCGCGCCTGCTGCGTCCTCGGGAGAGAGGTTGGCGTCCCGATCACGACCAGCGATGGCCATACTTGGTCAGTGGGTCCCACGATTGCGTCACCCGCGGATGATGTCGTTGCCCTACCCCATGGCTTCATGGCGTTGAACGGCCAAGACGGCAGGACGCACCTGTCGCCGGATGGGCAAAGCTGGTTCGAAGGCCCGACGCTACCCTCGGTCAAGGGTGTCATATTCGAGATGGTGGCCGCGGGTCCACTGGGCGTGGTCATCGTCCCAATCGGCGCGGGCATTCGCGCGAGGTACGTGCGCTTCGCTCCGGCCGCCGGGCTGGATCCGGCCGACTGGACGACGCCGGCACAGGTGGTCGCCACAAACTAATTGGGGGATGGCGCGCCCGGCGGGACTCGAACCCACGACCTTCAGGTCCGCAACCTGACGCT
>CAYZEJ010000177.1:0-4760 GCA_964477545.1 uncultured Anaerolineaceae bacterium | reverse complement strand
GTTCCCGACCAGCTGGCATCGTCTCGTCGCGTGGGCCAAGCACGTCGTCGAGGGGACGTTCGACTCGGCGGAACACCTGTTTCGCGCCCGGCGCGGTAATCTTCGCCGGCGAGAGCTTTAATGGGCGTGCCGGCCGACGCGCCCTACCTCGACCTCACCGCCCACCACTCGTCTCGGACGAGATCGCCCGCGTAGCCGCATTGCAAACGCCTAGCAGGCAGGTGCGGTTAAGGGCTCTCTAGTGTCCTAAATGGCGGATGCCGGTACGCCAGCGTACGATCGTCACGATTGACTGCGGCGAATGTGCCGCCACGGTGATGACCACGGGCTCCGCCGCTGAATTCATTGGCTCCGACGCTCGGATCCTTACTGGTGTCGCAATGCGTCGTCCACTTACCCTACTGGCTGCAGGGCTGTTCGCCCTTGCAGTGGTAGTCCCGGCATTGCTGATCAGCAACTCGCCGACATCCGCTGCGCCGATCGCCGGCGCGCCGACCACCTACTGCGCCGATCCGGACACCGACCCTTCGATGGACACCGGTGCCGGCACGATGATCACATGTGATACACGGGTCGAGAACACGATCACCGGCTTCGATCCAATCACCGGCGTGGCCATTGGAACGTCCGTCGTCTCGGTCACGGAGTGCAGAGGTCCGGCGAACGGTCGCCTGGACCCGAACGACCTGACCTGCACCACCGACGAGCAGATCCTCGTCAACCTCGTCACGTACGTGGAGCAGTGCAATTACGTCGGCTATGGCGGCGGCAACGTGCTCGAGTGCGATGTCGATGTGATCAATCAATTCGTAGGGGTCACCCCGCAGGCCATCCTCGACGCGACCGTCAACCAGTGCAACGTGCCACAGTTCGCCGGCCTCGACAAGACCGGTTGTGACCCGTTCCCGGCGACGACCACCAATGCCACCGTCACCCAGTGCAACGACTCGAGCTACGGCGGTGGCCAGGAAGACTTCAACTGCATTGCCACCGGCAACACGACCACCGCCTCTCTTAGCGTGACTGTCAACCAGTGCAACAACTCCAACTACGGCGGCGGCTCGTGGCTGAACTGCTCAGCGAGCATCGCCAACGAGCTCATCGCTGGCGAAACGCCTGCGCCGACCGTCGCGCCGACCCTGGCGCCGACCCTCGCACCGACCTTGGCACCCACCGTTTCGCCGACGCTCGCTCCGGGAGCCACGCCGACGCTCGCTCCGGGCGCCACGCCGACATTGGCTCCGGGCGCGACGCCGACTGCGACGCCGACGCTCGCCCCGACGGCTCCGGCCGTACCCGGCGCGACACCGGGTGCATCACCCGCACCCGTGTTGCCTGATACGGGCACAGGCGGCCAACTCACGCCAGCCAACGACGGGATCGGACTCGCGCCCCTTATCGCGGTCTTCCTGCTCGCACTGCCGATGTGGATGATCTATTCCCACCGGGGTGTGGGAACCAAAGCTCAGGTGCGCTGAGCCAGTCGCCGATTGGTGCGCCGCGCGAGCCGACTAAGCGAGCCGGCGCACCTCCCACAGAGCCGCGGGATCCGAATAGGGATTGCCCGCCACCAGGAAGAAATCGGCCCGGCCGGACTCTCTGATCCGCCCGGCGTCCGGCTCGCCCAGTAACTCACCTCCACGCCACGTCGCGGCCCCGAGCGCCTGCCAGGGCTGCATCCCGGTCGCGACGAGCGATTCCACCTCCCATGCCAGTTGGCCGGCGCGCGACCCCCCGCCGCCAAAGTCCGTGCCCGCACAGATCGTCACCCCTGCCTGCCGGGCGAGCCTCGCGCTGTTCTCGCCCCGCTCAAGAAGCTGCCGTGCGAAACGGCGTCCCGCACGCGTTGCCCAGTAGCCGCCGCTCGTCTGTCCGATCCGCAGCCACGACTTGGGCACGATCAGTGTCGTGATCAGCCGCGTGCCGCGGCGAGCCATCTCGGCACAGACGTCCGCATCAAGCCGGAACCCATGCTCGATCGCGTCCACGCCACCCAGAACGGCCGCCCTCACTGGCCCCAGCCGCACGGCGTGTGCGGTGACGATCGCCCCCCGGGCATGCACGGCTTTGACGACCCGACGAATCTCTGCCGCGCTCCACGGCGAGTCGTTGGAGTTCGCAGCCTGGACATAGAGCTTGACGAGATCAGCGCCCTGGTTAAGTTGACGTAGCGCCGCGGCCACCATCTCGTCGGCGTTGCGCACGACGATGGCTACGCCCTGTGCCATCACTCGGGGCGCCGCTATCCACGTGCCGCCAGACCTGACGCGCGGTCTGTCTGACCGGCCTACCCATCGGTCGCGTATCCCTAGGGCAAGCGCGCGCCTGCGTCCGTCGACCGGGTCGACGACCGTTGGGCTGCCTACTTCCCGTAGCCATGCCGTGCCTGTCTCACGCGCGACCCTGCCGTTGCGGTCAGCGGTCTGGAGCATGGTCGAGGGCGAGTCCTGGAAGTGCTCGAGCCAGTTGATTCCGCCGGGCGACGTGAGGTGGCAATGCGCGTCGACCATGCCGGGCACGATCGTCAAACCCGTGGCGTTGACCACTTCGAGCCCGTCGGCGGGACCGGGATCCTCCTCCGCATCGGCGGGTCGAATCCACCCGATCCGGCCGTGGTCAACGAAGATCGACACGTTCCGCTGAAGCTGGGCGGAGCGGCCGTCCGCCAGGCTCGCGTTCCGGTAGAGGACTCGCGTCGTCCCCGAGCCGCCGCTGCCAGCAGCGCCTGACGTCGCGCCGCTGGATTCGACGACCAGGGTCGCGGCGGCTGCACGGAGGGCGTCGCGCGACCCCGTGTATCCAAGCCAGGACGCGGCGGCTCCAAGCTGGAGCAGGCGCCGACGCGTGATCACGCGCGGCTGCTGGTCTATCGGACCCCCGGGCCGACTCATCGGGGAATGGTAGGCCCGCTGATAAACTCGTTGTGCCGTCCGCCGTCACTGCGGACTCAGTCCGGAGGACGCATGGATTCACCGATTGTCTGGATCATCCTCGGGGTGATCGCCGTCATCGTCATCGGCGGCATCCTGATCTACAACGGCCTCGTGCAACGTCGCCTGCGCATCCGCGAGGCGTTCGCCCAGATCGAAGTCCAACTCAAGCGCCGCTGGGACCTGATCCCGAACCTCGTGAATGCCGTCAAGGGCTACATGGGATTTGAGCAGTCGGTCCTCGAAAACGTAACCAAGGCACGTGCCGACGCTGTCTCCGCCGGCGCCCAGGGACCAGCCCAGCAGGCCGCTGCCGAGAACGTCCTGACCGGCACGCTGCGCTCGTTGTTCGCGGTTGTCGAGAACTACCCGGAGCTGAAGGCCAGCCAGAACGTCCTCGAGCTCCAGGAGCAGCTGACGACGACCGAGAACCAGATCGGCTTCGCGCGCCAGCACTACAACGCTGTCGTACTCGACTACAACACGTCAATCGCGACTATCCCGAATGCCTTCATCGCCGGCCCGTTCGGCTTCAAGGTCGAGGAGTTCTTCGACGCCGAGCCAGAGGCCGCGCAGGTTCCCAAGGTCGACCTGACCAGCTTCGGCACGCCGCCCGCGGCAGGCGGCCCGCCCCCGGCAGCCGGCTGACGATCGGCCACTCCTTCGATTAACCCTGTGGACTGACCACAGGGCAGGTCAAACATGAACGCGCAAGGGGTCCAGTCCTTCTACCAGCAGATCGCGGCGAATCGCCGCCGATCCGTGCTGCTCGTCTTCGTGATCACTGCGCTCCTGGCCGTGTTCGGCTTCGTAATCGGCTTCGCGATCAGTGGGAGCTGGCAGGGCGGCGTCGTGGCCGTCGTCATCGCGGTGCTGATCGCGCTCCTCATGACGAGCATCTCGTACTTCGCTGGCGACAGCATCGTGCTCGCGAGCTCTGCCGCGCGCCAGATCACCGAGGCGGACGCCCCGCAGCTGATGAACATCGTGAGCGAAATGGCAATCGCCGCGAACGTGCCGATGCCGCGGGTGTTCGTGATCCAGGACAGCGCGCCGAATGCCTTCGCCACGGGGCGAAGTCCGGCCAAGGCGAGCGTCGCCGTGACGACCGGCCTCGTCGAGAAACTGGATCGCGAGGAGCTCCAGGGCGTGCTTGCGCACGAGTTCTCGCACGTCCGCAACCTCGACATCCGCTTCGCGCTGCTCGTGGCAGTTCTCGTTGGATCCATCGCCCTGCTGGCGGACTTCTTCCTGCGCTTCACCATTTTCGGCGGCCTGAGTGGGGGCAGGTCGAACCGTCGGGAAGGCGGGGGAGGTGGATTGGTAATCGTGATGATCGTCGTCGGCCTAGTTCTCTCGATAATCGCGCCGATCATTGCCAGGGCCGTGCAGCTCGCGGTGAGCCGACAGCGCGAGTACCTGGCCGATGCGTCCAGCGTCCAGCTGACCCGAAACCCGTACGGCTTGGAGCGGGCACTGGCCAAGATCGCCGCCGATCATGAAGTCCTCGAGGTGGCCAACCGCGCGACCCAGCATCTCTACATCGTCAACCCGATCAAGAAGTTCGAAGCCCGCGCATCCGGCCTGACAT
The DNA here is from genome assembly GCA_964477545.1 of uncultured Anaerolineaceae bacterium. Lineage (GTDB taxonomy): Bacteria > Chloroflexota > Limnocylindria > Limnocylindrales > CSP1-4 > JALYGJ01. Next base: position 239 of record CAYZEJ010000177.1, on the reverse strand, counting down.
CGACACACCCACCGATCGTCGACCGCATCAACCGGCTGCGTGCGTTGACCGGCGAGCCGCCGGTGGATCAGGGGGCCCTGGCCGCGTTGGCGAGCTTGGACTGACCCTCTCGCCCTGGCCGACCCCTTCGCGGGTATGGTTCAATACAGGTGGTCGTAGCCGCGGCCGGGACGGGGCTGGACACGCCGAGATAGCTCAGTTGGTAGAGCACGCGACTGAAAATCGCGGTGTCGCCAGTT
>CAYZEJ010000176.1:0-4786 GCA_964477545.1 uncultured Anaerolineaceae bacterium | reverse complement strand
ACGTACCGACCGTGTTCCGGTCGGCGACCCACTCGGGCACGATGTCCTCGCACGAGATGATTGCGATGCGGATGCCGTTCGCATCCAGATACCCAGGATCCCCTGCGTCGGACCCGAGGCCCGCGCCGCTGTGCTGGATCCCACGAGCGTCGAGCTCGCTGATGGCCGTCAGGAGGCCGCGCTCATACGCATCGCGAATGTGGTTGTTGCCAATTGACATGAAGTCAAATCCCGCCCTGTCCACCGCGTCGAGCAGCGTGGCATCCGCGGTAAGCGTGAAGCCGCCCCGGTGGTAAGGAGCGTCCACGAGAACGGCCGTCTCGAGATTGCTAACGGCCAGGTCCGCTCGCGTCAGCATTTCTCGTACCAGGCCGCGATTGCCGGTGCGTTCCCTGATCGGCAAAAGGTCGCCGCGCCAGGAAGAACAGCAGCGCATACCCGTAATTCGCGCCGTGCCGCCGTCGAACAGGTAATCGCCACCCTCGCCGTCGATCAGTGTGATCTTCGCTGCCAGTCGATCCATCATCACGTCACCAGCGGCGACCAACGTCCACAGCGCCGCTTGATCCCAGTTCTTGGTCTCGATCACATTGCCCCGTAGAGGCCAGTCGGCAGCATCGGTCACTCGGTGGTTCCCAAACAGGGCAACGCCATCGACATCGAGCGCTCGGACCCGCTGCGAGACATCGATCGCGCGCAGCATTCCGAGGACGCCATCCTGTTTGACCGCCTGCTCGATCTCAGCGACGGTTCCGGTCTGGAGCGTCATGCCCGGCGCGAGCATGTCCGCGATGCTCGCCTCGTCTCCGGTCGGAACCAGAAAACTGGAGAACTGCACGCTGGTTCCACTTGCGGCGTCAACCAGCTCCTGACGCGATATCTCCGTTCGCGTTGACCAGAAGCCGACGACGGGCACGAACGGCATCTCGACGAGCGGCGGCTGCGCCGGCGTCTCGGTGGGTCGGGCCGAGGGGGTCTGTGCGCTGTGGATCTGGGTCTGCGTGGGCGTCTCGACTGGCTCCGGGCTCACTGTCAGATGAGGTGAGGACGTGGCGATCGGTGCCACGGCGGCCAATGTCGCGGTTGGACCTGGCGAAGTCGCAGGCTTATTCAGGAGTGCAGCGGCGCCGATCACCGCGACGAGCGCGACAACGATTCCGGCAGCGATAAGTCCGCGGTTTACAGTCAAAGGCTCTGTCCGGTCCCATTCACGCGCCCCGGAAGTGCGTCCAGGCAGCGGTCGCAAAGGGTACCAGCGGCCTTGTTGCGCGCCGCTTCAGCGGGCGGTCAGCAGCCCCACCATCCCGTACGCCTCGTGCCCCGGCAGGTGGCAGATGAAGTTCCATGCCACCGGTTCCGTGAACGTGATCGTGGTCTCGATGGTCGTCAGCGGCGGGATGGATACCTCGGTCGGCCGGCTGCCGTGATGCGCCTCGGTGCCTGTTCGGTGGACGCGGTGCATCAGTTCGTCGCCCACGAGCCACTCGTGCTCGATCGGGTCGTCGTTGTGCAGGACGAACGTCACCGGCCTCCCGAAAGGCACTGTCAGCGCACCGGGATCGAATTGGGAGTAGTGGATGCGAATGTCCACCCGCACCGGGGCGGCTGACACAGGGTCGAACGCGATCAGCCCGGCGGCCAGCGCGGAGACCGCAGCGAACGCGACGAGAGTCAGCCAGTCCGCCAATCGCCCTCGGCTCATGCCGCGTTCGACTGAACGAACCTCCGGCGGGTCACGATCACCAGGGCGATCCAGAAGGGCACGGTCGCGGCGACAGTTCCGGCAACGATCCACCAGAGATTCGGTTGCCCCCACGTCAGCGGAGTGAACTGTGCGGACACACCCGCCTTCACCGCCGAAGGTTGGCCCGCGCCACTCGCGTCAATCGCGAGGTCCAACTTGAGATCTCCAGCTGCGGCATCGATGCCGACCTTTGTCAGCCAGCCGCGCTCGGGCACCCAGCCCATGCCGGCGTCGGACCGCAGGTCGTCGAGCAGCAGATCACTGGCGGCCGCGTAGTGCTCGAGGAACAGGCCGTTCGCGCCCGTCGCCTGGGGAAGCATGCTCGGCGCCCGGTCGGTGAGCAGGTAGACGTCCGCCTCGACGCGCTCCGCAGCGCCTTTGCCGAGAGCGAGGATACGCAGCGGCACCCACGGGTTGTCGGTGGGGATGGTGATGTGGACCGGCGTCCCATCACCAACGGTCTGGCCACGCTCGCTGGCGGCGTCGCCGTCGAAGACAGCGGCGAGGAAGATCGGGCTCCTGGAAGCGTAGAAATCGAGCACCTCGGGTGCATCGGGCGGAAGCCGGAACCCGTGGTCGGTGGCCCACTTGCCAACCTCGTTGGCGCCGCCGCGCAGGACGGTGATGTCGAGGGCATCGATGCGCACGGTGAGGATCACCTCAGCGTCGCCTGCCGCCTGGGCGGCCAGCTCAAGAAAGCCGCGGTTGACGACTGGGTCGGTCTCGCGGATGAGGCGCTGAAGTGTCCAATCGCCGCCGCGCTCGACCGAAGTCGGCACTCCGGGGAGCGGCACGATGGATCCGAACTCACCGCCACCGCCGGCGAACTCGAAGGACGTCACGTAATGCTCAATGCCGTCGTGATAACCGGCGAGAGTCGTGGTGCGCAGCAGGTTTACCGCGCCGTTGGGGCCGATAAGGCCGCCGCAGGCAAATGCCGGTCCGGCAGCGAGGAGGAGTGTGCCAAGCGCGCCAATAAGCGCAGTAACAGGTCGACTGAAACGTCTCATCGAGAGTCTCCTCGATCGTTCATGAGACCCATCTGGTCGCAGGCGCCTATGACTCAACGATCGAGGATTTAGTTCCTTCGCGGCGCCACCACGGAGGCGGCGCGCGCGTTACCCAGCGCGGAGAGCGAAGGCGCTAGACGCGGGCCCGAGCCTGTCAGGTGCTCCGATACGACGCCCTGGGGACGACCAACGACGGCGACCTATACTCGGCGCCCCATGCCCGACCAGCACATCGACCTGCGCTCCGACACGGTCACGCACCCGACGCTAGAAATGCGCCGGGCGATGGCCGACGCTGAGCTGGGCGACGACGTCTTCGGCGACGATCCCACCGTGATCGCGCTCGAGGAGCGCGCGGCGGAGCTGACCGGCAAGCAGGCAGGACTATTCGTCGCGAGTGGCACGATGGGCAACCTCGCCAGCCTCATGGCCCAGGTGCCGCGCGGGGGGGAGATCATCTGTGGTGAGGGCGCGCACACGTTCGCCCACGAAGCGGCCAATCACGCGGTCGTCGTCGGAGCGTCCATGCGGCTGCTGCCCTGGGACGACGAGGGAAAGATGGATCTCGAGCAGATCCGCCGCTCTTTCCGCAACCCGGACGATGTGCATGACCCGATCACGTCTCTCGTAATGCTCGAGAACACACATTCCGACTCCATGGCCCAGCCCCTTCCAGCAGATTACGTCTCGGCAGTCGGTAAGGTGGCCAGCGAAAAGCGTGTCCCGCTCCACGTTGATGGCGCTCGCATATGGAACGCTTCGGTCGCCCTTGGCACGCCTGTTCGCAAGTTGCTCGCCCCGGCGGACTCGGCCACCTTCTGCCTGTCCAAGGGCCTCGCCTGCCCGGTGGGATCAGTAGTCGTCGGCTCGAGCGATTTCATCTGGAAGGCGCGACGCGCGCGAAAGATGATCGGCGGGGGAATGCGCCAGGCTGGCGTCCTGGCAGCAGCGGGTCTTATCGCCCTGCGTGACGGATCCGACGGGATGATCGACCGCCTTGCCGAGGATCACGCCCACGCCCGGCGCCTGGCCGATGGCCTGGCGGACCTGCCCGGCATCGTCGGCCTGGAGCCCGCGCGCGTGCGCACGAACTTCGTCTTCTTCGAGCTGCAACGCCGAGACCTGCGCTCCAAGTTTCTCGACGCGCTGCGCGATGAAGGCGTCTTGATGATCGACTACCCCGGCGGCGATCGCATTCGCGCCGTGACCCACTACGGCATCGATGAGGCGGACGTCGACGTGGCGATCAGCGGCGTGCGCCGCGCGCTGCATTCAATCGGGTTGGCTCCGGCTCCCGCAGCCACCGCGGCGTGACGGCTCAGAGCGAGGTCGCCGGCTCGACAAACCTCACCGGGGCAGTAGTACCGCCACCGACCACTTCCGCCGACACCCACCTCGACGCACTCGTCCGCGATCGCTTCGCCGATCTGATGCGCCGCAATCCGGTGTTCGGCACCTATCTCGGCCTCGACGAGCACGACTCCGAACTGGCCGACGGCAGCCGTGAGGCACTTCTCGCGGAAACGGCCGCGGCCCAAACCTTCGCGACGCGACTCCAGGCAATCGACGGGGCCGAGCTCTCCCCGTATTACGCCGTTGAGCGCGAGCTGGCTCTGTTCACCACGCGCCGGCAGATCTTCGATGACGACGTTCACCGCGTGTGGGAGCGGCGCGTCAACGCGACCGATGAGATAGGCGACGGCATCTTCCTGGTCTTCGCCCGGGGCACGCGCCCGTGGGCCGAGCGCCTCGCGGCGATTGCCTCGCGCCTCGAGGCCGCGCCCACCCACATCGAGCAGCAGAAGTCGAGGCTCGGAAGTCAGCCACCCGTTCTGCTGTGGAACGAGATGGAGCTGGAGGCTATCCGCGCGCTGCCCTCGCTCTTCAGCGAGGTGACGGCTGCCGCGCAGCGCGAACTGGGGGAGCGCCACGCAGAGGTGGCCCGCCTGGGGCGCGCCTCGGCCGCAGCCGCCGCTGCGCTCGAGTCATACGCAAGCTGGCTGCGCGAGCAGCTGGGATCGGCCACAGACGA
>CAYZEJ010000175.1:0-4788 GCA_964477545.1 uncultured Anaerolineaceae bacterium | reverse complement strand
CGAGCGCGACGCGTTGCCGCTGGCCGCCGGACAACTGCTTTGGCTTGCGATCGAGCAGGTTGGTCAGCTCGATCGTGGCCGCGGCCTCGCGGACGCGCCTGTCGATCTCGGCCTTGGGGATCTTGCGCAGCTTCAGGCCGAAGGCCAGATTGTCGAACACGCTCATGTGCGGGTAGAGGGCGTAGCTCTGGAAGACCATCGCCACGTCGCGATCCTTGGGAGCGAGGTCGTTGACAACTCGATCCCCGATCTTGAGCGAGCCCTCGCTGATGTCCTCGAGCCCGGCAACCATGCGCAAGGCGGTGGTCTTGCCGCAGCCCGACGGGCCGACGAGAACCAGGAACTCTTCATCTTGGACTTCGAGGTTGAGGTCCTTCACGGCGACCACATCGCCGTATTTCTTCCAGACGTGGTCGAACGTGACGGTGGCCATGAGCAACCTCCCGAGAAGCGTCGTAAGCCGGGCCCGGCTTCGGTCCAATGCGGCGCGACCGCTCTCTGGCCGAAATCCTAGCACCGGCCCTCAACGCTTAAGCCATGTTCCGAGACGGTTTCGGAAAGGTCGGCGCGATAGCATCCGTGGCCTAGACCGCTGGAGGACTCACTGACATGCCCGTGCTCGGGATAATCGGCTGGATCATCATCGGCTTCCTGGCCGGCGCGCTGTCCGGGCTCGTCGTCCGCGACCGAACCGCCGGCGGCTGCCTGGGGAACATCCTCATCGGCGTCCTGGGCGGCCTGGTCGGCGGCTTCCTCGCGCGCGAGTTCTTCAGCACGCAGGAGGTCTACGGCTGGATCGGCGCCTTCATCGTCGCGTTCGTCGGCGCCGTCATCGTGCGCTGGCTGCTCGCCCTGGCAGGCCCGCGACGGTATTAGTTGGAATCGGCCGCTACTTAACGACTCTGCCTCCGCACGGCACTCGTGCCATGCTGCGCGTTCACAGCTGGGCTCCGCAGCTGCGAATCCCAGCGTTCACTTGCGGGGCGGCAGCGTGAGGGTGTAGGCCAGCGCCTTCTCGCCCCATTCGCGGACCGCGGACTCGTCGCTGCTCCAGTTGGGGATGGTCACGTAACCGCGCATCGGCTTGCCGGGCATCGGCTCCAGTGGGCCACCGCCGGCAGCGGTCAAGGTGGCGGTGTCCGTTTCGTCGAGGCGCACGAACAGCTCGCTCGCGAACAGGCCCATGAACATGTAGCCATTGGCGAACGCCGCCATGGCCCCGAACATGGGCTTCACGCTGACCCGCTCCTCGTCCGGCACAAGCGTGCGGAACTGAGCCTTCGCCTCGTCGGTGGCCTTGGGCGACGGCCGCTCCGGCCCGTCGTGATGCATTGCCACGGCGTCAGGTCTTTAGGAGGTGCGGGCTCAGTCGCGCCGAAAGCGCCCCCTTGGGCATCGCACCGACGATGCGGTCGATGACCCGGCCGTCCTTCATCACCACCATCGTCGGGATGCTGAACGCCTGGAAGCGCTGGGCGGTGGCGGGGTTGTCGTCGACGTTGACCTTGACCACCTTGAGCCGGCCGGCGTACTCCTTCGACAGGTCCTCGAGGATAGGTCCGACGATTCGGCACGGCCCGCACCATGGCGCCCAGAGGTCAACCACGACAGCCGGAGCCGCCTTGGCCTCCACGTCGAACGTGTCATCCGTGGCGTTCACCAGCCACGGCAGGGCCTTGCCGCAGTTCCCGCAGTGCGGTGCGCCGCGCTCACTGGGCCGGATCTTGTTCTTCTTGCCGCAGTTGGCGCAGGTGAGGATCGACAGCGGGCCGGTCGTCGGTTTGGGCGGCGCGGCGTCCGCGGCCTCGTTGTGGCTGGGTGATGCGTCAGTCATCGGTCGTCCGGGCTGAGGATACGCTTGGGCCATGGAGAGCGAGCCAGAGCTGCGGATTGCCGACGACCCCGAGAGGAACCGATTCCAGGCCTGGCTGGGCGATGAGCTGGCGGGCTACAGCGAGTACGAGACGGAACCGGGCCGGATCATTTTCACCCACACGGTGGTGCGACCCAAATTCGAAGGCCGCGGCATCGGCTCGCGCCTGGCGAAGTTCGCCGTTGACGATGTCCGTGGCCGCAGCCTTCGTATCAAGCCGGTCTGCCCCTTCGTTCGTGCCTATCTAAAGAGACACCCGGAGTACGACTCGATCGTCGACTACCCCGAGGAGTGAGCGCGATCAGACGTCCAGCGCGTTAATCGCACTGAACACCAGGCCGTGATCGCCGGCCATGAGGGTGAGCGAGCCGGAGTCGATGGCGTAGGTGATCGAATCGGCCGATAGGACCGCGAGGACAGCACCCTCGACGTCCATTGCGGGCCCCAGGCACGCCATCTCGGTGGTGATCAGGTCGCTGAACGTGATGGCGTCCTCGTTGGTTGCGTACGTGCCGCCGCCGGTGTTGCAGCCGGGGTGGATCTCGACAGAACCGTCAGCGTTGAACTTGATGGTCGCGAGCACGCCCCCGGGTACCGATGACACCGCTTGGCCGGTGATGATCGAGGTCAGCGTCCAGGTGGTGCCGACGAGCGGCTGATCCGGCTCGGCGATCTCCCGATCGAGCAAGGTGATGGTCGTGGTGCGGCTGGTCAGGACGAGATCGTTCCCGTTCAGGGCGATCGTGGGCTCCGAGCCGAGGAAGGCGGAGAGCCAGTCATCCTGGTCGTGCCGCGGCTGGTCGCAGCCCATCTCAGTCATGCCGCCGCCGTGGAAGATGAGCTTGCCGTCAACGATGCTGTATGTGCCGCCCATGGAGTTGCAGCCGGCAGATGCGCCGAGCTGGCCGTCCTGGAAGGTCAGGCGGATGACCGTCCCGGCAACCAGGGCGCGGACAACTCCACCGTCGGTGACGGTCACGGACAGGAATTGGCGGCCGTTGAGCGCCGCCGGGTCGCCCGCCGGCGGCGCGGGAGTGGCCGGAGCTGGTGTCGCAGGGGAAGGCGTCCCCGTGGAGGGAGCGCCGGGAATGCCCGTGCTGCATGCAATGAGGGTGAGGGTCAGGCCCAGGAGGAGGGTCGAAGCCTTGGTATTCATGCCGGCCAGACGCGCGGCTACGGGCTTTCGGTTCCCATGCCCGACAATCCGCGCTCGTGAGGTCCCTTATCGCGGCCGTCGCCGCACGACCGCGGCTGACTGCGCTTCTCGGTGCCGTCTTCATCTCATTCTCGGGCGTCCTCTACCTGTACTCGGACGCCTCACCCGAGACGGCAAGCCTCTTCCGCTGCCTCTACGGCTTGCCGGTGCTCGTCGTGGTGGCTCTGTTGGAGCGTCGCTCCGGGGCGAGCCTGTCGCGCCGCGGCCTACTGCTTTCCGTCGTTGCGGGCGTTCTGTTTGCCGGCGACCTGATCTTCTGGCACCACACGGTCGACTACGTGGGCGCCGGGCTGGCAACCGTAGTGGGCAACCTCCAGGTCGTGATCGTCGCCTTTGGCACGTGGATGTTGTTCGGCGAGCGCCCTGCCACGAGGACGCTGCTCGCGATGCCGATCGTGCTCGGCGGCATCGTGCTGATCGCGGGCCTCATCACCAACCAGGCCTACGGCGCGGATCCTGTCCTCGGCGTTGCCCTGGGCATCGTGGCGGCTCTCACCTACAGCGGTTACCTGATGATCATGCGCGGCGTGAACAGGGGAGCCGGCACGGCCATGCCCGTCGCCATCTCGACCGCTTCGACGGCCGTGGTCTCGCTGGTGGTCGGCGCGGCCATCGGGACGCTCGACCTGATGCCGTCGTGGCCGTCGCACCTTTGGCTGGTCCTGCTCGGCCTGTCCGCGCAGGCTGCAGGCTACCTGTTCATCTCCTATTCACTGCCCCGTCTGCCGGCCGCGACGACCTCGATCATCCTGCTGGCTCAGCCTGTGATAGCCGTGCTCACGGCCATCGTTCTTGTGCCCGAGGCGCCCTCTCCGGAACAGCTCGTGGGGGTTGCCTTCGTCGTCGGCGGCATCGCACTCGCGACGATCCCGCTTCGGACGCGGCGTCAGCCGGCTGTCGCCTCCCCTTAGCGCTTCCGGAGCTCGTCGAGGATCTCGCGCAAGTCGTAGCTCACGGAGTCTCCGTCACGGCTGACATGGCGCTCGAGTGCGGCCGCCAGCCGTTGCTCGGCGTCGGCCGATGCAAGCCACGCCCCGACCGCCTCCCGCTCGATCCGAATGACGGTGTCGGCCATCACCTGCGACCGTCGATTCCAGCCCGCGAGTGCCTGCCCGGACTTGGTCGTTGGGCGTGCTTCGGTCACGTCGTCCTGGGTCACTTCGTCCTCGGGAATTGGGGTGGCCTATGGGGGTCGAACCCATAACCTTCGGATCCACAATCCGATGCTCTGCCTGTTGAGCTAAGGCCACCAAGGGAGCGCGAAGTATCTCACGAGGCCGCCGAATCGAGCCTGCGGCGCTAGGCTGACAGGCACCTTGATCAACTTCATTGCTAAACAGTTCTACGTCAGCGGCAGCCTGCGCAACACCGACTCGGGCTGGGAGCTCCAGGCCCACAACCCGATGGGTAACGGCACTCTCGTCGGGGTGGGCAAGATGCGCGTCGACGACCGCGACATCCCGCCTGAGGCCGTGACGGCACAACGTTCCGGTGAGGCAGACCCGATCCGCGCCCAGGACGTGAGCCGAACCCGGCCGGTCAGCGTCTTCAAGGGCGATCGTGTCACCCTGGCCGTGACTGGTGAGCCGCTTGCCGCCGGTGAACACAAGCTGGACATCGAGCTGTTCGAGCTGAACCTCGGCCGACTGAGCTTCTCGATTACCGACCGCATCGGCTAGGCCACCCTCCGGCCGCCGTC
>CAYZEJ010000174.1:0-4803 GCA_964477545.1 uncultured Anaerolineaceae bacterium | reverse complement strand
GGTGAAGCGGTTCTCGGTCACGCTGCGATGTGAGAAGGCCCCGCCGTACTGCGGCTCGAGCGTCTTCAGGGTCGTGCCGTACTCGATCCCCTGGCGGCGCAGGTCGCAGTAGCCGATCGCCTCGCATGTGCATTGGAGACAGCGCTTCGACTCGGCCATCGCCTCGGTCTGCGTGTACGGGATCTCGTACTCGACGTAACTCTGGTTGCGCACCTCGGCCGCCATGGCCTTCAGCCTGTAGCGCGGCTCCTTGAGCTCGCCCGTGTAGGGGACGATGTTCAGGAACTCGGGCTGCGGTTCGGCCAGCGTCTGGCGCGTCTTGATCGCGTCGAGGTCCTGGCCCTGGAGGTAGGCGTCGATTGCGTAAGCGGCGCGCCGCCCCTCGGCGTTTGCCTGGACAACGGTTGCTGCGCCTATGCGCACGTCGCCCGTGCCGAAGACTCCCGGGCGGCCGGTGGTGAAGGTGACCGCGTCGGCGGCAAGACGTCGATTCTTGGTCGCGCTGACGCCGTCCGAGCCACGCTCGAGCCAGTCCAGCTTCGGTCCCTGGCCGATGGCCAGCAGCACGCGGTCGCAGTCGATGATGAACTCCGTGCCCGCAACCGGCTCCGGTCGGCGGCGGCCCGAGTCATCTGGCTCGCCCAGGCGCATGCGCTGGAACTCGACCCCGGTGACCTTGTTCTTTGCGCCGGTAACGACGCGCGTCGGCGCGGCCTGGAAGATGGCCCGCGCCCCCTCCTCGATCGCCTCGTGGACCTCGTTCGCGGCGGGCATGTCCTTCATGTCGCGCCGGTAGACGAGCGTCACCTCGGCCGCGCCCTGGCGGATCGACGTGCGCGTGGAGTCCATCGAGGTGAAGCCGCCGCCGATGACGACGACGCGCTTCCCGGCGTGACCCGGGTAGGGCAGGCCGAGCGTGGCAATGCGCAGGTATTCGAGGCCGTCGAGCACGCCGTCCGCATCCTCGCCGGGCACGCCCAGCGTGTTCGTCTCGTAGCAGCCGATCGCGATGCAGACCGAGTCGAAGCCCTGGTTCTGGAGGTCGTCGAGCGTGAAGTCGCGGCCGAGCTCGGCGTTGGTGACCATCATGCCGCCGAGATCCTCGACGCACTGGTACTCCGCCTCGAGCACCTCGACCTTGGGCAACCGGTATTGCGGGATGCCGTAGCGCAGCATGCCGCCCGGGGCTGGGTCCTTCTCGAAGATCGTCACGTCGTGGCCGGCGATCAGCAGGTAGTAGGCGGCCGACATGCCTGCCGGGCCCGATCCGATCACCGCTACCTTCTTGCCGGTCTTGGGCTGGAGCTCGAACGGGATCGGCGCCTTGACTCCGGCTGCCTGCGCCTTGAGCACCTGGTCGCCCGCGTAGCGGTGGCTGTCGCGGATCGCGATCGCCTCCTCGACCTCGTCACGGCGGCAGTGCTCCTCGCACGGCGCTGGGCAGACGCGCCCGAGGATGCTTGGGAAGGGAATCGTGCGCTTGAAGATGCGCGCCGACTCGGCGAAGTTGCCCTCGGTGTTTGCCTTCAGGAAGCCCGGGATGTCGATGTGGCTGGGGCATTTGTTCTGGCACGGCGGCAGGCAGTACGCGTTGTGGTCGGAGAAGATCAGCTCGAGGTTGGTCTTCCGGATCTCGCGCAGCCGAGTCGTCTGGGTGTGGACCACCATGTCAGGCTCGGCAGCGCGCGAGCAACTGATCGGCGGGAAGTCCTCGCCCTCGACCTCGACCACGCACATCCGGCACGCGCCGAAGCCGGGCAGCTTGGGCTCGTAGCACAGCGTCGGGACGTCGATGCCGTTGTCGCGGCAGATGTCGAGGATCGTCTGGCCCTCTCGGCCGGTGAACTGGCGCCCGTCGACCTCGACCGTGAAGGTGGGCGCGGTGAGGCGGCGCTGAGGAGCCTGCGTCTCGAGCAATCGCTCGACCACGGCGTCGCCCGCACTGGTGTCGGCGACCTGGGGCAGCAGCGTGTCAGTCATGCGGTCACCGTCAATGCGCTCACCGTCATGCGCTCACCGGTTGGGCCACCACGCGCACTGGGTTGCATACGCCCGCAGGGCAGTTGCCGCGCGTGAAGTGCTCGTCGAATTCCGTGGCGAAGTATCGCATTCCGCTCAGGAACGGATTGGGCGCCAACCGCTCGAGGCCGCACAGGGCGCCGTCGCGGACGTCCGCGGCGAGCGTCTCCGCGAGTGCCGCGTCCGAGGGCTTGGAGAGGCCCATCGTTGCCCGCTGGCCCAGCTCGTACAGGCGACGCACGCCGATGCGGCAGGGGATCGTCTTGCCGCACGACTCGTCGGAGAGGTAGCGCAGGAGCAGCGTGGCCATGTCCACGATGCAGGTGCTCTCGTCCACCACGACGATCGAACCCGAGCCCCAGATCGCGCCCTTCTCGGCCAGAGCCGCCGGCGTATACAGGGTGTCGAGCTCTGACGCAGGCAGAAAGCCACCTGCCGGGCCGCCGACGAGGACGGCCTTCAGCTTGCCGGCCTTCCCTGATCGGGCGCCACCGGCGAGGTCGAGCAGGCGCCGGATCGACATGCCCAGGGGCACCTCGGCAATGCCCGGCTTCTCTACCGCGCCCGTGATCTGGATCAGCGTCGTTCCAGGTTGCGTGTCGTCGCCGATGCCGGCGAACGCGGCAGATCCGTTGGCCACGATCCACGGCACGAGGGCAAGGGTCTCGACGTTGTTGACCACCGTGGGGCGTCCCCACAAGCCCTTGGCGGACGGATAGGGCGGCCGCTGGTCAGGCTGCGCGCGCTTGTTCTCGATCGCGCGCATGAGCGTCGTCTCCTCACCGACGACCAGGCCGCCGGGCACACCCACGATCTCGACATGGATGTCGAAGCCGGCGCCGAGCGCGTCCGTGCCGAGATATCCGGCCTCCTCCGCCGCACGCAGCGCGGCGTTGAGCCGGCGCAGCGACGTGGTCTGGTTCGCGCGAACCGCGATGTAGCCGCGCGAGGCGCCAACCGCGTAAGCCGCCAGGGCAAGGCCCTCGAGGATCGCGTGCGGGTCGCGTTCAGTGATCATTCGGTCGACCTGGGCCCCGGGGTCGGCCTCGAACCCGTTGGCCACTACGTAGCGTACGTCCGCGTCTACGGCGGCAGCCGCACGCCATTTCTCGGCGGCGGGAAAGCCGGCACCCCCTCGGCCGCGCAGGCCGGCGTCTGCGATCAGGCGCGTAACCGCCGAGGGGCTCACCTGAGGCACGGTCTTCTTCCACGTCGCCCACGCCCCGGCCTTCTCGGCCGCGGCCAGTGAGGCCTCCGCGTCGAACTTCACGGCGCGCGCGAGGAGGATGGTGGGCATGCCCTTGGGCCCGGGCAGGATGTTCACGTGCTGGCCGCCTCGCTCAGGCCGTGCCCGCGCGCGCCGCACCGGCACGCAACGACTCGGCCAGCGCCCGCGCCTTGTCCGCCGTCATCCCCGGTTGTGGCTGCCCGTCCAGCGTCACCAGCGGCTCGCCCCCGTTGTCACCGCCACACTCGACCGCCACGAACCGGACGGCGCCATCCATGGTCACGCCTCCCACGTCCGTTCCGAGCACGTCAACCAAGGCGTCCCGGATCCGGCCCCCGCCGAGCACTGTGCACGTCGTGCAGCGGCACAGGCCGATCTCGGCCACCTTGCCGGGCTCGAAGGCCAGGTTCGGGTATGACGTCGCGATGCCGTAGATCTCGCTGTACCAGGCACCCGTCGCGTGGCTTATGTGCTGGATGGCCGCGACCGGGAGGTAGCCGTACTCTGCCTGCGTGGCCTCGAGGATCGCGAGCAACCTGCGCGGGTCGTAGTCGTTGGCCACCAGGATGCGCTCGAGCGGACCGAGGTTGATCGGCAGCCAGGCGTTGAACACTCGATCGGGGACGGGCCGGCCGCTACGTCGCAACGCGGACTCCTCGCGCCGCTCCGCGTATTGCTCGGGCGGTCCCCAGTGGACGTGGTACCGGTTCTTGGTGTCGACGCCGCCCATGTCGATGATCTCGATCGGGCACGCAGCCGCGCACTGGAAGCATGTCTCGCACTTGAGGTTGCCCGCCTCGTCGTAGAGCAGGAGGAGTCGGCCGCGGTGATGCGGCGAGATCTCCTGCACTTCCTCGGGGTACTGGACGGTGACCTTGGGCTGGAAGAAGCGCACGAGGCTGTGAACCATGCCCATGGCAAGGCCGTAACCGGGCACTTTTCCGAACGTGCTCATCTGCGCTGCAGCTCCTGGACAAGCAGGATCGCGCCGGCGGTCACGAAGATGTTGAGCAGGGCGATCTCGATGAGCCACTTCCAGGCGAAGCCCATGAGCTGGTCGATGCGCACGCGTGGCAACGTCCCGCGCATCCAGACGAAGATGAAGGCGAACGTGAACACCTTCGCCGTGAACCAGAACAGCCCAACGACAACCTCGAAGGACAGGAACGCCCAGATACCGACGATCGCCACAGCGAGGACGTTGAACAGCACGAAACCGACGACCAGCGATTTGAGGAAGGACCAGCTGCTCTTCAGCATCCACACGATCAGGCCCAGGACGAGGACGACGATCGGGATCCCGATCACGAGCGTCCAGAGCAGCCATATGCCCATGCCGGCGAGATCGACCGCCGGGCTGAACGAGATGTGCAGGAAGTCGAGGATTGGGCGCGGGTCGATCGGCGCGTTCCAGCCGCCGAAGAACAGGACCACGGTCAGCGCCGAGAGGATGAACACGTTCACGTACTCGGCGAAGAAGAAGAAGCCGAAGCGCATGCCACTGTACTCGGTCGCGAAGCCGGCCACGATCTCGCTGTCCGCCTCGGTCAGGTCGA
>CAYZEJ010000173.1:0-4832 GCA_964477545.1 uncultured Anaerolineaceae bacterium | reverse complement strand
GCCAGCACGCGCGCGGCGTAGCTCTCCTCCTGGCGGCTCCGGAAGCGGGTCATGAGCGACAGCGTGATCACGTGAGCCGGAACGTCGAGATCAATGGCCTCCTGGACCGTCCATCTTCCTTCGCCCGAATCCTCGACATAGCCGCGGATATCGCCCAGCTCTTCGCCGTGTTGCGAGAACGCGCGACCGAGGAGCTCGAGCAGCCACGAGCGGACGACGGTCCCGTGCATCCACGCCTCAGAAATGGCGGCGAGGTCGAGCGGGTATGCCGACTTGTGCAGGATCTCGAACCCTTCCGCGTACGACTGCATCAGGCCGTACTCGATCCCGTTGTGGACCATCTTCACGTAATGGCCTGAGCCGGGCGGCCCGCAATGCACGTAGCCGCCGGTGTCCGGCGCGAGTGCCTTGAAGATGGGCTCGAGCGGCTTCACGGCAACGGGCTCACCTCCGACCATAACGCCGTAGCCGTTGGTCATTCCCCAGATACCGCCGCTCACACCGGCATCGACGAAGTTGATGCCGCGCTCCTTGAGCATCGCGTGGCGGCGCTTGGAATCCTTGAAATTGGCATTGCCGCCGTCGACGATCGTGTCACCGGGGGCCATCACCGCGGCAAACTCCTCGAGCGTCGCCTCGGTCGGCGCGCCCGCGGGCACCATCAGCCAGACAACGTGGGGTGGGTTGAGCATGGCCACGACCTCCGCCGGCTCGAAGCCGCCCTCGAGGCCTTCCGCGATGATCTCGTCGGTCTTCTCGCGCGACCGGTTGTATGCCACGACCCGGATCCCGGCGCCGTGCAGCCGGCGCGCCATGTTGCCGCCCATCCGGCCCAGTCCGACGATCGCCAGCTCTACGGGCATCTTCTAGTTCGACGATCCTGCCGTCGCGACCACGTCCGCAGAGTCGCTGACCAGGGGCGCCTCGAGCGCAGCCTCCAGCTCCGCGCGCAGCTTGGCCAGCCCTTCGTCAATATCGGCCGACAGGTTCAACATGACCACGGGCAGGTCGTGCGACTCGAGCGATATGAAGTCGCCTGCTGCCTGGGCGGCGATCAGAACGGCAAAGCTCTCCTGTGAGCCAGGGATGGGGACGTCGTCGTCCGGCAGATAGTCATTGGTCAGTTGGATGAAGCACCCGATGGGGGCGCCGCCCTTGTGCAGTTGGCCGGTCGAATGCAGGAAGCGCGGCCCGTAGCCCAGGGTGATCGCCCGGCTGGTCCTGTCGCGCAGGAGCTGGCAGATGTCCCGCAGCGCGGCATCGCGTTCAGGCGTCTGGGCAACGTAGGCGTGGATACCGACGTAGCCACCGAGGCGACAACGCGCCAGGTGTCGGCGCAGCACCGTGGCCATGTCGTCGTTGCTCCCCGTCGTAAGGCGCATGGGTGCGTCGCCGGCAAGGCTCAGCCGGCCCGACGTCGCGAGCACTTCGGGAGCCGGCACCGTGCCCGTTTCACCGAATGTCTCCAGCACTCGCCTGGTGTTGTCCTTCGACTCGGTCACGTTGGGCTCGTCAAATGGGTTGATGCCCATTACGGCGCCCGCGACGGCAGTGGCGAACTCCCAGCGGAAGAACTCAGCGCCGAGCGCGCCAGGTCCGCTGCCCAGGTCAAGCTCGAGGACCGGATGTCCGGCCTCCGCCAACTGGTCGAGCGCGGCAGACGTGGCGGCGTTCCATTCGGTATCGCTGCCAGTGGTGAGGCGCACGAACACTCGATCGTCACCGTAAACGCCGGGATCGCCGACTGGGTCGCCCACGACCGGCACGATCCCCACGCCACGTTTGCCGGTCGATTCCGCGACCAGTTGCTCGATCCAGCCGCCGAGCGCGGCGGTGCGCGGCTCGATGACGAGAGTCAGCTTGTCGCGACCGGCGCCGGCAAGCGCGCCCAGCGCGGCGCCCAACCAGAGGCCGGGATTTGACTGCTCGGTCGTCGAGCACCGCGCTGACATGCCCGCGGCATCGTCGAGCAGCGCCCGAAGATCGAGGCCCATCAGCGCGGCGGGCACGAGGCCCACGTAGGTCAGTGCGGAGTACCGGCCGCCGACATCGGGCGGGTTGAGGAACAGCTCGCGGAACAGGTCGCTGTGCGGGATGGCCTCAAGGCTCTTGCCCGGGTCGGTTATCGCCACGAAGTGCTCGCCCGCGAGGCCCTGCGGTATGTCAGCGTGGACGTCGTCCTCGAGCTGCCAGAAATGGGCCAGGAGGGACAGCGTCTCGGTCGTGGTGCCGGACTTCGACGCGATCAGGTAGAGGGTGCTGGCAGGATCCGAGGCGGTAGAAGCCGCCCTGACGGCGTTTGGATCGGTCGAGTCCAGGACGTGCACCGGGATGCCCGCCTCGCCCAGCGGCAGAGAAATCGCGCAGACTTCGGGCGCAAGCGAAGAGCCGCCCATGCCGCACACGACCGCGGCGGTCAATCCGCTCGCGCGAACGCCCTCGGCGAACGCCTGGAGCTCCTCGACGCGGTCGCCGAAAGTCTGCGGCAGGTCCAACCAGCCCAGGCGGTCGCTGATCAGGTCGGCAACGCGTTCGTCATCCGTCCAGAGCGACGCGTCGCGTGCCCATAGGCGATTGACCCAGTCTTCGGCGAGGGCCCGAGCGAGCGTCCTGTCGATCCTCTCAAGGAGGTCGGCAGTCACACGGTGGCGGCCGGCGAGCGCGAGGTTTTCCAAGGCTTGCTCTAGTTGCCGCGCGTCGCTATGGCCATGGCCGGCTGGCCCACGCCACGAGCCATCAGGGCGCGTCCGGCCTCGGCGATCGCTGCCGCGTCAATCCCGGCGTCGGTGAGCTCTTCCTCCGGCGTGGCCGATTGGGGCATGTGACGCACGGCAAGCAGCCTGCCCGCCACGCCGACGCCTGCCTCTGCCAGCGCCGAGAACACCGCCTCGCCGATGCCGCCCTCGGGCCAGTGATCCTCGACGGTCAGCACGCGCCCTGTCTGCTCGGCGGCGGCTATCAAAGTCTTCGCATCGAGCGGCTTGACCGAGTACAGGTCGATGACGCGAGCGTGAATGTCCTCCCCAGCCAACGTGTCGGCCGCATTTAACGCCTCGAACAGCGTGATTCCGGCTGCGACGATGGTCAGCCCGTCCTCTGCCGACTCGCGCACCACGCGGCTGCCGCCGATCTCGAATTCGTCATCGGGCGAGTAGATGACGTCGGTGGCCTGGCGGGTTGTGCGCATGTAGCTGATTCCTGGTTGATCGGCCATGAGTGCCAGGAGCTTGGCAGTCTGGTTCGCGTCCGACGGGTAGAGCACGGTGCTGCCGAAAACGGCACGCATGGACGCCAGGTCCTCGAGGCCCATCTGCGACGGTCCGTCTTCACCGATCGACACGCCGGCGTGCGAGCCTGCGAGCGACAGGTTTGCACGGCTGACGGCTGCCATGCGGACAAAGTCGTACGCGCGACTGAGAAACGCGGCGAAGGTCGCGGCGAACGGACGATAGCCACGCACCTGCATGCCGACCGCAGCACCGATCATCTGCTGCTCGGCGATGTACATCTGGAAGAAGCGCTCAGGGAGCGCCTTGGCGAAGGTCTCCGTGTACGTGGAGTTGCCGACCTCTCCGTCGAGTGCGACAACGTCCGGGCGCGCCTTCCCGAGCGCGGCGAGGGCGTCGCCGAATGCCTTGCGGGTGGCGATCTTCTGGCCCGTCTCGTAGCGCGGCAGATCGAGCTCGCCCGCCTCGAAGCTGTGCGCCGGCGTCGATGTGTCCGGCGCCTGCGGCGCGAGCACCATGTTCTTCTCGGGACCAAGCTCGGCCAGGGCTGCTGCCTCGTCCTCGACCGGCTTGCCGTGCGCTCCGAGCTTGTTCTCCACCGCGGTTACGCCCTTGCCCTTGATTGTCCGGGCTATCACCGCTGTGGGGCGGTCAGTGGTGGCCAGGACCTCGGCGTAAGCGGCGTTAACCGCCTCCACGTCGTGCCCGTCGATCTCGATCGTGTGCCATCCAAACGATCGGAATCTGTCGGCGTAAAGGTCCAGGTCCCACTCGTAGCGGGTCGGCCCGGTCTGGCCCAGCCGGTTGACGTCGATGATCGCGGTCAGCTTGTCGAGCCGGTCATACGAGGCCTGTGCCATCGCTTCCCACATCGAGCCCTCGGCCATCTCCGAATCGCCGCACAGGATCCAGGTTCGATAGGGCAGTCGATCGAGCTGCTTGCCAGCGAGCGCGATGCCGACACCGATGGGCAACCCCTGGCCAAGGGAGCCCGTGGCAACGTCGACCCACGGCAGCACCGGCGTGGGGTGGCCCTCGAGGCGGCTGCCGCGCCGGCGATACGTCATGAACTCGGCCTCGTCGATCGCGCCGATCGACTTCAGGATCGAGTAGTACAGCGGCGAGGCGTGGCCCTTCGAGAAGATCAGATGGTCGTTGTGCGGGTCTTTCGGCTTGTCGACCTGGTAACGCCAGTACTTGGCGACGAGGACGGCCATCAACTCCGCAGCCGAAAGTGACGACGTTGGGTGACCTGAACCGGCCTTGCTCGAGACGCGAATCGAGTCGACCCGGAACTGCCGGGCCAGGTCGCGCCAGGTCTGGGGATCGTCGCGCACGTCAGTCATGTCGTTCGTCAGCCTAGGCTACCGGGTCACGTTCGCACGAGCGTAACTCAGGCATATCATTGGCCGCCCGCAAGCGACGGTCGGTACCCCGGCCGCCGGCCGGGAGCCGACCGCTTCGCGCGCAGCCGGCGCCGAAGGCCACCTGGCGAAGGCAAATAGTCCCATCCGTCAGTCCACAGATCGACCCATCCGGGGGTATGACCTGCCCGATATCGATCACACCGATATATCGGTGCCAACGGGCGCTTAGGTCCCTGCC
>CAYZEJ010000172.1:0-4842 GCA_964477545.1 uncultured Anaerolineaceae bacterium | reverse complement strand
CTGCGGCGACGTTGATGCGTGCCCGAACGATCCGAACAACGATGCGGATGGCGACCGCCTCTGCGGCGACGTCGACAACTGCCCGGCGGTCGCGAATCCCGACCAGACCGACGCGGATCACGACGGCATCGGTGACGCCTGCGACGCGTGCATTGATGTCGATGGCGATGGCGTGTGCGGCGGCGTCGACAACTGTCCGCTGACGCCGAATCCCGACCAGACCGACGTGGATCACGACGGCATCGGTGACGCCTGCGACGCGTGCATCGACGTCGACCGCGACGGCGTGTGCGACAACGTCGACAATTGCCCTGCCGTAGCCAATCCCGATCAGCGGGATACGGACGGGAATGGCGTCGGCGATGCGTGCCAGCCGTTCGGGTACCCGGCGGGCGGACTGTTCGTCATCGGGAACCTCGCGAATCACGCGGGCGGGGCCCGGGTGAATTTCTGGGGTCCGCAGTGGGAGGCTAACAATCCCATGAGCGGCGGACCGGGGCCGAATGCCTTTAAAGGGTTCGAGAACGGCTCGGCCGCGCCCACGTGCGGTGCGACGTGGACGAGCCAGCCTGGGAACAGCTCGAATCCGCCTGCGACGGTCCCCGCGTTCATGGCGGTGATCGTGTCGAGCGCTGTGACGAAGAACGGACCCGTCATCAGCGGCAACGTCCAGCAGATCATCGTCGTGAGAACCGAACCTGGCTATGGGCCGGCCCCAGGCCACCGCGGCTACGGCGCGGTCGTGGCCGTCCTGTGCTCACAGTGAGGTAGCGCAACCGGATCACCGGTTGGGCTCTTGAAGATCGGCGTTAGACGGAAGACCCCGGCATCGTGCCGGGGTCTTTCGTTTTGTGCGCAAGGAACCTGAGGTCGGGATGAACACCCTCGCAAACACCACCCTCCGCAACGCGGCGATGCGTGCGGGCGCTGCGATCGGCCTCTGCGTGCTGCTGGCCGGCTCGACCGGCTCCGCCCAGAATGCAACCGATCTTCAGGCGCTCAAGAAAGAGATCGAGGCGCTGAAGCAGCGACAGGATGCACTGCAGAAGGAAGTCGACGCGTTGAAGGCGCTAGCGCGTCTGCCCATCGTCTCCGCTCCGCCTCTTGGCAACATCGCGCCTCCTGGCAACATCGTGCTGCGGCTGGACCGGGCACCGATTCGTGGCGCCGCGGCGGCACGGGTGACGCTCGTCGAGGTCTCCGATTTCGAGTGCCCGTTCTGCGGCCGCCATTTCAGGCAGACCTCTCAACTCATCGAGAGGAACTACGTCCAGAGTGGGAAGATTCGTCTCGCGTTCCTGCACTTCCCGCTCGGGTCACACCGGAATGCGTTCAAGGCCGCGGAGGCGGGGGCCTGCGCCGCCGATCAGGGCAAGTTCTGGGAGATGCACGACAGGCTGTTCTCGAATCAGGCGCAACTGTTCGCGCCGATGCTTCCGGCCCACGGCACCGCGGTGGGGGTGAATCCCGACCAGTTCCGCGCGTGCCTCGACACGAACCGGCACGCGCAAGACGTGCGGGATGACATGGCGATGGCCCAGCGCGCCGGCGTGACCGCTACGCCCACGTTCTTTATCGGCATGCTGGATCCGAAGACCCAGACATTGACGGGAATTGAGCGGATCGTCGGCGCGAAGCCGTACGCCGTGTTACAGCAGGCGCTGGATGCCGCGCTCGCCCGGAAGTAGCGGGCTTTTCGCCCTGTTTGCCTTGCTGTTGCTGGCCAACAGCGCGTATCTTGCCGCCTCCACGGCGCCCACGCTCTTCCACTATGCCAACGTCGCGTTCCACGTCGTGGCTGGAGCGATGGCGGTGGTGCTGCTCCTCGTCGCATTGAGACGGCACCGCGCGTTCCTCGGCCGCGGTGGTCTGGCGGCGGCGATCGTCCTGCTCGCCGCGAGCGTCGCGGGCGCGTACCTTGCGTGGGTGGGGGCGTTGCGCGTGCACGAAGTCGCGAAGGACGTGCATGCCGGCCTGGGGGCCCTCGGCGCGCTGGCCGCCGCCCTGTGGCTTGGCGGCTGGGCGCGCCGGTCGACGCTGCCTGCGATGCGTGGCATGGCGAGGGCGGCCTTTCCCATCGCGGTTGTCGCGATCGCCGTGACCGTCCTCATTCGAGCGACCGCGACCGATCGCTGGGCCGAGCGGTACCGGATTGAAAACCCGGCCACGCCGCCGATCGCGATGGATCATGAGGGCGGCGGCCGGACCAGTCCGTTTTTTCCCTCGTCGGCCCGCACGAGCGCCGGCGGCATCATTCCGGCCGACTTCTTCCTGACGAGCAAGGCGTGCGGCCGCTGCCATACGGACATCTACAACCAGTGGAACTCTTCGTCCCACCACTTTTCGTCGTTCAACAACCAGTGGTACCGAAAATCGATCGAATACATGCAGGACGTGGTCGGCACGCAACCCTCCAAATGGTGCGCCGGGTGCCACGATCCTGCCGTCTTTTTCAACGGACGCTTCGACCGGCCCATCAAGGAGCAGATCGAGACGCCGGAGGCGCAGGCGGGTCTGGGCTGCGTGTCGTGCCACGCCATCACGCGGGTCGGGAGCACGATGGGACAGGCAGACTTCACGGTGGAGCATCCGCCGCTTCATAACCTGGCGACAAGCACCAATCCCGTGCTCGTGGCGGCGCACGATGCGCTCCTGCACCTGGATCCGGCGCCGCACCGCGAGACGTTCCTCAAGCCGTTTCACACGGATCAGTCGGCGGAGTTCTGCAGCAGTTGCCACAAGGTGCACCTGGATCAGCCCGTCAACGCGTATCGGTGGTTCCGCGGCTTCAACGATTACGACAACTGGCAGGCGTCCGGCGTCTCGGGCGAGGGGGCGCGCTCCTTCTATTACCCGCCGAAGGCCCAGACCTGCAGCGACTGCCACATGCCGTGGATCGCGTCGACCGATCCGGCGGCGCGGAACGGCCTCGTGCGATCGCATCGGTTCATCGCCGCGAACACCGCGTTGCCGTTCGTCAATGGCGACGCCGAGCAGCTTCGGCTGACCCAGGAGTTCCTGCAAAACGGCCAGATCTCCGTGGATGTGTTCGGCATCGTACGGGTGGATGAGAACCTGTCGTCCGTGCAGGGATTCGGCGGCGCCACGGAGCCGCGACTCTCGAGCACGTTTGCGGTCGGCGAGGAGTCTGGAGACGGTGCAGGAGGCCCGACCACTCTCGTGCCCGCAGCCGAGGTCCTCGCTCCGTTGGACAAGATCAACGCGACGGTGAAGCCCGGCGAGTCGGTTCGCGTCGAGGTCGTCGTCCGGACCAGGAAGGTCGGCCACTTCTTTCCGGGTGGAACGGTCGATGCCTTCGATGTCTGGGTGGAGTTCGAGGCCGTGGACGACAAGGGCCGCGTCCTCTTGCACAGCGGGGCGGTGGCGGATGGTGCGAAGGGGCCCGTCGAACCAGGGGCCCATTTCTATCGGAGCCTCCAGCTCGACGCGCATGGCAATGCGATCAACAAACGTAACGCGTGGGCGACCAGGTCAGTGGCGTACGTCCGGCTCATCGGGCCCGGCTCGGCGGACACTATCCATTACCGCCTGCGTATCCCCGAGGACACCGGGGAAAAGGTGCATCTGCGGGCGAAGGTCAACTACCGCAAGTTTGCCTGGTGGAACACCCAGTGGGCGTTTGCGGGTGTTCGCGACCCCGCAGACCCGAAACCTGCCGTCGCGGCGCACTACGATGACGGCCGCTGGGTGTTCACGGGCGACACCTCGAAGGTCTCGGGCGGCGTCAAGGCGATTCCGGACATTCCGATCACCGTGATGGCAAAGGCGGAGGCGTCGATCGCGGTGCTTCCACGCCAGGCGCGGCTGCCTGCCGTCGAGCCCTATCTCGATCGCTCGGTGCGCCAGCGCTGGAATGACTACGGGATCGGGTTGCTGCAGCAGGGGGATCTGAAGAACGCCGAGGCCGTCTTTCTCAAAGTCGTTGAGATGGACCCGGCGTATGCGGACGGACCCTTGAACGTGGCGCGCGTGCTCGTGCAGGAGGGTGACCTCCCGGCGGCGGAGGCCATGCTGCGAAAGTCGCTGGCGATCAACGGGCAACTCGCGGGAGCGCATTACTTTCTCGGCGTGGCGCTCAAGGGGCTCAGCCGGTACGAGGAAGCCATGGAGCATTTCAATGCGGCGTCCGCTCAGTATCCGCGCGACCGGGTCGTGTTGAATCAGATTGGCCGCATCCACTTCCTCCAACGTCAGTTCGACCAGGCGATTCGTTCGTTCGAGCGCGTCCTCGCGATCGATCCCGAAGACCTGCAGGCTCACTACAACCTCATGCTCTGCTATCAGGGAATCGGCAAGGAAGACCTCGCCGCGCGCGAGGAGCGCCTGTATCTGAGGTTCAAGGCCGACGAGTCAGCGCAGGCGATTGCGGGAGACTTCGCACGGCGTGCGCCCCACGACAACAACGAGAGACAACCCATCCACGAGCACGGACGATGATGCGCATACTCGGAATGCTCCTGTTGGCCCTGCCGGCCCTCGTCGCGGCCCAGGCCGCCGGTCCCGTGACGTTCACCGACATCTCGGCTCGCGCCGGCATCCGCTTCGTCCACAACAACGGAGCGTTCGGCCAGAAGTACATGCCGGAAATCTTTGGTTCCGGGGGTCTCTTCTTCGACATGGACAACGACGGATGGCAGGACATTCTGCTGATCAACAGTACGAATTTTCCCGGCCAGGCGGGCCCACGGTCGCTGCCGACGCTCTATCAAAACAAACGCGACGGCACGTTTGCGGACGTGACGCGCGGATCGGGTCTCGATGTCGAGTTGTTCGGCATGGGCGGCGCGGCCGCGGATTTCGACAACGACGGCAATGTGGATG
>CAYZEJ010000171.1:1287-4848 GCA_964477545.1 uncultured Anaerolineaceae bacterium | reverse complement strand
CTCGATCTCGGCGATGTTCGCGCTGTCGGTGGATATGCAGGAGCAGGTGCGCACCTTTCTCGATCAGGTCGAGATGTCGTCGGAGCTGCGCGACCGGATTACCGGCATGGTCAGCGGACCACGGTTCGTGCTACTCAACGCCGCCATCACGGTGCCGATGTACGCCGTCTTCAGCGGGTTGGGCGCCCTGCTGGGCCTGGCGATCTTCCGGAAGAAGACGCCGCCGCCGGCGCCCGGCCCGAGCTTCGGTCCCGGCCCGATCGAGCCGGGATCCCACTCTTGAGGGATCAACGATGACCGATGGCCAGTTCCGCCCCGACGAGATCAGCGCGCTGCTGCACGAGTCGCGCGTGTTTTCGCCGCCGCCCGCCTGGCGCGACCACGCGCGCGTAACTGATCCCGGGATCTACGCGAAAGCCGCGGCGGATCCGGAGGCGTTCTGGGCCGGCTTTGCGCGCGAGCTCGACTGGATCCAGCCCTGGACGCAGGTGCTCGACTGGCGGCCGCCGCACGCGAAGTGGTTCGTCGGCGGACGCCTCAACATCAGCGCCAACTGCCTGGATCGTCACGTGCGCACCGCGCATCGCAACAAGGCCGCGATTATCTGGGAAGGCGAACCGGGCGATCGCCGGACGTTGACCTACTTCGACCTGCACCGGCAGGTCAGCCAGTTTGCCAACGTCCTGAAGTCGCTGGGCGTGAAGAAGGGCGATCGCGTCGCCCTGTACATGCCGCTGATTCCTGAGCTGGCCATCGCGATGCTCGCGTGCGCCCGGATCGGCGCGGTCCACAGCGTGGTGTTCGGCGGCTTCAGCGCCGAGGCCCTGCGCGACCGGATCAACGACGCGACGGCGTCGGTCCTCGTCACCGCCGACGGCGGTTATCGCCGCGGGCAGGTCGTACCGCTCAAGCAGATGGCCGACCAGGCGCTCCTCGACACGCCGTCGATCCAGCACGTCGTCGTCGTGCAGCGGCGCGCCGGAGAGCCGCTGCAGGTGGAGATCCAGCCGGGCCGCGATCAGTGGTACCACGAGTTGATGGAACAGGCCTCGGCCGAGTGCTCGCCGGAGCCGATGGACTCCGAGGACCTGCTCTACATCCTCTACACCTCCGGCACCACCGGCAAGCCGAAGGGCATCGTCCATACGACCGGCGGTTACCTGGTGGGCGCGTACGCGACGACCAAGTGGGTGTTCGACTTGCGCGACGAGGACGTCTATTGGTGCACTGCGGACCTCGGCTGGGTGACCGGCCACACCTACGTGGTGTACGGACCGCTGGCCAACGGGGCGACCGTGCTCATGTACGAAGGCGCGCCCGACTGGCCCCAGAAGGACCGGTTCTGGCAGCTCATCGAGCGCTACGGCGTCACCATCCTCTACACGGCGCCCACCGCCATCCGCGCGTTCATGCGGTGGGGGACCGAGTGGCCGGCGAAGCGCGATCTCGGCAGCCTGCGCCTCCTGGGATCCGTCGGCGAGCCGATCAACCCTGAAGCGTGGATGTGGTACCACGAGTACGTCGGACGCGGCCGCTGCCCGATCGTCGACACGTGGTGGCAAACCGAGACCGGGCACATCCTGATCACGCCCCTGCCGGGACTGACGTCGCTCAAGCCCGGCTCGGCGACCAAGCCGTTTCCTGGTATCTCGCCCGAGATCCGCACCGCATCGGGCGAGCGCGTCACCACGGGCGGCGGCCTCCTCGCGCTGACGAAGCCCTGGCCGGGAATGTTGCGGGGCATCTACGGCGACCCCGAGCGGTTTGTCCAGCAGTACTGGACGAAGTGGAAGGACGGCGTCTACTTCACGGGCGACGGCGCGCGCGTCGATCAGGATGGCGACTACTGGTTCCTGGGCCGCGTCGACGACGTGCTGAACGTCGCCGGGCATCGGATCGGCACGATGGAGGTGGAGAGCGCGCTCGTCGACCATCCGAAGGTGGCCGAAGCCGCGGTCGTCGGCCGCCCGCACGAGATTAAGGGCCAGGCCATTACCGCCTTCGTGACGCTCAAAGAGGGCATCAGCGCCACGCCGGCTCTCATGGACGAGCTCAAGGCGCATGTCGTCAAGAAGATCGGCGCGATCGCGCGGCCGGACCAGATCCTGTTTGCCGCCGATCTGCCCAAGACCCGATCGGGCAAGATCATGCGCCGGCTGCTCCGCGACATCGCCGAAGGCAAGGCCCTGGGCGACACCACGACGCTGGCCGACGCCAATGTGATCGCCCGGCTCAAGGGCGAATACGAGGCGATCGAGAGCTAGCAAGGAACTTGGGACTTCGCTGGGCATCGAGATGTGCCTCCAAATCGAGGTCGAACTGCCGTCCGTTTCCTTGGGTCGTCCGTCTAATGGGAACGATGAGGGGGTAGCAGGCGTATCTTGGTAGACCTGACCTCTAACCTCTGGCTTTGAACCTCACACCTGATCCGAGGCCTCCCAATCCTTATGGCGCTGATCGAAACCCTTGATCTCTGGAAGACCTACGAAATGGGCACCGAGCAGGTCCATGCACTGCGCGGCGTCTCGATCGAGATCGAGCGCGGCGAGTATGTGGCCATCATGGGGCCCTCCGGATCCGGCAAGTCCACGCTGATGAATCTCATCGGCTGTCTCGACACGCCCTCGAAGGGCAGCTATCAGCTCAACGGCAAGCAAGTGAGCGCGATGAATGACGACGAGCTGGCCCGGATTCGGAATGAGGAGATCGGGTTCGTGTTCCAGACGTTCAACCTGCTCCCGCGCGCGACCGCGCTGCACAACGTGGAGCTGCCGCTCATCTACGCCGGCATGACGGCGAAGGCGCGCCTCGAGCAGGCGAGCGAGGCGCTGAACCGCGTCGAGCTGAGCGACCGGAAGACGCACCGGCCGAATCAGTTGTCCGGCGGCCAGCGCCAGCGCGTGGCCATCGCGCGCGCGCTCGTGAACAACCCGTCGATTTTGCTGGCCGACGAGCCCACCGGGAACCTCGACACGAAGACCGGCGTGGAGATCATGGCGCTCTTCGCCCGCCTGCACGAGGCGGGTAACACCATCGTGCTCGTCACGCACGAAGCCGACGTCGCGGCGCACGCCCACCGGGCCATCCACATCCGAGACGGCCAGGTCGAGAAGGACGTGCGAAGAGCGGCGTAGGGGCGGGCGCGGCGCACGCCTTCACACGGCGACGGGGCGGCCGCTTACTTGCGTGGACCCGTCCGCGGCTTCTGTGACGAGTCGGCCCCCCAGTGCTCCAAGACGTGGTGGATCACTGGCGACAGCATCACGCCCGCAACAACCAGGAACACGAGGCCCGCGAACAGCGCATACAGCCCGGCCAGCCACTTTCCAGCTTCTGTATGCAGCGGATCGACGGGTCCCATGCCACCCAGCAGCATGGCGGCGTTCAAGAACGCGCTCGACCACGAAAGCCCCTCAACCCAGTGGTACACGGCCATTCCAAGCAGGAGGGTCCCTGCGGCCAGCGGAAGCAGGGCAGTCCCTGACCGCATCATCCGCCGAGCGAGATGCCAGGACTGGCGGTGGGAATGCTGGTTTCGCAGTGGTACCACGCCTCTCCTCC
>CAYZEJ010000171.1:0-1187 GCA_964477545.1 uncultured Anaerolineaceae bacterium | reverse complement strand
CGGCGTCTATCTCCTGGGTGCCTGAAACACCATCTGCATCATGTCAGCCACGCTCTGCCGCCAGAGGGGCCAGACGTGCCCAACGCCCGGGACTTCGACGGACGTCACCTTGAAACCCCTGGCTCTCAGATCGTCTGTGAGCGCTCGACTCAGCGCCGCCAGCCGATCGGTCGCTCCGCAACTGACATAAACGAGGCCGAACTGCCCTGGATCGAGCGCCGAGCGCATGGGATCGGAAAGAGCGGATGGGCCGGCCAGCGCCAACATCTGCAGTGCGCCGCTGAACGAGCCGATCCAACCGAAAGCGCCGTCGTGCCTGAGTCCAATCGACACCGCCTGCGCTCCGCCCACTGACACGCCCGCTATTGCCCGCGCCGTCCGATCGCGCGACACGTTGTGCGCGCGTTCAACCTGTGGGATCACCTCTTCCAACAAAGCTCTCTCAAAATTCTCGAACCTGACCAGTCCATCCGGACTGCCATAGCCCAGAGGCATGACGAGCACCATGGGCCTGGCCTTGCCCTGCGCGATCAGATTGTTCAGCGTGATGTCCACGCCTCCGCTGGTCACCCAGGTTTGGGTGCCATCGCCCTGGCCATGGGAGCAGATAGAAGACCGGATACGGCTCCGCTCGCTTCGCGTCGTATCCTGGCGGCGTGTAGACGTCGTACTCCTCGGCACCGCCGATCGCTGCCGACGTGTAGCTGTGTCGAGTGAGCATTCCCGCCGGCGCGCCGGCCGAGGTCCACAGCGCGCCTGGCACGGAAAATGTGCTCGTGCGATCCCCGGCAAACTCGACGATGAAGTGGGGATTGGCGGGATCGTTGAGGGTCTGGCCGTCGACAGAAAACTGGTAGGAGTAAATGTCCGGCGTGAGTGGATCGCTCGTGGCCGTCCACACGTCGCCGTTCTTCCGCATCGGCAGCGTGATTCCCAGTCCCATCGCGCCTTGTGACGGTGACACCGCGAGATTCGTGACCGCGACCGTTCTGGCAGCCTGCGCTCTCAGGCGGAAGGTGACGCGCCGGTTGGCGCCGACTTCGGGTGAAACGACGGCCGCTTCGTCTTGTGCGCCGCCGCGACCGGTTGGTGCCGGAGCCGGAGCGGAAGGCACCTGCTGTGCGCCAAGCATCGCCCCCGCCAGGACGAAGAAGAGGCCCGTGCGAGCCATGTGGAACGCCCGCCCG
>CAYZEJ010000170.1:0-4921 GCA_964477545.1 uncultured Anaerolineaceae bacterium | reverse complement strand
CGGCGTGATACGAGGTGGTGTTGCCGACGCACACGGGGATCGGCATCTGCTGCGTAAAGTCAGAAAGGGCCAACGGCTCGTAGCCGGCCGCCAGGTGGCGCGCGCTGGAGACCTGCGACTGCACCAGGAAAACGTCCGCACCGCTCGCCGCTGCCAGGGGCCCGAGGCGGCGGGCCGCGGCGGGAGTTGCCGCCACGAACGCGGGCGATCCGGCATCGTGGATCTCGCGGATCCGACGCGCGACGAGCTCGTCGGAGATCGGCACGGCGTAGGCCTCGGCGAGGGCGTCGTGGACTTCGTCGTCGGCAACCGACGCGATGCGCTCCAGGAGTGCGGCCGGGTTCTCGTATCGTGTCTGGAGGCCTTCGAGGTTGAGCACGGCCAGCCCGCCCAGGCGTGCGAGCGAGCCGGCGAACGGGGCGTCGACGACCGCGTCCATCGCTGCGGCAAGGATCGGGATGGCGAGTCGGACGCCGCCGATCTCGGTGGATGTGTCTACATCGGCTGGGTCGAGAGTCTCCGTGCCCGGCGCGAGCGAAACGTCATCGAAGCCGTACGTCGGGCGGAGGGTGTCCGCCTTGGACAACCGGCGGCGCGCGCGCTCCTCGCCAGTCAGTTCGGCGGGTACGGCGCTACCGGGGGTCACGTGCGATTCGGGCCTCCCAGGACGGCCATCGAGCGGCGAATGGCCAAGTCAAGGCAGTATAGCCGCGTGACCACCGCCCACGAGGACACTCCAACGGCTGCCGCCTATCCGACATTGGACGACATACGCGCGGCTGCCGACCGGCTGCGCGGAGTCGCTCTGCAAACCCCACTGCTGCCATTTCGCGAAGGCTCGTTCATCAAGGCCGAGAGCCTCCAGCCGACCGGCTCGTTCAAGATCCGCGGCGCCTTCAATGCGATGGCTCAGCTCGGCCCAGAACAGCGGGCGCGCGGCGTCGTCACGCACTCCAGCGGCAATCACGCCCAGGCGATTGCGCGGGCCGGACGGATCCTCGGGATCAGGGCCGTCGTCGTCATGCCCGACAACGCGCCTGCCATCAAGGTCGCGGGGGTCCGGACCGACGGTGCTGAGATCGTCTTCGTCGGGCCGCACAACGAGGAACGCGTGGCGCTCGCCCACGAGATCGCTGAGCGTGACGGGCTCGAACTCATCCCCTCGGCCAACGACATTCGCGTGATCACCGGCCAGGGCACGATCGCGCTCGAGATCCATGCGCAGCTGGCCGAGGTCGGCATCGTCGAACCGCCCGTGGTGCTCGTGCCCGTCGGTCTCGGTGGGCTCTCGTCCGGCGTCGCTCTCGGCATGAGCGCGCTCGCCCCAGAGGCCGGGGTATTCGGTGTGGAGCCGGCTCTGGCAGCCGACACTCGCGACTCGCTCGCGGCGGGCAAACGCGTTCCGTGGGCCTCCGAGCAGACATCGAGGACGATCGCCGACGGCCTGCGCGGCGAGGCGCCGGCCGAGATCCCGTTCGCGATCCTCCAGCGCCATCTCCGTGGAGTGATCGTCATCGAGGAGGCCGAGATCGTGGCGGCGATGGGCGTGGCTGCCCGCGAGGCGAAGCTCGTCCTCGAGCCATCGGGGGCCACTGCACTGGCCGCCCTGCTGGGTCATCGAGACGAGTTGCCCAGCGGCCCGGTGGTCGTGGTCGCCAGTGGCGGGAACGTCGATCCAGAGCGCTACGTGGAGTGGCTCGCCGCGGCGGGGACCGGCACGGGCTGAAATTCGGGTCATCAGCGCCTCGGCGCGGCCCTATCATCGCCAGGATGCAGGGTCAGGATCCGGAGTTCACGCTCCTACAGGCGGCGCGCATCGTCGCGCGCGGCAGCGAGCTGGACGCCAAGCTCGACGCGCTCTGCGAGCAGGTGCTGAACGCCGCGGGCGCTTCCGCCGCGATCATCTACGTATTCGACCCTGTCCAGCGCATGCTGGTCCCCGCGGCGCAGGCCGGAATGGACGCGGGCAAGCTCGCGACCGACGCAACGATTTCGGCCGACGACCCAGACGAGCTCGTGGCGAAGGTTGTCCGCGAGCGACGCATGGCGATGGGCAGCACGGGCAGCTCGCGCGGGCTGGCGGACCAGACCGACGAGGGGGCAGGGCAGATCGCGCTTCCCTTGATCGCGTCCGACGAGGCGGGCGGCGAGGACGCCGAGGGCGTGTTGCTGGCTTCCTTCGCCCGCGGGGTACCCGACGTTGCCGGGCCCGAGAACGCACTGACCGCCCTGGCAGACTTGTTCGCGGTGGCCATCCGACAGGCTCGGCTCGAGAACGCTCTGCTGGAAAGGGCCGATTGGATCGGCCGGCTGGCCAGCACCGACGCGCTCACGGGACTGGCCAACCGGGTCACATTCGAGCGGATGCTGGAGCTGGAGATCGCGCGGGCGACCAGGCAGGAGACCCTGCTCAGCGTGCTGCTGTTCGACATCGACGGCTTCGCCGGGATCAACGAGCGGGCCGGCGCGCAGGCCGCGGATGACGTCCTGCGCCACGTGGCCGCCACGCTTGCGGACCAGGTCCGACTCGTCGACACCGTGGCCCGCTTCGGGCCAGACGAGTTCGCCCTGATCGCGCCGGGCGGTGGTGGCGAGGTCGCGGGTCGGCGCGTACGCGATGCACTTTCCCGCCTCGAGGCGGGCGGTGAGCCGGTCAGCCTGGGCGTCGGCGCGGTTGTCTATCCGAACGATGGCGCTACGAGCGACGAGCTCCTCGCCGGGGCGGCCGCAGCTCTCGCCGAGGCCAAGCGCCGCGGTCGTGGCTCGATCGTGGCTCGGAGCGGCGTCAACTAGTCCTCGAACAGGTCGCGCAGGGCGTCCCAGACGTCTGCCGCGACTCGGTCCGGCGTCCCTGAGGCGTCGACGATCCGCCAGCGTTCAGGCTCGGTTGCGGCCAGCGCGAGATAGCCCGCGCGGACCCTCTCGTGGAACGAACGATCGTGATCGGAAGACGTTTCGAAACGGGTCAGATCCCTCTGTGGCCCACTCAGTCGGCGGGCGAGGCCGTCGTCCACGGCCACGTCGAGCAGCACCGTCCGGTGCGGCACAAGCCCCTCGGTGGCGACATCGGCCAAAGCCCGCAGGGTGTCCAAGGGCGCGCCCCCTCCGTAGCCCTGGTAGGCGAGGGTCGAGTCGGCGAACCGATCGCACACGACGATCGCGCCGAGATCCAGCACCGGACGGATGACGTCGGTGACGAGCCTTCGGCGCGCCGCATTGAAGAGCAGCGCATCGACCAGGGGATCGTGAGCCGCGGACGAGTCGAGCAGAATGCCCCGCACGCGTTCTCCCAGCTCGGTCCCGCCTGGTTCGCGCGTAGCCACAACGTCGCGGCCAAGGCCTCGCAGGCGGTCGACCAGGAGCGCTTGCTGGCTGCTCTTGCCGGCCCCGTCTGGCCCCTCGAGCGTGATGAAAATGCCGCGCGGCATGTCACCGCCACTGTTTATGCTCTGCACCGGTCGGCCAGTCTACGCACACACAAGGGAAGCGCGAGCAGTCGCGGGAGGCGGAAGCTCGCGAGTACCGCGCAGCGGCGGCCGGCGGCCGCCTGCGGAGCCAAATAACACCTGGGGCTGTCGGGTGGGATGGTTCCGTCGGTTTCGGCGCTGCTTGTGCTGATCGGCTCCATCTCGATCGGGCGGCCGATCTACGGCATCGTCTTGACCATTGCCTTCGGCCTGGGCATGGCATTCGTGCTCGTCGGCGTCGGGCTTGCATTCGTGTACGCGCGGCGCTTCGTGGAGCGCGTGCCCGCGGCCGCTCCCCTACGGCTCAGTCAGCGACGGCCGGTGGTCACGGCCGTGGTCGTGCTGCTCGCCGGCGTGCTCATCACCGCCAGGGCGTCGCTTCGCTCGGCTGAAAGTCTCCCTCCGCAGTTGGCCTTTCGGCCACTGCTGCGCGCGAACCGGTCGGCTCCCGGCTGGAGCCGGGGTCCGACCGTCGCTTGCGATTACCGCCCTCGGCTGACTCGGGCATCTTGCGAGTCCGGGTAGAGCCTCACTCGGCGGTACGGCTCGCGTCCGCGCGAGTGTGAGACGACGTTGGCGCGCTCCGCCATCTGGTGCTGGAGCCTGCGGATGTAGGCGTTCTGCGGAGAGAGCTCGATCGGCTTGGACTGCTCGTGGACGAGGCCAATTGCCTCCTCGACCTCGCGCAGCGCGGCGTCGCGCGGGTCCACTTCTAATGCGAAGATCGAGGTCAGAGCGGATTCGAGCTGTATCAACGTGTTCGACTTGAGCACGAAGATCGGTAGGCCGCGTTCCTCCGCCTCACGCAGCGCGGGCGCCTTCTGCTTGTAGTAATTGCGCAGCGTCACTACGGCGTCGGCCTCATCGGCGTCGCGCACCAGCGTTACCGGCAGTTGGAGCTCGCGGATCGCCTGTTCGAGTCGCTTGTTGCTCACGCCGAAACCGAGGACACGCAGAGTTGGCAGCACCCCACTGCCGACGGCCGGCAGGGGCGTCGGGCGTCGCTCGCCGGTCAGCTCCTCGTCGGTCGCATCGAATTCTTCGTCGAGCAAGAACGCCGCGTCGTCGGCTGAATCCGCTGCCTCGTCGGCTGACGTGCCGTTCATCGGGCCGTCGGACTGGAAGCCTTCGCCCGTGCGGAGCTGGCCGATCGCCCGCGCAGCTGAGGCGCGCCACTCGCGCTGGCGCTCGAACTCGCGCATGTCACGCGCGCTCGGCTCAGGGACTGGAGTGCCGCGCTCGAGCGGACCACGGTCGGCGATCCCACCGACCTGGAATCCCTGCCCGATCGATGGGCCAGGTGACCAATCAGGGGCGTTCAGGCCGCCTTGGTCCACCTCCCATGAGCCGGAGGTTGAGCCGCCGCCCGCGCCCGATCCCGACGAGCGGCCTTCCCGACCGCGTCGCCAGCCGCCCGAGGCGCCTGGTCTGTACCCGGGCCGATACCCGCGCTC
>CAYZEJ010000169.1:0-4925 GCA_964477545.1 uncultured Anaerolineaceae bacterium | reverse complement strand
TACGACTCCTACGTCAGTAGGACTCAGCGCCCAATCTCGGGCGGTCTAGGCGGGATTGATGAGGATGGTTCGGCTGCTGGTGTAGAACTCGCGTGCAGCCCGGCCCTGCTCACGGGGACCGTAGCTGCTGGCCCGCTCGCCGCCGAACGGCGCGTAGAAATCGACGCCAGTCGTACTCGCGTTAACTCGAATGAGCCCCGCCCTGAGCTTACGCGCCACTCGGGTCGCCCGGTCAAGGTCTTGGCTAAATACTGCTGCCGCTAGACCATACCTCGTCGCGTTAGCGATCTCCACGGCTTCCTCATCGCTGCTTGCGACGATTACTGCTGCCGCGGGGCCGAACGTTTCCTCCTGCGCGAACTGGTCGCGGACATCCGTCAGCTCCAAAAGGGCGGGCCGGTAGAACCAGCCGTCCAGTGGCGGTTCGTCGCCTCCGACCAAGAGAGCTGCGCCTCGCTCCACAGCAGATCGCACGGCTGCGCTAACGTCATCACGGGCTCCGCTATTTATCAGTGGCCCCA
Source organism: uncultured Anaerolineaceae bacterium (assembly GCA_964477545.1). Taxonomy (GTDB): domain Bacteria; phylum Chloroflexota; class Limnocylindria; order Limnocylindrales; family CSP1-4; genus JALYGJ01. The sequence goes on along the minus strand of CAYZEJ010000169.1, from coordinate 4,404 downwards.
CCACCGTTTCCTCTCTAGAAGGATCACCGATCGGCAAAGAGGATGTCGCTTCGACAAGCGCCGGTATGAATGAAGTCGCGATCGACCGCGTCACGATTACGCGACTGGTAGCGGTGCATTTCTGGCCTGCATATGCCATTGCCGCTCCGGCGATGATCGTCGCGGCCGTCATAGGATCGGCGTCGTCCAGGACGATCGACGGGTTTTGCCCACCCATCTCCGCCTGCACGGAACCGCCCCGTGTGGCGACACTCCGAATCATCTCCTGGCCGACGGTTACGGAACCCGTGAACGAGACGCCGGCGATCCTCGGCTCCTTGAAGAGCCTTTGGGCTTGTTCGGTCCCGACGGGCGCAAGCGCTAGGACGTTTTTCGGAATGTGCTCACGGGCAAGCTCGAAAAGGCGATACGCGGTGCCTACCGCAGCGGAAGAGGGTTTGAGAAGGACAGCGTTGCCGTATGCCAGGGCTGGGGCAACCTTCCAAACTGGAATGGCGGCCGGGAAGTTCCACGGCGTTACTGCCATCACGATCCCAAGCGGGAACCGTTCGGCTATTAGGGAGGCGCGGCCGTCTGGCGATGGATAGACTTCGCCTATCGGGTCGAAGGCCGCCTGAGCATAGTAGCGAAGGATAGCTACGCTGCGCTTCACCTCCGCTCGTGCCTCCTGGACCGGCTTGCCGACCTCCCGCACGACAAGGGACACAAGGGATTCCGCGTCGGCCTCAAGCGAGTCCGCCCACCCGTTCAACGCAGCTGCCCGCAGTGGCGCCAAGTTCGACCATTGACCTACGCCGACCGCCATGGCGTTGAGTGTCAGGTCAATCTCTTCGTCGCTTAGCGTCGAGACCTCGGCTACTACTTCGTCGGGCGCCGCAGGGTTGAAGGTCTTGATCGTATGGGCCCCATCGTGGCGTCTCATTGCCGATCATCCGCCTCCTGGCGTTGCGTTGACCCGCTGGGGAGCTTCGGTAACCGGATTACGCAGCACGCCGATGCCAGGCACTTCGATCTCGACGACCTGGCCGTGTGACAAGGTGAAGTCGTCGTGTGGAACAATGCCGGTTCCAGTAAGCAAGACCGTCCCGTCCTCAATCGGATTGAACCTAGTGAGGTAATCGACCAACTCGGCGAAGGAACGCTTCATCTCATTCGTGGATGTCTCGCCTTCGAAGACGACCATCCCTTCCGCGTCGAGAATCCGAAGCCGAATCAAGAACGGCTCGGTCCACAGCCCGTCGCCCATCAGCACCGCAGGCCCCAGGGAGCAGGAATTTGCGTAGATCTTGGCCTGCGGCAGATAGAGAGGGTTATCCGCCTCGATCTGTCTGGAACTGACGTCGTTTCCGATGGTGTACCCGACGATGGTGCCGTCCGCGCCGAGCACGAGCGCGAGCTCAGGTTCAGGTACGTTCCATTTGCTGTCAGGTCGGACGTGAATCGGCTGGCCAACCCCCACCGTCCGTCGACCACCCGCATCCTTGATGAACAGCTCGGGGCGCTCGGCTGCGTATACCTTCGCGTAGATGGCGTTCCCGGACCCACTCTCGAGTTCACGAGCCTCCCTCGAGCGCAAGTAGCTGACGCCTGCAGCCCATACCTCCGGAGCGGTAACTGGGATGTCCAGCACGAAGTCGTCGTTTGTCGTGACAAGCCGCCCCTCGTTGACTAGCTCGAAACTGGTGCACCGGGGGTCGGCGGCGAGATCGTCAAGCAAGGCGCGTGTCGATCGTTGTTCGCCCCGTGCCCGTCGAATGGCGGCCACCATGTCGCCGCGACCGCCGACCGCCGAGGTGACGTCGACGACCGTCTGGACACTGTCGCGCTGGACCATCAAGTGAACTTGACCGTCGCGGCCGCGATACTGCAAAGTTCTCATCGGCTCGGCCGAAGAAAGTCGGCGTGCGGAAGTCCCCAGTAGTGGCCTAGCGCATCCAGGAAATAGAAGCCGCCGAATATCAGCGAAGCGTTTACCCGCACTCCGAGCTTTCGGCTGAAAGTTCCGTGTGCCAACAGTCCAGGCTCCTCTCGGTCACCAATCACCGCTAGAGCGGCCAGTCGTTCCAACATGTGGCCAGCGCGCTGCCGATATCGAGACAGACCAGGCAGGCCTGCGAGGCACAAGAAGCCGGCGATAGCGATGGCCAACGCAGACGAGTCGATGATGCCCGATTCCGTATCAGCGAAGTCCCACGGTGGCAGTGCGTGGTCGGGCCCGAGCACGTGCAGCCGCTCCTCCTCCGTAAGGCTGCGGTTCTCCCCATTGGAGCCCAGGGTCAAGAACCCGAGGATCCCGCTCTGCGCGTACCGCGCGAGGTTGTGCTGCAGCGCGGCATCATCAACCTCCTCCCGCGCGTCGAATGGGGTGCAGATAGGTGCGAATACGCCGGCGAGCTTCGATTCGAGCGTAGCGAGCTCGGCGTCGCCAGTCAGGCCGTCGATCGCTGGGTGACGGACCCGCGAAGCGGCCGTTACAGTCCATCCACCTCGAGAGCTTGGACGGTGGCGGTCAACGTGCATCTCGCTCATGGGATTTCCTTCGAACGCGGACGGTTCCCGTGGAGGGAGGCCGACTCACTTGTCGCACGCTGGCTGCCCGCACCGAGCTCCCAGCCGATGATTGCGGCAGTCGCCCGAACCTGCTCTCCGAACTCCTTGAATCCGTCGTGCACCCGGAAGTGCGGGCCGGACACGCTTATTGCGCCGACTGGCCGGCCGTCTGCGCCAACGATTGCAGCTCCCACGCACGCCCCCTGGGGCTCATTCTCACGGTCGTCAATGGCGAATCCCCGTGCCTGGGTGCGCTGGATCTCCTGCCGAAACTCGTCAACCGCTCGAATCGTGTGCTCGGTTCGAGGAGCGAACTCCATGCGGCGATACTTGGCCTCTCGCTCATCTTCCGGAAGCGCGGCGAGGATCGCCTTGCCAAGCGAGGTCGAGTGCAGAGGCATGACTTGGCCTACCGCGGAGACCAGCTGGATGCTGTTGTCCGACTCGAGCTTCCCGATGTAGACAACCGTGAGGCCCTCCATGACCGCGAGATGCACCGTCTCGCGGAGCCTGGCGCGCAGCGCCTCGAGGTGCGGTCGGGCGACGTTCCGGAGGTCGAGACTCTCGGTCAGTCCTTGTGCTAGCCGCAGGATCTTCCCGGTTAGCCGATAGCGACGGGTGACCGGGTCCTGCGCGACGTAATCCATGTCTACGAGAGTACTGAGCAGCCGTGCGACGGTCGCCTTGTCGAGGTCGATCATCTGGCCGATGGCGGACGGCCCCAAGCCAGCATGATCGGTGGCCGCGAGGGCCTCCAGAACATTCAGTCCGCGGGTGAGAGTGCGTGTTGTCACGTCCGTCGGCTCCGTCGTGGCTGCGATGGTTGCGATGATCGGCCGCCGAGAGGCGGTCCCGATCGGCCGATCATCGCAGAGCCTCGCCTCAAGCTGAACCAACGTGGATCAGCTTGGGCAGGTCAGGTACTTGTCCTCGAAGGTGGCCATAAGCTGGTTGGTTACGCTGACGCGCTCCTGGAGGTAGTTGTCGACACTGACGGAGGGGACATCCCCGACGCTCGCGCCATCCTTGGTAACGAGGAAGGTGCCGCTGTCGATGAGGAACGGCGAGCCGTCCTTCACCGTGCAGCCGCGGCGGATCAGGTCGAGGACGTAGGCCGAGATGTAGGCCTGCCCATACGGATTCTGCGACATGGTGCCCACGACCCAGCCGCCCTTGATGCCGTCAAGGACCGCAGGATCGTCGTCAATGCCGACGAACTTGATGTTTGAGCCCATGTTGTGGAGCAAGGTGGCCGTCACCGACGAACCCACGTAGGCGTCGCTGACGATGCCCTGGATGTCGGAGCCGTGAGCTGCAAGGAGCGCCCCGACCTTGGTGGTGGCGGATTGCTGATCGTCAGAATCCGTCAGGTGCTGATAGACGTAGACGGTGTCGTTCGATTCCGCGACAGCCTGATTGACGCCGCGAATCCGGGCCTGTGTGTTCGGGTCGACGAGCCGGCTCGCAACATGGACGATCGCGCACGGCTTTGCCGTGGTGCACTCGGAGCCCATGGCAGCGATCAGCGCCTTGGTGCCGAGGTACACGGATTGATTCACGTCGGTGGCAATGCAGAAGGCAGCCGGCGACGGTTCACTGGTGCAACCGCCCGCGGCAATGCTGGGGATATCCCTGCCCTTCAGTTCCTCGAGGAGTGAGTTGGTGCCATTCGCATCACCGGGGAAGATGGTGAACGCGTTGTAGCCTTGCGCGACCAGCGTCTCCACCAGGTTGTTCTGAGCGGTCAGCTCCCACTGCGGTGGGAACTTGTAGATCCCGCCGGCCAGCTTGAGCGCCTTGACCGCGTCTTCCGTGCCAGGTTCCCACGGGGTGAAGAATGGGTGGGGTCCACCA
>CAYZEJ010000168.1:0-4972 GCA_964477545.1 uncultured Anaerolineaceae bacterium | reverse complement strand
GGTGAACTGCCGCTCCTGTGGCCGGGCGCTCGAGCCCGGCAGCCGGTTCTGCCCGAGTTGCGGAACGCCCGTCGAGATGGCGTGTTTGAACTGCGGCGCGAAGCTCGCCGCCGACGTGCGCTTCTGTGCCAGCTGTGGCACGCCCGTCGTCGCTGCCGGCGGTCCGTTCGCGGCCCGGCCGCGAGCGCAAGGTGGCCCGATGGTCTTTGCCGACCTCGTGGGCTTCACCGGCCTCAACGAATCGAGCGACCCGGAGCTGGTGCCGGCCCTGGTGACGCGAGCCTTCGACCGCCTGAGCGCCGAGGTCGCCCGGGGGAGGGTGGGTGGGGGACAGGACAGATCGCAGCCTTGCCCGCATAACTGCGCAGATTCCACTGGGCTTCCCAAGCTCAAGCCTTTTCGTTCAGGCGAAATGCCTGACATACAAGAGGTCAACACAGCATGCTCCGTCGCCGCGAGCAGCGCCAGGAGGGGTAGAAATAGCCAGGAGTCCGGGAGCACACCGGAACCCTTATCTGAATCCTTATGCGCGCTGTCACGAGCACCCGTATCCGGGCGTTCCGACCCCGTTGAGAGTAGGTCGAATCTGACATCGGCTTGAGGCGGCCGAAGCGGCATACTCGCCCGATGGATCGTCGCCCGGATCTCGCGCGGTTCGTCCAGTGGCTCGCGTTGCTGGGCGTATCCGACAGCGATTCCGACGAGACGCGCGCCCAGAAGGTCACGCTCACCCTCGCTGCCAGCGTCGTCACGGCCCTCGCAGTCATCTGGGTTGGGACGTACTGGGCCCTCGGTCTCTCCCAGGCGGCGGCGATCCCATTCGCGTATCAAGTGGTGTCGCTCGCCAGCCTGGCTGTCTTTGCGCGAACGAAGAGCTACGGGTTCCTCCGATTCACCCAGGCATTGCTCATGACGCTGCTGCCCTTCCTTCTGCAGTGGAGTCTGGGCGGGTATGTCGCCTCGAGCGCCGTCAGTCTGTGGGCCATCGTCGCCGCGTTCGGCACGCTGTTCTTCTTTAGCGTTGATGCGTCGATACCATGGTTCCTCGCATTCGTCGTGCTCACGCTCTTCTCCGGGGTGATCGATCCAGCGCTGGCGCGGAACGCTGCACCGATACCAGATCCCATCCGGGTCGCCTTCTTCGTCCTGAACGTCATAGGCGTGGCGCTGACGGCATATCTCCTGCTCCAGTACGCGGTGCGCGCTCGGGACCAGGCCTTCGCCCGCTCGGAGGGGCTTCTCCTGAACGTCCTGCCGCGGCCGATCGCCGAGCGCCTCAAGCGCACGCCGGGCGTCATCGCAGAGTCGCACCCCGAAGTGACCGTCCTGTTCGCGGACGTAGTCGATTTCACGCCGTTCGCCGTGCGGACAGCCCCCGAACGGGTCGTCGGAGTGCTGGACGAAGTCTTCAGCGCTTTTGACCGCCTGGCGGAGCGGCACGGGCTCGAGAAGATCAAAACGATTGGAGACGCCTACATGGTGGCGGCAGGTTTGCCGGTAGCGAGATCTGATCACGCCGAGGCCATGGCCGAAATGGCGGTCGACATGCTGGCTGGATTCGCGCGGGTACGTGAGGCGTTGGGACTCGACCTCGCGATCCGGGTCGGGATGGAGAGCGGGCCCGTTGTCGCCGGCGTCATCGGCCGGCACAAGTTTACCTACGATCTATGGGGCGACACCGTCAACACGGCGAGCCGCATGGAGTCGCACGGTCTCCCCGGCCGGATCCAAGTTGGTGAGGGGACGTACCACCGGCTGCGTGAGCGCCATCGGTTCGAGGAACGCGGCGAGATCGAGGTCAAGGGCAAGGGCCGCATGCGGGCCTATCTCCTGATCCCACACCCTGAGTAGTCCCAACTCCCTGACTGCCCCGTCGTGCGGGAAGCGACGACTCCCCGGTGGGTCGTTAGCCGCGATGCCTGCCGATGATCCCTGACATGAGAGCGGCCGACGGGCAACGAGCCCTCGGCGACATCCTGTCGCCTACCTCAACTCCTGGGTCGTCGGCGCGTTGGCGCGATGCTGCTTCGACACTCGGGCCGACGCGACCCCCGAGGAATTCATCGTCAAAGTACGCCGACGGCAGGGCACGAGCACATGGCTTGACTTCACCGGCGGTACTGCCGGTGAGTCAGAGCCCCGGTTTGGCCCACATCCGATAGCCAGACCACGCAAGACCCGAGCCGAGAACCAGGCTACCGAGGACTGGCACGAACCAGAATGCCGGTGATGCGAGTAGGGCGATCCCAAACCCCAGCAAGTAAGACGGTGCGCCCACTGCGATACAGATGCCTGACCATCGGGGGTAGACCCTCGACCTGGCCATGGCAATGCCCAATATCACGAAGCCGGCCATGAAGCCGACGGCCGCGAACCCGTTGAAGACCACCACCGGCAGATAGAGACTGATGCCGTCGATAGTTGCGGGTGCCTGAGCGGCCAGAACCGGGGCGATGAAACCGAACATGCTGGAAATCGCAAGCAGGGTGGTCCCAGTGAAAGTCACCACGAAACCGGTCAACCCCAGCCGCCCCATACGTTGCGATTCGGCCCCGTAAAGCGCCGGGAGACCAAGCAGGACCAGCACAGAGGAGACGACGTAAACGGCGTGAGAACTGACCAGCCTCACCTCGGTCTCGAGAATGGTGACCGGGGTCTCTTGGGAGGGGTGCAATACCGTCGCCACGGCCAACAGCAAGCCACCAGCGGCCAAGACCATCCCACCCCCGCGAACGAGAGCAGCCCATGACGTGCCTCGGCTGCCGAGAGCGACCTGTTCTTCCAACCTTCCGCTCCTCAGCTCGCCCCGCCAAACTCAACAGGGGTTTACCGATCATACAGGCAGGAATCGGTTGGTTTTGTGCTAAGCGCGAGCGAGGAATCGCGGAAAATCGGCCACCTGACCCTGGATCAGGTGTCACTACGCCGACTCTCGAAGTGCCCGCTCCCACTCGTCGCGGCCGGCGATCGGGATGAGGGGCGGGGCTCCGTTGAGGCGCGTATACCGAATCGACTGCGATGGTGCCGTGCTTTCACTTACCGGCGCCCGAACCACGGTGCGCGCACCCGGACTAAGTGGCGGAGATCCGGGAGCATTAGCGCGGTTCATCATCAACCCAGATGGACCGGATGAGCGCGTGCTTGATTCACTTGTTGGGGGCATCCGGCTTCGGCGCAACGATCGCCTTCTAATTCAGTGCGGCGGCGGCGGCGGCCATGGAAAGCGTGCGGACTCCTAGCAGGGATCGGACTGGAAGCCGCCGGCTCCTTCGAGCATGAGGACTAGGGTGCTACTGGCGAGGATGCGCAGCTGCTGACTGACTAACAGAGTCCCACCGCGCCGATTCCGTCCGCGCCGGGGATGAGGTTTGACTCGCGAAATGTCACGGTAAGAATCCAAGCAAAGCGCGCATCGGCGAACAGATCGTCCGCAGCGACGGATTCCGGTGGCCACGAGCTCTCTCGATCCGCCCACTACGTCGCGCAGGACGGGCGGGATGCGTACCGTGCTCATCGCTCTGCATGGGTGCCTCGTCCATTGACGCCTCGGCAAAAGCCGAACCGCACGGCCGACAAGCACCGCGCCGCGGAAGACCATTGCATCGATCATGCGCAGAGGCGAGGAACAACTTCCACGGGAGCGCTCGATGGCGTTGGCTGCTGCGCGGTCACAGTGGTTGCTGGACGCGTATGCCCGAGCGGTCGTACCTGCCTCGGCTTCCTGTGACAGGGAGCGCTTCGGGAAGCCGCCGGTATCCTCAACAGACGGATCCGACTCTATATGGTGGTCGATCAAGCTCGGGGTGCATGCAAACCGAGCGAGCAAGCCGCACAGAGCATTGTTAACCTTCGGTGTCGAATTGCTGGTGGTTGGAGCGGCGGGTGGATGCACTCACCCGCTCGGAGTGATTCCCTGAGGTTGCCTGAATGAGCCCGGTTTGGCATCGCGATCGTCAAGCAGACTCCACGATGCCCGGCGTGATCGAGCAGACGTGGCCAATGGCGTCAGCCCAGAGCATCGCCCGCCTCGTTCGAGCCGCCTGGGTCGTCGAGTGTGCGCATGGCACGATCATGCCCGAGGCCGAACTTCCATCGCGAGTTGCGTTGGTTCTCCGTGGAACGGTCGTGGCAACCTGGAGCGCACCAGATGGTCGTATCGTGTATGCGGGCCTGTACGGACCCGGGCAGTTCTTTGGCTTGGGGACGCTGAGCGGCGCATCCCTCACGGTCGGTATGGACGCCCTGACCGAGGTTGCGATCCTCGCCTGGAGCAGCGATGAATTTCGGAATGTAGTGGATTCCGATCCGGCGCTTGCCCTCGATCTGCTCGATCGCACCGTGTATGCCATTCATGCGCTGACCCGCCTCCACAAGCTGCGGACCTTCACGACGGCGACGAGTCGTCTCGCGGGGCTGTTGTTGCAGTACGAGGCTTTCTGCTTCTCGAAGGAGGCGCCTCTGGTACCGCGGTCTCATCTTCCTCACATGGCTGGCGTGACGCCGCGGATGGCACGCAGGATCCTTCGCGAGTGGGAAGCCTCGGCGGTCATCCGGCGGGTCGGTGTGTCGGGCCTGGAGCTCCTCGACCGGAGTGCGCTTGAGGCCGAAGCGTCACCCCTCTCGGAATTCCCCTCGCCCGATCCAACGATGCCTGGAGCATGGACGGCTCCGGCGCTGGAGGGCTGAGGGACTTTCCCTTCCGACATTGGTCGCTGGGCGACGAAGGAACTGAGATCGACGAGCGGCCCATCCGACGCCAGACATCGGGTCATTGCGCCGGGTCACCCCAGAGACGACGCTGCTGGTCATCAACCTGCACGGGGTGTGATCCGATTGCTCTTGCGGACCAATTGGGTCGATCGCGCGGTCAGTCCCGGCGAGCTCGTGTGCCTCGACGTGAAGCGCGCTCAGTGAGTGCCTGATTGCCAAGCTCCTATCTTGTCAAGCCGCCACGGCGAGAGCCTCGGCACCA
>CAYZEJ010000167.1:0-4991 GCA_964477545.1 uncultured Anaerolineaceae bacterium | reverse complement strand
TTGGGGAAGGCACGCAGATGCTCGGTCAGGTCCTTGATGCGCTCTGTCAGGAGTGCGATCTGGACCTCAGGCGAGCCTGTGTCTGTCTCTGATCGGGCATATTCCGCCACGATCCCTTCCTTGGCTTCCCGCGCCAGGGGCACCCGTTCCTCCGGTTTTTCCTTGATTTAGATCGGCCCGAGTCTAACAGGCGTTCGGTTTGGACGCCCCAAAGGGGTTACTCCCGGCTCGAGTCCGAGAGCACTTTCTGCGCACGACGCGCATCGCGATCCATCTGGCGCACAAGCCCATCGACCGAGGCGAACTTCTTCTCGCGACGCAGGCGGCGCACGAACTCCACGCGCAGCTGCTGCCCGTAGAGGTCTCGATCGACGTCAAACATGTGCACTTCGAGCAGGCGCGCGCCGCCGCCGAACGTTGGGCGCACGCCCAGTGAAGCGACGCCATCGGCGTGCTTGGCAGGATCGAGTGGATCATGTCCGCCCCAGCCGGCGCGAACGGCGTACACGCCGTCCAAAGGGAGAGCGACCGGCACGTCGAAGGCCAGGTTGGCCGTGGGGTAGCCAAGCGTGCGGCCGCGCCGCTCTCCTTCAACGACGGTGCCGGTGACGGTGTAGGGCCGACCGAGGAGCCGGCGGGCATCCGACAGGCGACCATCCGCCAGCAGCCCGCGCAGCCGAGTGCTGGACAGGGTTCCGCCTTCACTTTCCAGCCTGTCGACCTCGACGACACGAAACTTCATCTGCGCTCCGAGGCGTTTGACCGTGGCCAGGATGCCCGTGCGGTCGCGTCCAAAGGCCGATTCGCCGGTCATCACCAGGGCGACGAGCTCTCTGCCTGTACACACGCGCCCGAGGAACTCGTCGGGCGGCTGATCGGCGAAGGCCTGGTCAAAACGTTGTACGACCGTCGTCTCCACACCCAGGGTGGCGAGCCGGGCGAGCTTCTCCCCGACCGAACAGAGCAGCGGAGGCGCGCCGCCACGCAGGACCTGGGCGGGGTGAGGATCGAACGTCAGGACGACTGGAGAAGCCTTGTACCGCAGCGCGCTGCGCACGAGGGCCTTGAGCGCACGCTGGTGGCCGCGATGGACGCCGTCGAACATGCCGATCGTCAGCGCGAAACGCAGACCGGCGGGCAGCTCGTCGATACCGCCCAGCACCCTCATGCCGGCGACCTTATCCCGCAGCGGAGATGAACACCTTCTCGGGTTTGATGACCCCGCCGTCGGCACGCGCGATGGCCACCAGCCTGCCCGACTCGTCGACGACCCGAACGAGTCCCTCTGCGCCTATCTCGCGACCACGGCGCAGCTGTTGGCCACGGGCCAGGCTGGTCAACTCCTGGCCGTCCACGGTCAGCACCGGGTAGCCCTCGAGACCGGTGTCCATCGGCAGCAGGAGCTCTGCGGCGCGACCGTCAGCCAGCGCCGAACGGACCTCTTCGAGCGGCCGTGCCTGCTCCAGCGTGAAGGGCCCACTGGCTGTGCGCGTGAGCGCGGCGAGGTAGGCGCCGCTAGCGAGGTTCTCGCCAAGGTCGCGCGCGAGCGCCCGGATGTACGTGCCGGCCGAGCAGCGCACCTCGAGCGTAGCCACCGGCCGTTCCGCGTCGTGGTCATCCCATTCGGTCAACTCGAGTCGGTGGATCGTGACGCGTCGCGCTTTGAGCTCGGGCTTCTCCCCGTGGCGGGCCAGCTCGTACGCCTTGCGTCCTGCGATACGCACGGCCGAGTAGTCAGGAGGAATCTGCTCTATGACTCCTCGGAAGCTCGCCAGTGCTGATTCGACCGTCTCTCGTGTGGGCGCCTGCGCGCCGCTCGGGGTGAGCTCGCCGTCGAGGTCGTCGGTGGTTGATCGGGCCCCGAAGGAGACAAGGGCGCGGTATTCCTTGTCGTCGCCCAGGTGGTACTCGGCCAGGCGCGTGGCATGGCCAACGAAAACAGGCAGGACGCCCGCGGCAAATGGATCGAGAGTGCCACCGTGGCCCACACGGCGAACGCCTGTCAGCCGGCGAATGAGCGCGACTATGTCGTGAGATGTCGGACCGGGCGCCTTGGCAACGACCAGGATGCCGTTTAACGACACACTCTCCCCGGGCTCGCGGGAGGTTGCTTCAGCCGCCATCCACGTCGATCATGCGCCGCGCGGCGTTAAGGACCGCGTGCGTGGCCTGCTCGACCGGCAGGTCGATCGTGGCGCCAGCGGCGCGTGCGTGGCCGCCGCCACCGAACGCACCGGTCAGCACTGTCGCGTCGAGCCCGCCGTCACGGGTTCGCACGCTGATCTTGGTCTTGTCGCCGTTCTGGCGGAACATGATCACCAGGGCGCCCTCGGCGGACTGGCTGAGCAGATCGCTCAGGCCTTCGGCGTCCTGCGCAGTCGTGCCCGTGGCGGTGTAGTCGGGCTCATACAGCGTGGCCCAGACAAGGCGGCCGTCGAGGTCCTGCTCCAGGCGCCCGAGGACGAGGCCGAACAGCTTCAGCTGGCGGTTGGGCTTGGTCCGATAGAGCAGCCGCGCGGTCTGCGCCAGCGGAGCGCCAGCGGCCACGAGCTCGGCAGCGACGCGCAGCGTGCGTGGCGTCACGTTCGGATGCTGGAAGTTGGCCGTGTCGATCACCACGCCCGCGATCAGGGCAGCCGCGATCGCGCCGTTGGCCTCATTGAGGGCCACGCCGAGCGCGGGCATGAGCAACGTGTCCATCTCGCACGTCGCCGCGGCAGTGGCGTCAATCCAGTCGACCGCGCCGAAACCTGTATTCGAGATGTGGTGATCGATGTTGACGATGGGCACGCGACCGAAGAGCTCTGCGTTTCGGCCGAGGACAGGCCCCACTCGCTCGAGATCGCCGCAGTCGCCCACAACGATCAGGTCGTAGTTGACGCTTGGATCAGGGTCCTGGCGGAACCGGTCGATCTGGGGCATGAAGTCGTACATGGCCGGAACGGGATCTGAACACACGGGCGTGGCCCGACCGCCGAGATGCTCCACGGCCAATGCGACAGACAGGGCCGACCCGAGCGCGTCTGCCTCCGGGTTCTCGTGGCACACGGTCAGCACGGTGCGCGCGGCGCGGATGCGCGTGACTACCTCGACCGGCACGGCCAAGACGTCCGCCGCCGTCAGCGACGACAACTGCTGCGGCGCGATCGCGGTACTCATCTGCGTGCGCGCTTTCGCCGCGGAACCCTGGGCGGCACTGGCTGGATGGCTGACATGCCGGTCGGAGTCGGTAGTGTCTCCGTCATTTCCGGAACGTCCCCCACGCCGCCCTGCTCGAGCTCGTCGAGGATCTGGAGCACACGTGTACCGCGCGCAGCGGTCTCGTCTTCCTTGACGTGCAGATCGGGGATGCGCTTCAACCGCAGCTTGCCCAGCCGCTGACGCACGAACGGCATCGCATGTGCGAGTGCCCTCATCGTCAGCTTCTTCTCGTCCGCGGCGCCGATAACCGACACCCACACGTTGGCATGGCTGAGGTCGGGGGTCACCCGGACGTCCGTGACCGTGACGAAGCCAATGCGCGGGTCATCCACCTCGCGTCGGAGCACAGAGCTGATCTCTTCGCGCAGCAGCTCGTCCAGCCGCGCGGTGCGCTCGCTCACCGCAAGCGAAGGTCCGGGGCGCAGCGCAGCTGCGAGTCGGACCGAGAGCGCGCAGCAGCGCCGGAGGCGTCTGCGGAGGTTTTCATTACCCGCTCGAGCTACTGGCGCTGAACCGAGGCTGACTCAGTAGCCCTGCCCCTGTCTGCCGAAACCACCCGCGAGACCATCTGCTTGGTGAAGCACTCGATGATGTCGCCTTCCTGCGCTTCGTTGAAGTCGGCGAGGCCGATGCCGCACTCGTAGCCCGTATCGACCTCGCGCACGTCGTCGCGGAAGCGACGGAGAGACTCGATCCGATCCGTGGCAATCAGCGCACCACCGCGATACACCCGAGCGCCACCCTTGACGATGCGGCCATCCGTCACGTAGCAGCCGGCGATGACGTTGCGGCCGCTCTTGAAGACCTGGCGAACCTCGGCACGGCCCTCCACGACCTCGACCTCTTCAGGCTCGAGGAGGCCGTTCAGCGCGGCGCTCATCTCGTCAGTGAGCTTGTAGATGATGTCGTACAACCGGACGTCGACGCCCGCGGACTCGGCCGTCCGCCGCGCCTGGGGGTCGAGCTTGGTGTTGAAGCCGATGACTACCGCGTTCGACGCGGAAGCCAGGTTGATGTCGTTGTCGCTGATGTCGCCCGTGCCCTCGTGCAGGATGTTGACACGCACCTCTTCGGTCTGCACCTGCTCGAGCGCCTGACGGATGGCCCCCAGGGAGCCCTGCACGTCCGCCTTGACGATGATGCGCAGCTCCTTGGTCTGGCCGGCCTGGATCTGGCGATAGAGGTCCTCCAGCGTGGCTCGGCCGGTCTGCTCCTGTGTCGCGCCTGCGCGGCGCTCGTCGATCATGGTGCGGGCCGTCTTCTCGTCGCCCACCACGCGCAGGATGTCACCCGCGGCTGGTACCTCGGCCAATCCGAGAACGACCGCGGGCATAGACGGACCGGCCATGGTGATGCGCTCACCGTGGCTGTCCTGGAGGGCCCTGACGCGCCCGTACGTGTCGCCCACGATCACGATATCGCCCACCTTGAGCGTGCCGGTCTGCACCAGCACGGTGGCGATCGGACCGCGGCTCTTGTCCATCTCCGCTTCGACGACCGTGCCGATGGCCGGACGCTTGGGGTTGGCTTTCAGCTCCTGCACGTCGGCAACGATCTGGATCGTGTCGATCAGGTCGTCGATGCCGGTGCCGTCACGCGCGCTCACCATCACCAGCGGCACGTCGCCGCCGTACTCCTCGATCACGACGCCGTGCTCGGACAGCTCCGTCTTGACACGGTCCGGGTTGGCGTCCGCCTTGTCGATCTTGTTGAGCGCCACCACGATCGGGACCTTCGCGGCTCGCGCGTGATCGATCGCTTCGAGCGTCTGGGGCATCACGCCGTCATCG
>CAYZEJ010000166.1:0-4993 GCA_964477545.1 uncultured Anaerolineaceae bacterium | reverse complement strand
TGATCGTCAACCAGATCACCGTGGTCCGCGCCGCGCAGGGCACCGGCCGAGGCATCGGCCAGGCGTACATCGGCATCTACTCGCCCAGTCGCCGAACCTTCGATGTGCGGATCCCCGGTGGAGCGCTGCTGTCCAACCCGACCAGCCAGGCGCAGTTCGGCCAAACCGAGACGCCGCTGGACGTCCTCTTCGGCAACTCGAGCTCCCGGCTGCGTAACTTCGAGGTCGGTTTCGGCGTGCTGCGCGGCTTCCGCGCCGAGGCTCCCGCGGATGCGCCCGCGGTCGAGACGAGCTTGCGTTTGTCGCGCGGCAGGCTCCAGGGCACGGTCACCAACCGCTCCGATGTACTGCTCGAGAACGTGGCGATCCTGTTCAGCGGCGGCGCGGCCGTGCTGCCAACGCTCGAACCCGGCCAATCGAAGGACATCGACCTCGACGTGACCAGCAATCCGTTCTTCAACTATGGCCTGTCCCAGTTGATCTTCGGCTCGACGTTCCCGCGCGACGCGGCCCAGGCACGCTCCGTCACCACGCGCCGCGCGGTGATCGACCAACTCTTCCCGTGTTGCAGCCAGGGCTCCGTCGAGGCGCCACTGTTGCTCGCCTGGACCAAGGGAGCCGTGCTCGATGTCGAGCTCGTGGGCGACGTCCCGAACCGGGTCGGCGAGGGCCTGTTCATGATCCCACTCGCCATGACGCTCGACCCCCAACAGGTGTTCAGCGACCAGATGATGCGCCGCACGATCGTTGAGACGACGGCCGATAACGGCTGGTTCGACGGCAACGGCATGTACCTGACCCGCGGGACGATGACGGTCGAGAGCCGACCGGCTCGCTTCGACGGCAGTTTCCAGGTCAGCTCGCTGGAGATCGCCCTCACCCAGGGCGACGCGCGGGTGCTGCATGGCCAGGGCAAACTGATCGAGCCACTGCCGGCCGATGAGCAGCCAGACCAGGACGACCCGCTCGCAGATGGACAGCCGACCGAAAGCCCCGATCCAAACGCCAGCCCGGCGGCAGACTGCGCCGTACCACCGTGCAACGATGTCATCGTCATTGGGCCCGGTGGTAAGCCACCGATTGGGCGAGATCCAGCCGTGGCCTTCGACACGCTGCCCGACTTCCAGCTGTTCGACCGGACCAGCCAGAAGTGGGTCGAGTTCCCCCATCCCGACTCGAGCCTCAGCTTCGTGATCGCCAATCCGGAGCGATACGTGGACGAGAGCGGCGCGGTCCTGTTCCGTTTCATCAACCGCTCCGACCCCGGTGAGTTCGGCGAGGACCAGCGCTACTTCCAACTCCTGACGCGCCTCGAAGGGACGATCGGATGACGGTCGCACTCAGGACCGACCGACTTACCAAGCGCTACGGGCGCAGCCTGGCGGTGGCCGGGGTGGAGCTCGAGGTGCCGCAGGGCGAGATCTTCGGCCTGGTTGGCCCTAACGGGGCGGGCAAGACGACGACACTCAAGATGCTCGCCACGCTCCTGGTGCCATCGGCTGGTGACGCCGAGGTGGGTGGCCACTCGATCCGCAAGGACCCCGACGCAGTGCGCAACATCATCGGCTACATGCCGGACACGTTCGGTGTCTACGACGACATGCGCGTCTGGGAATACCTCGATTTCTTCGGCCGTTGCTACGGCCTACCCGCGTCACGGCGCCGCCAGATGATCGGCGACCTGCTCGAACTGGTCGACCTCGTCGACAAGCGCGAGTCCTACGTGCAGGAGCTCAGCCGCGGCATGCAGCAGCGACTCTGCCTCGCCCATGCGCTGGTGAACGACCCACAGGTGCTGCTGCTGGACGAGCCGGCTTCCGGCCTGGACCCCCGTGCTCGGGTCGAGCTACGCGAGCTCCTGAGAGAGCTCCGATCGCTGGGCAAGACCATCATCATCAGCAGCCACATCCTGCCCGAGCTCGAGGAGCTGTGCACTTCGGTCGCGATCATCGACCGCGGGCGCGTGCTGGCCAGCGGGCGGGTCGACGAAATCGCCGAACGGTTCCGTGTTGGCGGCGTTTACCGGGCGACGGTCGTCGGCGACGAAGATCAGATCGCAGCCGCGGAGCAGCACTTCGCGGCCAGCCCGAACATCGCGACCGTTGTGCGTCGCCCGGGCGGCGAGCTCGAGTTCGCCCTGCGTGGCGACGTGGATGCCGCCGCTGCCGTGCTGACGGGAGCCGTTCGCGCTGGCGTTCGCCTGAGCAGCTTCGCTCCCGCGGCGAGCGACCTCGAAGAGCTCTTTCTCCAGATCACCGACGCCACTGCGGCGTCGGCCTCCATGTCCGCGCAGGACAATGGCTCGACGGGAAGTACGGAGGCGAGGGCATGACGGCCGTGGCAACCCAGATCAGGCGAGGCGGTGGCTTCGTCGGGCGCCGTCTCGGGCGTTTCTGGTCGGGCATCAGCGCCGTCAGCATCAAGGAACTCCGCGGCAGGATGCGTGGCCGCCGAGCCTTCATCGTCCTGACCGTGTACCTGCTTCTCCTCGCCCTTTTCTCGTTTGCGATCTACTTCTATCTGAAGCAGCAGGCCGGGCAGGTCATAAGTTCCAACGTCATCAACCCGGGCATCCCGCGGGACTTCCCCGGCCAAGCTTTCCCGGGAGGGCAGACGCTGGCCAACGGGACTGCACTCTCGGCTGGAATCGGCCACGGGATCTTCGGCGGGCTCCTGTTCCTGGAGACGCTGCTCGTGCTGGTCCTGGCTCCTGCATTCACGACTGGAGCCATCTCTCTCGAACGAGAGAAGCAGACCCTCGACCTTCTCGTCACGACGCCGCTGAGCACGCTCGGAATGATCATCGGCAAGCTCTTCTCCGCGCTCAGTTACGTCTTCCTGCTGATCATCGCGTCCGTGCCCCTGGCGAGCCTCGTGTTCGTCTTTGGCGGCGTCGGGCCGGAAGACCTGGTTCGCGCCTACCTGTTCCTGTTTGCGCTCGCCTTTGGAATGGGGGCAATCGGGATGTTCATCTCGGCCCTTGTCCGCCGGACGCAGACCGCGACCGTGCTTACCTTCGTTGTCGTGCTCCTGCTATCAATCGGTACTGCTGGCGCGCACCAGTTCTGGCAGGTCGTCACGAAGTCGTCATCCAGCAGCGTCATCGTCTCGACCCGCGGCAAGGCGCCCGAGGCCGTGTTGTGGCTCAACCCATTCGTGGCGAATCTGGACATGGTTTGCGCCACCGCGCCGGACTCGTACCACGAGTCGTGCGACTACATCTCGGGCGTCACCGGCAAGCCGTACTTCGGCACTCCGACGACGCCTGGCACCGACCCCAGTTTCCCGCTCGACGTCAAGGGCGGGGGCGCCGACGATCCAATGGGTAACGGCGGTGTCTTCATCATCACCGAGGAGGGTGTCGCCGCCTGCCCGCCCAACGCCCGCTGCGCCGCTCCTCCCGGAAGCGAGCCGGCCGCCGTATCGTTCGGTTTCCCGCGCGACACGTTCTGGCCCAAGAGCGCGATAGCGTTCCTCGTCCTGGGTCTGACCCTGACGCTCGTTTCCGCTCAGCTTGTCTCCCCGACGCGTCGGTTGCGGCTGCCGCGACCACATCTGCCGCGGCGCGGGAACCGAATGGCTGTGGTTGCGTCTGATACGGCACCGGCCGAGATGCCGTCAGAGGCGGCAGACACAGTGCCGACGGAAGCCGTGAACGCCGAAACCGTGATATCGGAGACGAAGGAATGAGTCTCGATCCCCAGCTGCTCGAGCTGCGCCGATCCCTTGGCCGCTTCCGTCGCCGAGTGTGGCTGCGTCGCATCGTCCGTGCCGGAAGCCTGATCCTGGCCGCAGTTGCAGCCATCGAGCTGATCCTGGCGTTCGTCGCCAGGGTGATGCCATTCGAATGGCATGCAGTCATCGCCGGCCTTGTGATCGTCGGCGGCATCGTCGTCCTGCTGGTGGACGCCGTCCGCGTCCGCCCAACGCTGGCCGAAGCAGCGCTCGCCGTCGACTCCGAGGACGGCCTGCGCGACCGCGTTTCGACCGCGCTCTCCCTGGCCACGTCCGCGCCCGAGCTGGCAACGGCGGAGGGCAGCGATCTGGTCTCTGAGGGTTCGGGCGAACAACCCGAGGCCGTTGTCTACCAACACCTCGTCCGACTCCAGCGGCATGACGCGTTGACCGCACTGCTGGGCGCAGACCCGCGCGGGTTGCGGATCCCGCTTCCTCGCCGGCAGAGCGCCGCCGCTGCCCTCTGCGCGTTGCTGCTGATCCCCGCGCTCCTCCTTCCTAACGCACAAAACGATGTCATCGCCCAGCGCGAGCAGATGCGAGCCGAGGCAGAGGAGCAGGCCCAGCGCCTCGACGAGACCGCCACACGACTCCAGGAGGGCCACAACGCGCCGGATCCGCGAGTCGACCTGGCGAAGGAGCTGCGCAAGCTCGCGCAGCAACTGCGCGACCACCCCGAGGATCTGGACACGAACCTCGCGCGCCTTGGCTCGCTCGAGGACGCGATCCGGAGCCGCCTCGATCCTGCGAACGAGCAGCGGGCAGCAGCGATCAGCTCGTTGTCACGCTCACTGAGCAAGGCCGCGACCGGCACCGACAGCAATTCCGCGGGGGACCCGGAGAAGACCAAGCAGGATCTCGAGGAGCTCAAGGAACGGGTTCCTGGGATGACCCCGGCGGAGCGGGAAGCACTGGCTGGCGAGCTGTCCGAGATGGACAGCACCGCCCGGCAGGCTGGCGCGAACGCCCAGTCGGCGCTGGCAGACGCGGTACGCGCCGTGCGCTCCGGTGACACACAGGCCGCCTCAGACGCGCTGGACCGGCTTGATGAGGCGCTCCAGCGAGGACAGGAACAAGTAGAGACGAACCGTGACCTGGCGCGTGCGGCAGGTGATCTTCAGCAGGCGCGCCGCGACCTCGCCCAAGCCGGCCAGCAGGGTCAGGGCCAGCAGGGCCAGGGCCAGCAGGGCCAGGGCCAGCAGGGCCAGAGTCCGGGTGCGGGTCAGGGTCAGGGCCAGGGCCAGGGCCAGGGCCAGGG
>CAYZEJ010000165.1:0-5054 GCA_964477545.1 uncultured Anaerolineaceae bacterium | reverse complement strand
GCGCCGCGCGCAGTGGTTGTGGACGCTTCCGTCGCGGTGGAAGTCCTCATCGCGAACTCAACGTGGTTGGATCGGTGGACCCGCTGGCTAATCGAGCAAGCGGTGCTCCTCTCGCCGACTCATTTCACCGCTGAGGTAGCGAACGCTCTGTTGCTCGGTCACAGATTGCCTGGTGCGAGAGTTCGGGCACTGCTGGACCGGCTCGCAGCGTCTGGACTCGAGACCACCGACAGGGGGCTGGGCGGGGTTTTCGAGGCCATCGACTTAGCCGAAGAGCACGGCCTGACGGTCTACGACGCGCTGTACCTCCAGCTCGCGCTGGATGTTGATGGCGAGCTCGCCACGCTCGACAAGGATCTGATCAGGGCAGCCGCGGCAGAAGGTATCACCGTCACCGACTGACTCGTTGCAACGGCAATGCTGCCAGGCTGATCATTCGGCCACGCCCGCGCGGGAAGCGGCCCGGCACAACGGCCAGTGATAGCATTTCCGCTATCATCGTTTCGTGACCGCAGCGAGATTGCTGAAGAACTCCCGGCAGCGGGTCGGCCTGTCCCAGCGGGCGCTTGCTCGCATGGCCGGCGTTCCGCACTCGACCGTTGCGCGCATCGAGCTCGGTCGGCTATCACCTCGCGCCGATACGCTCGAGCGGCTGATGCGCGTCGCGGGTCGGACGCTGGCCGCGGAACCAGCCTTGGGGGTAGGCGTGGACCGGACCCAGATACGTGAGCTGCTCAAGATGACGCCCACAGAGCGCGCCAGGCTGGCAGCCGCTGATGCGGCCGCGCTCGACACGCTGCGACTCCCCCAGCGGTGAGCCGACCACAGGCGTTCGATCCGCTCCGGCTGTTTCGCGAGCTCAATGCCGACGGCGTCCGATATGTGGTCATAGGTGCCTTTGCCGGCCGACTACTGGGCTCACCGACGCTGACGCGCGACCTGGACGTCTGCCACGCAATAGATTCAGGCAACCTCGAGGCGCTCGCGACTGTGCTTCGCAGGCTCAAGGCACGCCTGCGCGGCGCGGACCGGCCGGTCCCGTTTCGGATCGATGCCCGTAGCTTGGCCGTCATTCAGTCATTGACCCTCACGACGGACGCCGGCGACCTGGACCTGCTCGCCGACCCCGCGGGCACGCAAGGGTTCGAAGATCTTGCGCGGACGGCCGAGCCGACCGATATCGACGGGCTGACCGTCCTGGTCGCCAGCATCGACGACTTGATCCGCATGAAGCGGGCGGCCGGGCGGCCAAAGGACCTGATCGAACTCGAGGTGCTGGGGGCCCTGCGAGACGAGCTCGACACCCAGCGCAAGCGATAGAGTCGCCCGCGATCGCCATCGGCGGTGGTCATTAGCCGTGAGGAAAAGCTAAGAACCGGCCTCGCGCAGCGCGGACCACGCCGGGATCCGTCGCGTCAGGAGCAGCGCTCCCACGATCCCCGCCAGCGGCAGGATCGCGACCGCGGCGATGACCTCGGGGATCGGCACGACCAGCGGCGCGCCGCGCGAACCGAGTAGGCCCCACGCGGGGAGCAATCCCGCTGGCACCGCGAGCAAGCCAGCCATCAGCCCGAGCACGCCGGCACGCGCGGCGGCGATCCGACGACGAATCCCAGGATCGGCGCCGACGGCCAGGAGCGTCCGCTGGTCCGGCCGCGACTCGGCCTCGCCGAGAGCGACGGCGATCCCGGTCACGCTCAGCGCGAACAACAGGCTGAAGAGCACCAGCAGCCAACGAAAGACCTGGCCCGGCTGTACCGGGCCAAGGGATGCGTCAGCTCGAGTGTTCGGCTGCTGAGCGGCAAACCCCGCAGCGGTCGACACATCTGCCTCGACTACCGGTCGCGGCAGCCGGATCACATACGCTGACGTCGGCCCTGCTCCGAGACCCAGCCGCTCGGCCGTCGCCGGCGAGATGACGGCGTCGGCAACCATCCCTCCGCTGTCCAGTCCGGTAGCAACGACGCTCGCCGGCACCGTCAGCCCGTCAATCTCATCGCCGGTCCCTCCGTCGCGCACCTCGATCCTCGCCTCGCTCAGGTCCGTCGGCGGATCGAGGCGGACGATTTGGTCGTCGTCGGTGACCGTCATCCGCTGCGGGAGCACAAGCACGACGCCGCCGCCCTCGAGCGTGGAGAGTGCCGCCTCGGCGCCGAGCGCTCTCAAGAGCTCGGCGTCACCGACGGTCACCGTGTACGCAAGCTCCCGATCGTCCGATGACGCGTCTGGATCCTCGACCACCACGTAGACGTCGCGGGCGTCCGCTCCCACGAGCAAAGTGACGGGTCCTTCGGCCATCGCACCGAGCGCTGCGGCAGCCTGTGCTCCTGCCGTCGCCGCGGCTTCGCCCTGAACGATCAGCTGGTCGGCGCGCAGCCACGGCCGCCAGTTCGCCGCCGCCTCCGCGTCACTGCTCGCGAAGTAAGCGGACACCGCGACCGTAGCCGCGAACGCGGCGAGGATCGCGGTCACGATCGGGCCGTTCCTCGATCTTGCGCGCGCCGTGTCGCGCAGCGCGATTCGTGACGCAACGGGGAGTCGAAGTCCCAGACGTTCCAGCCGCTCGACGAGCCACGGGCTGCACGCCCCGAAACCGACCACGCCGCAGATCGCCCCGACCATGAGCACGACCATGCTCAGCGACCCGCGCGGATCGCTCAGCCGCATCGCCGCTCCCGTGCTCGTCAAAACAGCGGCAACGGCGACCATCACCAGGCCGAGAACAAGGAGGCGGCGCGCGGGGCTCAGCGGCGGCCGCCGTCCCGAAAGTGCGACAAGCACAGGCAGCCGAGCAGCAGCGCGTGCCGGAACAATCGCGGCGAGGAAGCACGCCAGCAAGCCAATCCCGCCTGCGAGTACCAGGAACACGGCGGAAATCTCGACTGGCCCGACTCGGCGATTCACCAGCTCATCCAACCAGGGGGACATGCCGACGATCGCCAGGACGCCCAGCCCGACCCCGACGACGGCTGCGATTCCACCCAGGAGCACGCCCTCGCTCAGCACTGTGCCGGCGAGGTGCCGGCGCTCAGCGCCGGCCGCGGCGAGGAGGCCGAGCTCGCGCTGTCGTCGCCGCACACCAACGGCAAACGCTGCGGCGGCCACGAGCACGGCCTCGACCAGCGCCAAACCGCCCAGGACGATGACCGCCACACTGGCGTCGCCGGGCGATTCCGAGAACCGGTAGCGCTCGAAGGCGACGAACGGGCAGCCCTGGAAGTTGCAAGTGTCCTGCGTGTACGGCATTTCGACACCGTCGGGCACGCTCACCAGCCAGCCGGGCGACGCGCCGAAGCGCTCTCCTTGTGCGGACTCTCGAGCGACCGAAGCGTCGAGCAGCACGAGTGGTCCGCGGATGTCAAATGTGTCCTCGACCAGGCCAACCACAACCAGCCGGCCGCCATCCACGAGCTCAATCGCATCCCCTATGCCAACTCCTGCCAGTGCGGCGACCGACGCGCTTATCGCGACTTCCTGCTGGTTCAGTGGCTGGCGGCCGGCGGTGATCTCGCGCATGCCGTGGGCGAGCCCGTTGAGGTCCATCGATCGGGCGTCGACGTCGACCGTTCTGCCTGGCAGAACGAGTGTCCCGAGATCGTAGGTCCATGGTTCGACCACTGCCTCCGCGGGAAGTGCGGCGCGCAGCGTGTCGGTCGTCATGTCGTCTGGCATCTGGACCGCGTAGCCGGCGACACCCATGCTGTGGGTGGCCGACTCCTCGGAAGTCGGCGAGACAGTTGTGATCAGCGTGATCGCGGCCGCCATCGCCGCCACGGGCAGCAACATCAGCAACACGATGAGCGCGCTGCGACCGCGGCTCCGCCCGATGCCGCGCCACGCGATGCGTGCGACGGCGCGCACGCTGGAAGTGCTCACGCCGCTCCCAGCCGAGCGGGCTGCGTCGCGTCGACTACCCGGCCGTCGCGCAGGAAGACGACACGGTCCGCCCAAGCAGCGTGTGCGGCGTCGTGCGTGACGAGGATGACGGTGCCGCCGTCGTCGCAGTGGCGCCGCAGCAGCCGCATGACCGCTTCACCGGTGATCGAATCGAGGGCGCCCGTGGGCTCGTCGGTCAGCAGGATCTTGCGCTCGCCGACCATCGCCCGCGCGATGGCGACACGCTGTTGTTCGCCGCCAGAAAGGTCGTCGGGATACCGATTTTCGAGGCCGCCGAGTCCGAGCGATTCGAGGGTCGCCGCGGCGGCCGACCGAGCCGTGCGGGCAGGTTTGCCGTCCAGCTCCAGCGGCAGCGACACGTTTTCGCTCGCGGTGAGACCGGGCAGGAGGTTGAGGTCCTGGAACACGTAGCCCACTGTTCGCCGGCGGAGAACGGCCACATCGCGCGGACTCAGCGAACCCACGTCCTTGTCTTCAACGAGGACGCGTCCCGCGCTCGGCCGATCGAGTCCGCCGACGAGCGACAGCAGCGTCGTCTTGCCGGAACCGCTGGGCCCCATGACGGCAAGGAACTCGCCCGCTCCGACGCTCAGGTCGGTGGGATGCAGGGCGACGACCGCGGTGTGACCGTGCCCGAAGGACCGGCTGGCACCCTCCAGTTCGACAACGACTGTCATCACTCCCCCGCTCCCTTCTTGCCCGCCGCGTCCCTGATGCGCGCCTCCGAGGCGTCTAGCCAGCGAATCTCGGCTTCCGTCCGGAAGATCAGCGCATCCAGCATCAATAGGAACGCGAGGTCCTTCTGCGGATCGGACTGCGCCTTCCGGCGGGTATACGCCTGAAGTTGCTCGACCGACGCGGTGCGTTGTCGCTGGAGGATCCCCGTCACGTCGAGATCGCTGGAGGCCACGGCGAGCAGGACCTTGATCGTCAATTCGTCGCGCGGCGGGCCATCGGGGACGACTGGCGTTACGAACCACGCGCTCAACTGGTCACGGCCGGTCGACGTGATCCGGTAGTCGTGGCGGTCTGTGTCAGAGCCGGGTGGCTCGATCGGCTCGACCAGCCCGTCGCGTTCCAGGCGCTGGAGGGTCGTGTAGACCTGGCCGATGTTGAGCGCCCACGAGCCGCCGGTGCGGTGCTCGACATCGGTCTTC
>CAYZEJ010000164.1:0-5066 GCA_964477545.1 uncultured Anaerolineaceae bacterium | reverse complement strand
AGCCATGAGCCCGCCCGGTGGAATCCGCTGGCGGCTGACCGCGCCCCTGACACACCGGTCGCGCCAAAGGCGTTTCGAGCTCTTCATGCGCGAGATGAGCCCGCTACCGGCCGATCGGTTACTCGACGTGGGGGTCACCGATACCGACTGGCGCGCTGGGAACTTCCTCGAGAGCCGCTACCCGTGGCCGGCACAGATCACGGCCGTCGCGCCGCAGCCCATGCCCGCATTCACTCGGGGGCACCCTGAAGTCGAATTCGTGGTGGCCGACGGCCGAGAATTGCCCTTCGCCGACGCAACCTTCGATATCGGCTTCTCAAACGCGGTCATCGAGCACGTCGGCTCGCGTTCCGAGCAGCGACGCTTCGTCGAGGAGATGCTCCGCACGTGCCGCCGTGTCTTCATCTGCACGCCGAACGCGGCCTTCCCAGTGGATCCGCACACGTTGCTGCCCTTCGCCCATTGGCTGCCACGAGGCATGTGGCACCGAGCCCTCCGGGCGACCGGCAACGGTCGCTGGGCGAGCGAGGAGGCGCTGAACCCGCTGACCGCTTCGGAGCTCCTTGGTCTCTTCTCGAAAGCCGACGGCGCGCGGCTCGTCCCTCAGCGGATGCTGCTCATGACGAGCGTGCTGATCGCGGTCGCCGGCGAGCGCGATCGTTGAGCAGCGCGCGATAGACGTCGACCATCGCCGCCGCCGAATCGGGCCACCCGAACCTGGCGGCCTGGTGCGGCCCTTCGTCCCGAAATCGCGCGCGCATGCGCTCGTTATTGAGCGCGTTGTGAATGGCCGACGCGATGGCCTGCGTATCTCGTGGGTCGACCAAAAGCGCAGCATCGCCGCACACCTCAGGCAGTGAGGTCGTATCGCCGGCGACAACGACCGCTCCACAGCCAAGCGCTTCCAGTGCGGGCAGACCAAAGCCCTCGTAGAGCGAGGTGTTAGCGACGATGTCGGCGGCGCAGTAAAGGGCGTTGAGAACGTCGTCCGCGACGTATCCGACATGCCTCACCCAGCCGGCTGCCCCGTTGGCAACGATTGCGTCCTCGATGGTCGCCGCGCCGGCTCCGCGTGGACCTGCGAGCACCAACTGGATGTCGGGCGCGCCGCGCGCTCGAACCTCGGCCAGCGCGGCGATGAGGCGGGGCAGGTTTTTGCGCGGATGATCGGAGCCCGCGGCCAGTACGAAGCGCGGCGGCAGGTCCAAGGCCGCCAGACGCTCGCGCGTGACGTCTGGCGGCAATCGGCGCCAGCTCGGGGTGACGCCGGCCGGGACGAAGTGAACTCGCTCTGGATTTGCGCCGTAGATGGACAGCACCCGGTCACGCGTGAAGCTCGACGAGCACACCACAGCGGCAGATCGCCGAACCGCCAGACGGACAAACGCCTTGAGTCGCAGCCGCGTGCGCAGCGGGAACAACTCCGGAAGGTCTTCATAGGACACGTCGTGGACCACGGTGACAACCGGCACCGGGCTGACCGGTGGAGCGACGTAGGTGACCTGGAGCACGTCGGCACGGGCGCGCCGAGCTGCGAGCGGCAGCTCGTAGGGGATACGCAGCTGTGGCCTGCGGGTGCGCAGCTCCACGATTTCGGGCCGTCCGGCACCGCCTTTGGCCAGCTCCGCACCTGTGTCGGCCGGCCAGGGCGTTCCCCGGTTGACGAGTGCGACGACCTCCACGTCCTCTCGAAGGGCGAGCGCGTTGCCCAGCTCGATGACGTACCTCTCGTTGCCGGTCTGCTGACGGCCGACGCTGTGAGCGTCGAGTGCGACGCGGATGGGGCGGCCCAGTTCCCGAGTCTCGAGCGGGCCAGACGCTAGCATCCGGCGGATGTTACGACCGACCCCGCCAGACCGGCTGCGTCTCGCCATCCTCGGCACGCGCGGTGTGCCGGCACGCTACGGCGGTTTCGAGACATTCGCCGAGGAGCTCGGAGCGCGGCTCGCCTCGCGCGGGCACAGCGTCACGGTCTACGGGCGCAACGGCTGGGTGCCGCGCGGTACAACCGAGCACAGGGGCATGCGCATCGTTCGATTGCCGGCTCCGCGCAGCAAGTACCTCGAGACCGTCGTCCACACGCTGTTCTCGGCCGTCCATGCCATCGTGCGACATTGGGATGTCGTGTACGTCTGCAACCTGGCCAACGTCCCCGCCGTGATCCTGCTTCGAGCGGCGGGCAAGCGGGTCGTGCTCAACGTCGACGGCCTCGAGTGGCAGCGCCAGAAGTGGAGCCCCATCGGACGTGCCTACTATCGCTTCTGCGCCAGCCTGGCCACCAGGCTGCCGATCGCGCTGGTCACCGACGCGCACGTGATCCAGGCCTTCTACCGCTCGAACTACGGGCGCGAGACCGACTATTTCGCATATGGCACCGACCTCGTGCCGGTAGCCGATGACGGCACGCTCGCGAGTCTTGGGCTCACGGCGGGTCGATACGTGCTCTATGTCAGCCGGCTCGAGCCCGAGAACAACGCCGATCTTGTCATCGCCGCCTATCGCGACGTCAAGACCGAGGTCCCGCTTGCCATCATCGGCGACGCGCCCTACGCGGGGGCCTACATCGGTGGCCTCAGGGACGCAGCCGCGACCGACGCCCGGGTAAAGCTGCTTGGCGCTCATTACGGGCATGCCTACCGCGTCCTGCGCTCGCACGCGGCCGCGTACGTCCAGGCGACCGAGGTCGGCGGGACGCACCCGGCGCTCGTCGAGGCGATGGGCTACGGGAACGCGATCTGCGCCAACGACGTCCCGGAACACCGCGAGGTCCTCGGTGACAGCGCGCTCTACTACCGCGGCGCCACGGATCTGGCAGCCAAGCTCCAGCGAATTCTCGACGACGAAGGCCTGAACGGGGAGCTCCGCACGGCGGCCGCAACGCGCGCACGGGAGCTCTACAACTGGGATGCAGTGGCCGCCGAGTACGAGACGTGGTTGATGGGCATCTCGAGCAAGTCCACATGAGCATGGAGCGAGTTCTGCCGCGCGTCCTCGGAGCGGCACCCATCATCGCCGAGGGCCCGCCTTGGCGGTAGCATCGGCCGCCGTGAGCGATGGTCCTTCGGCTGCCCGACGTGTTCCCGCGGTGGTGTGCATCGACGTCGAGCCCGACGAGCAGCAGGTTCCGCTTCACGAGCGACGGCCATGGACGGGGTTCGAGGTTGCGCTCGGGTGGGTCGGGCCGGCTCGCGATCGTCTCGCGGCCATGACCGGTAGGCGACCGAATTTCGGCTGGTTCCTGCGCCTGGACCACCAGATCGAGGTCGCCTACGGCTCGCGCCGGTGGGTCGCAGACACCTACGGCGCGGAGCTTGAAGCACTCTTGCGGGAAGGCGACGAGCTCGGCATCCACCCGCACGGGTGGCGGTTGGACGATGACGGCTCCTGGGTAGTCGATCTCACCGACAAGTGGGTCGCCCAGATGACCGCCGAGTCCGTCGACACCTTCGCCGAGGTGTATGGACGGCCGCCGCGGGCACATCGCTTCGGGGACGGGTTCATGAGCCTTGCGCTCGTCGCCCAGCTGCGCGAGCTCGGCGTGAAAGTGGACGTCACCGCCGAGCCGGGCATGACTCTCACCGCAGCCGGCGTTCGCGGGCCGCGTTTCCGTGGCGATGTGCCGTATTCCGCGGGGGCTTCGCGCCTGGCGCGCGTGGCCGACTCCGAGATCGACGCTCCGGTTCTGCTCCCACTCGCCTCGGTCGACCCGGATGTCGCGCTTCCGGCATGGCGGCGCGTTGCGCGGCGCATTCGATATCCGAATCGATCGCGGCATCGGCAGATGATCCTCGGCCTGGACTTTCGGCCGCAGGCGTTCTGGGACCTGCTCGAGCGCGATCTGGACTCCGGACAGCTCAACGTCCTGGCTTTCGCGATCCGGTCGAGCTCGTTTCGGAGCGCGACCGACATGCGCATGATCGATGCCAAGCTCGACGCCCTGGCGGACCATCCATTGGGCGAACGCATCGATTTCGTCACTCCGAGTAGCGCCGCTGAGCACGTGCTGAGCTCATGAATGAGGTGCGCTGCCCCTTTTGCGGCTCGGCATACGTCAAGAGGTGGCGGGTCGCCGAACGGCGATTCGGCACCGGGGAGGTCTTCAACGTCGGCGAGTGTGCCGAGTGTCCGGCGCTGATCCTGGTCGATCCGCCGGCGGACCCCGCCCGCTACTACCCCGCTGAGTACCCGTCGTTCGCCATTCAGCGCCCGACGTGGCGCAGACCAATGCGTGCGTTGCGCAACCGACTGCTGCTCGGCCGCCGCGGGCCGGTCGCGCGCCTCGTGTCGCGCGTACGGCCGCACGCGGCGACGCGATTCCTCGACCGAACCAGGACGACGCCGCGAAGCCGAGTGCTTGACGTGGGCTCTGGGGCAGGAGCGCTGCTCGACGACCTGGCCTTGGCCGGCTTCAAGCATCTCGTCGGCGTTGACGCCTACATCCCGGGGGCCACCGACCGACCGGGTTACAGCCTGGTCAAGGGCACGCTCGCGGACATCGACGGGGAATTCGACCTGGTCATGTTTCACCACTCGCTCGAACACATGCGTGATCAGCGCTCGGCCCTGGCGGCCGCGGTGCGCGTGTTGGCACCGAACGGCTGGTGCGTGATCCGCGTGCCCGTGTTCCCATCGGCTGCCTGGGACACGTTCCACGAGCACTGGTTCCAGCTCGACATGCCGCGGCACGAGTACATCCACTCGGTCAACAGCCTCGTGCGGCTGGCGCGAGAGGCAGGGCTCAAGTTTGAGGGCGTCGAGTACGACTCGACCGCGCATCAGTTCGCCGGCAGTGAGGGTTACCGCCGCGGCCTGAAATTGCGCGCGACGGACAGTTACTTCCCGCGCGACCAGATGCGCGAATGGGAGCGGCAGGCCAGGCAAATCAACGCCGCGGGGCGCGGGGACCAGGCGATTTTCTACTTCCGCCGGTGAGTCGGCGCTAGCATCGCCGCCGTGAAAGGCATCATCCTGGCCGGCGGCAGCGGATCGCGGCTCGATCCCCTGACGCGCGTGACGAACAAGCACCTGCTGCCGATCTACGACCGGCCGATGATCTACTACCCGAT
>CAYZEJ010000163.1:0-5121 GCA_964477545.1 uncultured Anaerolineaceae bacterium | reverse complement strand
TCCTCGACGCGGTGCTTCTTCTCCTTGAGCTCGACCTCCGTCCCGGCGCCGACCTTGATGATCGCGACGCCGCCGGACAGCTTGGCCATCCGCTCCTGGAGCTTCTCCTTGTCGTAGTCGGACGTCGTGTCCTCGATCTGCGCCTTGATCTGCTTGATCCGGCCGGCGATCTCCGACTCCGACCCGCGGCCCTCGATGACCGTGGTGCTGTCCTTGTTCGCGACGATGCGCCGGGCGCGGCCGAGGTCCTCCAGGGTCACCGAGTCGAGCTTCCGCCCGAGCTCCTCGCTGATGACCGTCCCGCCGGTCAGGATCGCGATGTCGCGCAACATTTCCTTGCGCCGATCGCCGAAGCCGGGGGCCTTGACCGCGAGCACGTTGAGCACGCCGCGCAGCTTGTTCACCACGAGGGTCGAGAGCGCCTCGCCATCGACATCCTCGGCGATGATCAGCAGGTCCTTCTTGCCGGTCTGGAGCATCTTCTCGAGAGTCGGCAGAATGTCCGCGATCGCGCTGATCTTCTTGTCGGTGATCAGCACGTAGGGATCCTCGAGGACCGTCTCCATCCGGTTGGTGTCGGTCACGAAGTAGGCGCTGGTGTATCCACGGTCGAACTGCATGCCCTCGACGTATTCCGTCTCGAAGGCCATGGTCTTGGACTCTTCGACGGTGATCACGCCGTCCTTGCCGACCTTGTCCATGACCTCGGCGATGAGGTTGCCGATCTCCTCGTCCGCGGCGCTGACGGTCGCGACCTGGGCGATCTCGTCGTGGCCCTTGACGGGCGTGGCCGCCTTGCGGATGGCCTCTGCCACGGCCTCAGCGGCCTTGTCGATGCCGAGCTTCATCTGCATCGGGTTCGCGCCCGAGGCGACGTTCTTGAGGCCCTCGGTGACGATCGCCTGGGCGAGCACGGTCGCGGTGGTCGTGCCGTCGCCGGCCACGTCCTCTGTTTTTGTCGCGGCTTCCTTGAGCAGTTGCGCACCCATGTTCTCGAAAGGGTCCTCGAGCTCGATGTCGCGAGCAACCGTGACACCGTCATGGGTGACAGTTGGTGCGCCGTATTTCTTGTCCAGCGCGACGTTGCGGCCCTTGGGCCCGAGCGTCGTCTTTACGGCATCTGCGAGCGCGTCCATGCCGCGCTTCATCGACGCGCGGGCGTCCTCGTCGTAGGTGATCAGCTTGGCCATGATTGGTCGGCATCCTCTCTCGTCTGTAGCTGCGTCTTTTCGCGTCGCGACTGCCGCGTCATGCGGGCGGAGCCAGCGATTGCTGTTAGCACTCTCGGCGGTAGATTGCTAACAGAATAGACCCCTTGTCGTCAACTGCAACGGCCGCATGGCTGGGTGTGCGATGCCCCGAACCGGTTCACCGGGCTTGCGGCCCATGGGATGATGGCGCGCGAGGAGGGAGTGATAGATGGAGCTCGGCCTGCTTGAGGTAGTCGCCGCGCTAGCCGGACTGCTCAGCGCCCCCGATGTCATTGGAAACCTGGTATGCACCGCGGCAGAGAACCTTCCCTGCCGGCCTCTGACACTGGAGTGCCTCGTCGCGGGCGCAGGAGGCTTGGGGGTGGCATGGCCGGCAATTAGCAATGACCCGCCTGTGCCGCCTGACGAGCCGTATGACGAGCGGTCAGACCAGCCCGACCGGACCCCGCGGGAATACGCTCCAGCTCCACCCCCGGGCTACGAGCCTCCACCGCCGCAAAGTCCGCAGGACGCGCTGAATGATCCCAATTTCAAAGGGGCCAAGGAGGACTGGGCTCGGGATATCAGCGACAGCTTACCTACCACATCGGAGCCAAGCACCGGCGAGAGCGCACACGACACGCTGATCAAGTCGATCCAGAACAAGAACCGGCGTTGACCCAGCCCGTGAGGCCGAGCCGACTGGACCTTGGGCGCCGCGTGCGCATCGGCAAGGTCGAGCTTCCCATGCGGGCCGTCGTCGCTATCCCCGGCGTCGCCGTGTGGCTGATCATCGCGGGGATCCTGACCGGCTTCGATAACACTCTTGCTGCCTTCGCCGCGAACGCCGGGTTGGTCGCCGGTCTTTTCTTGATCGCCTCGCTCACGCGAACCATCAGAGTCATCACTGTCGTCCGCGCATTTCTCCTGGGCGCCTCCGCGATGGCCATCATGTTGTTGCTCGCCCAGCCGCTTGCCGGGTTGGCGCGGGACCCGTCGACCACGGTCGACCCGATAGCCGAGGAGCTGCTCAAGCTGGCCCCGCTGGCCCTCCTGATGTGGCAGGGCCGGCGGCTGGCGAACTGGCAGCTCGGCGCGACGGACATCCTGCTCATTGCCGTGGCAGCGGGCGCAGGGTTCGCTGTCGTCGAGGACGCGTACATCCGCATGGACCAGGGCTGGGGCGATACCCTGCCGTTCCTGCCAACGACGGAGATCTACGAGGACCGCATCCGCGGCAGCCGCATCATTGCCGGACACGCGATCTGGACGGGACTCGCCGGCATCACGATCGGAATCGCTTGGTTGATGGCGCACATCCGGCCGATGATTGCGATCGCGCCGCTGGGCTTCGTGATTGCGACCGCCGACCATGTCGCCAACAACAGCGGTCTCAGCCTGCCCGAGCTCGCCCTTGTGGTGATCGGGCTGTTCGTGGCCGGCGTCGTCGCCGTCATTGCGCTCGATCTGTACGTGCTGCGGCAACGGCTCCCTGCCGTGCCCGACCTTGATGCGGCGCTGTCCCGGCCGGCGCCGCTGATCGCGCGCTGGCGCCGGATACTCGAAAGCCGTCGGTTGCGCTTCGCCGCATGGCGTTTCGCGCCGCGGTCGGCGCGGGCTGGCGCCGCGCAACGGGCCGTCGAGGCGAGCGTGATTGAGCTGGTCGACAACCCGAGCGGCTGACACTGCGACCTGCACGGTGTTGCTGGCGCCGCACCCCACACTGGCGCGCGCTAACGTGGGCCGGTGGCACCGATCCTGACCGCGCGGATCCTGGCCGTGGGAACGGAGCTGACCACTGGCACGACGCGGGACACGAACTCGGGCGAGCTGGCGAAGGAGCTGACCGATCTGGGCGTGCGGGTGCTGCAGACCGTGGCGCTGCCGGACGATCTGGCTGCCGTCACCTTCGCGGTCCTCGAAGCCCTTGACCATGCCGACCTCGTGATCACAACGGGCGGTCTGGGTCCAACGCCGGACGACCTGACGCGGGAAGCCATCGCCGCAGCGTGCGGTCTCGAGCCCAAGGTTGATCCGGAGTTGGAGACGTGGCTGCTCGGGTTGTTCGAGCGGCGCGGCCTGGAGATGCCCGACGCCAACCGCAAGCAGGCGTGGCTCATCGATGGGGCTGTGGCAATGCCCAACAAGCGCGGCTCGGCGCCGGGCTGGTATGTCGAGCGGCCGAACGGGCGCGTGATCGTGGCGCTGCCCGGACCACCGCGCGAGATGTGGCCGATGTGGCGCGACGAGGCCGTTCCGCGCCTGCGTCAGTCCCGTCTCGGGGTTGCTCGTGACGTTCACACCCTGCGCCTGACTGGCGTTGGCGAGTCGATGCTCGTCGATCTGATCGGCGAAGAGATCCTGCGCGCGTCCTCGCCCCAGGTCGCTACCTACGCCCGAGCGGATGCCGTCGATGTCGTCGTATCAGCGGAGTTGACCGATCGATCAGCAGCTGCCCGCACGGTGGCCGACATGGTCAGCTTGCTGCGCGAGAAACTCGGTCAGTACGTGTTCGCCGAAGGTGACCAGACCTGGGCAGATGCGCTCGCGGAAAGATTGGACGGCCGGACCCTCGCCACGGTCGAGTTCGGTACCGCGGGTCAGCTGCAGGCGCTGCTGGGCGACGCCGATTACCTGATGTTCGGCGAGCTCGTGCGCGCTTCGGCCGACGTCACGCGCGCGGCCACGGACCTGGGCCACTACGCCGAACGGGTACGCGCGGTTGGGCACGCTGACATAGGACTGGCGCTCTATGCGCGTGAGGCACGCGGTGACACCCACGTACGAGTCGCCGTCGCGCGTTCTGGCGGCGTGACCGAAGAGCAACGGGTCGCGTTCCTGGGCGGCGAGGACGGCCGGCGGCGCGCGGCGCTCTCCGCCTGCTCCGTGTTGTGGCAGATGTTGGGCGACTCGGTAAGCATTAGGTGATGGACGCGGCTGACGACACGCGTTCGAACGAAGCGTGCCCTGTTTGCGGAGAGCATCGGCTGACGCTGCTCCGTTTTCCGACCACCGACGTGTTGGGCGTGCAGCCCTACTCGGAGCTCATCGGTGTGGGTGACCTGTCGCCAGACACTCCGCCGGGAATCGGCTGCCTGGCGTGTGGCTCGGAGTGGCCCGACCTCGACTCGTTCCGCCGCGCGCAGCAGGGCGCTAGCTGATCGTGATTGCCGGCGCAGATGCATCGGCAGCGTGGTTATTCGCCGGATGCATCATCCGTCCGCCGAGCGCGCTCTCGAGGGTATCCAGCGTCCGCACTTGCCAGTTCACGCGTTGTTTGATGCGCGAGATGCATGAAAGGACCGCCGAAAGCCGTTCAGGCGATGATTTGGCCTCGCTCGACGGACGGATCATTCGCCAAGCGAATAAGCCGCGCCGAGGGCCCAAGCTGGATAGTGGGCTGCCTCGCGTGTGGCTCGGAGTGGCCCGACCTCGACTCGTTCCGCCGCGCGCAGCAGGGCGCTAGCTGATCGTGATCGCCGGCGCTGCCTGGGCCGCGCGCACGCTCATCCGTGCGGCGACCGTTCGAGCCAGTGCTCGCAGAACCTCGGCGGCGACACCAGGCTCGCGCTGAGCGACAGCCGGCACCCCGGCATCGCCGCCCTGGCGGACCTTGACGTCGATCGGGACGGCGCCGAAGTACTCGAGCTCGTTGCGCTCGGCGAACTTCTGGCCACCGCCTCGGCCGAAGATCTCCGTCACCTCTCCGCAGTGCGGGCAGACGAAGGTGCTCATGTTCTCGACGACGCCCATAACCGGCACGGACAGGCGGCGGAACATGGCCAGCGCCTTGGAGACATCCAGCACAGCAACGTCCTGGGGCGTGGTCACAAGCAGCGCGCCGCTGATGGGCACCGCCTGGGCGAGCGTCAACTGCGCGTCTGAAGTCCCGGGTGGCAGGTCGATCACCAGGTAGTCCAGCTCGCCCCAG
>CAYZEJ010000162.1:0-5130 GCA_964477545.1 uncultured Anaerolineaceae bacterium | reverse complement strand
ACGCAGCAGATGCCGATCCCCGTGTGCGTCGGCAACACCACCTCGTATCACGCCGCAATCGAGCTGATGCGCCAGGGTGCCGCGGCGGTGTTCGTGGGCGTCGGGCCGGGCGCGGCATGTACGACGCGCGATGTGCTCGGTATCGGCGTTCCACAGGTCACAGCGATCGCTGACGTTGCCGCTGCACGGGACGACTACATGGACCAGTCCGGTCGCTACGTTCCGGTCGTCGCGGACGGCGGGATGCGCCGCGGCGGCGAGCTGGCCAAGGCCGTCGCGGCGGGTGCCGACGTGCTGATGCTGGGGACGCCGCTGGCCCGAGCCGCCGAGGCGCCCGGACGCGGCACGAACTGGGGCATGGCGGCGCCGTCACCGACCCTGCCGCGCGGAACTAGGATCAAGGTCGGCACCACAGGCACGCTCGAGAAGATCCTGCTCGGACCGGCGGGCGTCACCGACGGCACACAGAATCTCGTCGGCGCGCTGCGTCAGTCAATGGCCGCGCTCGGCGCCCAGAACCTGCGCGCGATGCAGCAGGTGGAGATCGTCTACGCCCCGGCCGTGGCCGTGGAAGGCAAGTCGTGGCAGCGAGGCAGCTCCCGCTAAGTCTGCGATTGCGCGCCGAATCCTTCCGGCCGATCTGCCCTGACCCGCCCACGGCGTTTCATGATTGGTGGATAGGCTCCCCGCCCTCAGCCGGTCGAACGTCGGCCCTTGTCGTCCTCGATCCTCTGGCTGTCGGCCGGGAACGTCAGTTCGTCGGCTTCAACGACGCGATGACAGTTCGGCCACGACATCGCGACTACGCCGACGTTGCGCAAAGATTGACGCATGAAGGATGACGACCGCTCGATTGCCGAGGACCTGACCGACTGGGGCAAGGTCGTGCTGCTCGAGACCGTGGGACGGACGACTGGACGCCCGGTCAGCGCGGCGGTCGGGTTCGTAGAGGATCAGGATGGCAGCCTGCTCATCGCCGCCGGGAGCGACGTGGCCGACTGGGCGCTCAACCTGCGAGTCAACCCGGATTGCCGAGCTACCATCGGCGAGCGAGTCGCAACGTATGAGGCGACCGAGGTCGACGGCCCGGACCGATCCCGCGCCATCACCCAGCTGATCCTCAAGTACGGGACGCCAGCCGAGAAGCTCGGCCGCGGCCCTGTTTTCCGGCTAAGGGAGGCGCCGTGATGGCCGACGACGAACACCGGCAGATGCCGGTCGACGAGAGCCCTCCCAGTGCACGGTCGCGGGGCTGCGGTCTTATCGGTTGCATCCTCATCATCGCCCTGCTCGGGGGCCTCGGAGCGGGCGTCTTTCTGCTCGGGAACGCCCTTGACCCGCTGGCAGACAAATATCTCTGGGCGCCACACGACGTGGTCCGCGAATACCTCATCGCCTACGAACGCGACGACACCGAGCGTGCCCACAGATTTATCTGCTCGGGCCTCACCTCGGGTCACCTGCCAGACCCGGCGGCCCCACTCGACGCGCCCAGCGCGTGGACCGCGGGCGTGAGTGATCAGTTCCCATATCCCAGGGCCAATGGTCGCGTTGGGATCTATTACTCATTGAGGTCGAGCCTGGGTGAGCGGCGCGGCCAGGCTCTGCTCCAGCGCGAAGAAGACGGCTGGCGCATCTGCGAGTTCGTCGGCTGAGGTCGTGACCACCAAGACTGTGACCGACGTGCTGGAACAGGTTGGCTGATGCGGGCGGGCCTCCGTCGTCGGCACACGCCGGCAGCCAGGGTCGGCGCTGTCATTGTCGTGTCGGTGATTGCCGTCCTCGGGTTGCCGCACCTGGCGCCCGTGCGCACCGCGTGGCTCAGCGGCGCGCTGGTCGCCGAATTACTCGACCTGCCAATTAGACCGCTCTCGGAGTTTGTCCCCGAGCCGATTCGCGTGACCACGACCTATGGCCAGCCGGTCGACCGGCTCGACGTCTACGTCCCGGCCGGTGCCGACGCTCGCTCCCGGCTCCCTGGCGTCATCCTCGCCCTCGGCGTCCATCCGCAGCCGATCGACCATCCCGAGATCACCCGCGTGGCCACGGCCATCAGCCGGCTGGGAGTCGTCGTCGGTGTGCCCGACTCGACACGGCTGCGAAATCTCGAGGTGTCTCCTGCTGAACCGGCACATCTGGCGGACGCTGTCCTCGCCCTGCGCGGCTGGCCGACCGTGGATTCGGGCCGTGTCGGATTGGCCGGCTTCTCGGCCGGCGCGAGCATCGCGCTGATCGCGGCGGCGGACGACCGAATCTCGAGCCAGATGCGATTCGTGAGCGCGTTTGGGGGGTACGCCGATGCCGAGCTGCTGTTGATCGACGTCGCGACCCGGACAGCGGACGTCGATGGTGCCGAACGTCCCTGGTGGCCAGATCCTGGCATCCGCCGTGACGTTCTCGGGCTGATGCTGGCGACGCTTTCATCGACAGACGCCCACAACGGCCTGCGCGCTCGCCTCGCACCCTTCGTCGAATCCGACGCGGCACCGCGCGGGCCACTCGACGAGGACCTCGTCCGGCTCCACGGAGACGCTCGCGCGATCTACCTCCTGTTCACATCGCCCGATCGGGAACGGGCGCGGTCGGCCATTGCCGGCTTCAGCGTCGAGCTTCGCACGCGGCTCGCGGGCATTTCGCCACTCAACTTCGTCGAGGGTGTGCAAGCGCCGGTCTTCCTGCTCCACGGCGATCCTGACACGGCCATCTCGGTCGGGCACGCGGCGCTGCTCGCCGAGCGCTTCGGTGATCGAGTCGCGCGGTTCACCCGCTTCGGAGAGTTCGGCCACGGGGACCCGGCGCAGCAGGAACTGGGTCCGGACGAGGTAGCCGACGTTTGGGAGCTGTATCTGTACCTGCGTGACATCGTGGCGGCGACAACCGCATAGGGCGTGCCCGGGTCCGCGCAGCCTAGAATTCGCCTGCGGTCGCGGCTAGAGGAGGAACGTCGGCTAGTGGAGCTCAACCAGTTCCTGACGGCGCTCGTCGGCGCATTCTTCGGCGCCGCCGGCTGGCTGCTGGTCGGCCTCTACATGCAGCGCCGCGCGAACGAGCGCCTGGCGAGGAACGCCGCCCGCGCCGTGTATTTCGAGCTGGCGATGAACGAGATCGACATCGATGTCGCGTCGAAGCACGGCGTCTTCGGCCCGTTGCGGCGGGGCTCGTTCGACAGGCTTTTGCCCGAGCTTGCGACCTGGCTCGGGGTGGATGAGCTGGAGGTGATCGTGCGCGCGTACATGAGCCACGCCGGCTATGAGCAGACCCAGCGCGACGAGAAGCTGCCGATGCCGGTCAGGGCAGCCCTGCTCGGGCACGTCCTCGCTGAGCACCGCGCGGCTTCGGGTCTCCTCCGCCGCAAATCCTTCTCCACGCGAGAGGCCGCAGGCCTATCGACGATGTCAAGTGAGGCCGCCGGAGCCGACGCTTCTGCTGCCCCGAGTCAGGCGAGGAGTGGGTGATGGCCGAGACGAAGCGGGACTTCTTCAAGCGCTACGTCAAAGCCATTGCCGATCGTGATTTCGAAGCTCTGCAGGAGATGATCCATCCGGACTACGTGGGCGACTATCCACAGTCGGGGGAGCGGTTCCGTGGTTTTGCCTCGTTCCGCCAGCAGCTCGAGAACTACCCCGGCGGACTACCCGCAGCGCGCCCCGAGGATCCAAACACAAAGATCCTTGGCGATGAAGAACGGTGGGCGATCACTCCCGGCTACACGGTTCTGCCGCTTTCGGGCCCAGAGCGTTTCACCACTGTCACTCGCGCGCCCTATCCGGATGGCTCGCGCTGGTGGGTGGTATCGATCCTGACCCTGCGCGACGACAAGGTGGTCCACGCCGAGACCTTCTTTGCGCCCGAGTTCGACGCGCCCGAGTGGCGCAAGGGAATGGTCGAAATCGTTCCCCGCGACTGAGCGAGGTCAAGCGCACTTGTCCATGACTCCTCAGGACCTGTTCACGCGGTCGGTCCGCTCGCAAACCGGAACGAATACACGGCGCTGACCAGGGCGCGCTACCCGGACGGATCGATGTGGTGGCTCGTCATCCTGGTCACTTTGCGCGACGGGTTGATTTTCCACGTCGAGTCCTATTTCGCGCCCGACCTCTCACCCGAGCAGCTGCGCCCCGGGATGGTGGAGACCGCGCCCCGCGACGACTGAGGCCCATCGTTAGACTTGGACCAGGGCCGGCGGAGAGCGGGGAGGCAGGGATCGAACGACCACAGCGTGGCAAGACAGTCCACGGCGAGGCCGCCAATGCGGGTCATCGCGTCCTTGCCCCGGACGATGCTGAGGTCGAAGCCTATCTCGAGGTAGCACTCGACGCACCCGCTCCCGATCGTTCTTCAGACGACGAGCCACACCCCCCCGACAGCGTTGTGGTGCTCGACTTCGGCGGGCAGACGGCCCAACTGATCGCTCGGCGCGTGCGCGAGCTCAACGTCTATTCGGAGCTGCTTCCGTTCGACACACCGTGGGAGCAGATCGTCGCCCGCAAGCCGAGCGCGGTGATCCTCTCCGGCGGCCCGATGAGCGTCTACGAGGAAGGCGCACCGCATCCCGACCCGGGCATCTGGTCATCGACCGACATGCCCGTTCTCGGCATCTGCTACGGCGTTCAGCTGATGGCCCACCACCTGGGCGGCAACGTGATCCCCGCCGCGAAACGCGAATACGGCCCGGCGACGGTCTCGATCACGACCGAGGACGGCCTGTTCCGAGGCATCGACCGTGAGCAGCCGGTGTGGATGAGCCACGGCGACACGATCGTCAGCCCGCCGCCAGGCTTCGTGACGCTGGCGCACTCCCCGTCGTCGCCATACGCCGGGCTGGCCGATACCTCCAGAGGCATGTATGGCATCCAGTTCCACCCCGAGGTGATCCACACCCCTGCCGGACGCGACATCCTGCGCAACTTCGTGCTCGGCATAGCCAACGCTCGCCAGACGTGGACGTCCGCCAGCTTTGTTGATTCGACCGTCGCCGAGATTCAGGCGCGGGTTGGCGAAGGCAGGGTGATCTGCGCCCTGTCGGGTGGGGTCGACTCGGCCGTTGCCGCGACGCTCGTCCACCGCGCAGTGGGCGATCAGCTGACGTGCATCTACGTCGACCACGGCCTGATGCGCAAGCGCGAGTCG